>JBKPCT010000085.1:0-33312 GCA_046727515.1 Actinomycetota bacterium | reverse complement strand
GCCTCGGCGCGCTCGCGCTTCTAGCGTTGGCCAACCGCCACCGTGCAGAACGCATCGAGTGGATCCTCGACGCCGAGATTGCGCTGCTCGCGCTGTGGTCGGCGGCCGCCTCCGTGGTGTACAGCGGGACGACGCTGAAGTGGCTTTCATTCGCCGAGGGGCTCGCATTCGTCGGGCTCGCGGTCGCGGGCTTGATCGTCCACGAGGTCAGGACCGAGCGCGTCGTCCATTCGCTCGAGGCCGTTCCAACGGGCTCGGCCGACCAAGAGGAGCTCCAGGCGGCCGCCTGAGCCGGCGCCCACGACGGGACGAGCATGAACATCGGATGACCCTCTCCGTCTTGATGCTCACGCTCGTCGCGCTCGTGATAGCGAAGCTCCTGACCGGCATGTACCTCGGTGACGTGTACGTCTGTCCCGTCTGCGGGAGCCGCGACGCGGACGACCACGCGGACGAGTGCCCGTGGAGGCCGCGTCGACAGTGATCCAGCCATCGTGACGATGATGACCCAATCATTCGTGGCGATCGGGATCGTGAGTGTCCTGTGGGTCGTCATCGGATATCCACTCGTATTCGGCGTCGATCACAACGGCCTGATCGGCGGACTCGACCACGTAATGCTGCACGGGGTTGACGCGAGACCAAGCTCCTGGAACCCGCACGTTCCAGGCCTGCTGTTCATGGCCTACCAGGCCATTTTCGCGGTAATCACCCCCGCGCTGATCGCCGGCGCATTCACGAGTCGAATGCACCGGGACGAGGATCGCCCTCATAACGTCCCACTCGTCCTCCTCGGTGCCGGCATCCTCTGGTTCGGCTGGTTCGGGTTCAACGCGGGTAGCGCCGGAAACGCGGGATCTGTCATGCCGGTGACGATGAACCTGGTGGCGGCGCTGTAGCCGAGCAGGTCGATCCCGTTGGCGATGGTGGCAATCAGTGTGGCGCCGAGGAGCGCGCCTCGCATCGTCGGCGCTTTCTGGTTGTCCCAGTCCGGCACGGACTGATCGGGCCCTTCTTGAACGTCCTGGCCGCCAGGCGACTGGGCAGCTCCGCCCGACAAGTGCACCTTGCCGTTCACGGGCGCCGGGTTCTCTTGGGCACACTTGCGGAGATGACGTTTCGCGAGATCGTCGAGCTGCACCCTCTGCCGGCAAGCGACATCCGCGAGCTGCTCCTCCGATGCGCCGAGGAATGCATCGATTGCGCTGCGAGCTGCACCGCCTGCGCCGACGCGAGCTTGGCTGAGGACGACGTGCGCACGTTGATCGGTGTGATCCGTGTCGCCCTCGACTGCGCCGATGTCTGCGACGCAACCGCGCGGATTGCGACGCGCCAGAGTCGTTCTGACGTCCGGCTCGTCCGCGCGACGATTGAGGCTTGTGCAACCGCCTGCATCGCCTGCGCCGAGGAGTGCGATCGACACGCGGCTCACCACGAGCACTGCCGCATCTGCGCGGAGGTCTGCCGCCGCTGCAAGGCGGCATGTGACGACGTGCTCGCGCGCTGATCCTCGTTCGGTTCCTCTCGAACCTCTTGCTGGTTCGTCACGGGAGGCGTGGGGGCCTCTACTCAGTGACCTCCGTCGTCGCGGCCACGAGCCGCTCCCTCCGCCGCAGAAGGATGGCGTCACGAAGGAGGCGACACCGGCTCCGACGAGCGCCGCGACCGAGCGTTCGCATAAACGGTGTTCATCCCTGTTGCGACGCCCGCCTCCGAAGGACGCTCCGCCTCGGTGATCAGCGTCGCCATCGATGCGAGCGCGAAGCCAATCCCGGCGCCGAGCACCGCCATCGCGATGAAGATCTCCCAGGATCGATCGTTCCAGAGCGCGAGCGATGCGGCGGCCACAGCGGTCAGCAGCATCCCGAGCGCGAGCGGCCATGGACGAGCGTGATCGTCAGCAGCCGCCCTTTCCCGTACTGGTCGCCGAGCTTGCCGAGCATCGGCGTCGCGACGGACGCGACAATCAGGCGGCTTCCTCCTCTGCCGGCCAGAGTGCGTCGATTGCACGCTCGGCGTTCGCGCGGCTCTCGCGGGCGAGTGGGATCAACGGAGACATCCTGGGATTGACCTCGGCGAGCGTGAACTCGGCCGTGATGAAACGGGACTCGAGCCCCGTCAACGCGAGCCCGTGGGGGAGCCAGAGCTCTGCGTGGTCCCAGCCGTCGCGCGGGGTACCCGGCGCGTAGCCGCCACCGCGTGCGGCGATCACGACCAGGTCGCGGCCGCCGAGCAGGCCCTCCTGGGTCTCCTCGTTGACCGAGAGGCCGTTGGCGACGATGTGGTCGACCCATGCCTTGACCGAGCTCGGGGCGCCGAAGTTGTAGAGCGGCAGGCCGAGCAGGATCGCGTCGGCCTCCTTGATCTCGGCGACGAGCTCCTGCGAGAGCTTCCATGAGGCCGCCTGGGCCGGGGTGTGCTCATCGGGCGGGATCAAGCGAGCGAGCCCGCCCGCCGTGTCGAGGTGGGGGATCGGTTCGGCGCCGAGGTCGCGGTAGGTGACCGTTGCGCCCGGGTGAGCTGCGCGCCACACTCCGGCGGCTCGCGCGGTCAGCGCGCGACTGACGGACTCCTCCGTACGGACGCTCGAGTCGATGTGAAGCAGATGAGCCATGGGGTCTCTTCCGTCCGGGCTACGGGGCCCTCCGCAGCCTCATGGCAGGCTCGACCTGCATGCCCGGTTCAAAGCGCGTCGCGAGAATCGCGAGCAGAGCACCTCCGCCAACGATGAGGTGGAAGACCAGTTGGCAGCGGTGTCGTCGAAATCGAGCACGAGCGGCAGCACGATGAGAACCGCTGCGAGCGGGATGGTCGAGAATCCGTGGACCAACGGAGGGAAGATCCCGCGGGCCATGAGCTTGTTGAGGGCTGACATCGGTCGTATCTCCTGGTCGCGACTGGACGAGGCCCGCAAGCGGGTTCGACCTCAGGAGTAGCCGGGCTCAGGCCCGGCCGCGGGAACCTCGCCGCCGGCTTGGCGACGGCACCTGCACAGTGCACGCGCCGGTTCCCGATTCGCCAACGCCGAGCACCTACCGTCTCGGGCATGACCGGCCTCACACAACCGTGGCACATCATCTTGATCCTCCTCGTCGCGCTGATGCTTTTCGGCGGCCGCAAGCTGCCCGAAATCGGGCGCTCGCTTGGCACCGGCATGCGGGAGTTCAAGGACTCCATCACGGGTCACACTTCGGTCGAGCAGTCCAAGCAACTCGCACCGGCCGAGACGAACGAATCGGGCTCGCGCTCGGTGGACCAGGAGACCGACTAACCTCGCCGTGAGTCGGCTGCCGCGCCGCCTTGGGCACGGCGAGGAGGCGACGCTCGCCGAGCATCTGGACGAGCTACGCGGACGCCTCTTCGTCGTAGTCGGCGCGCTCGCCGTCACGACCACGGTCGCGTACGCCTTCCATTCGCGACTGTTGATTTGGCTGGAGCGACCATTGCCGCCCGGCCATCGGCACCTGCTCACTCTCGGCGTCGCCGAACCGTTCACGGTCTCGCTGACCGTAAGCCTGTACGCCGGAGTCGTCCTCGCATCGCCCGTGATCCTTTGGCAGGTCTGGGCCTTCTTCGCCCCCGCCTTCGAACCTACGACCGAGCGAAAGCTGTTCGGCCTCGTCGGTTTCGCCGCCGCTCTAGGCGCCGGCGGCGTCTCGTTCGGCTACTGGATTGTGCTCCCACGCGCAATGCACTGGTTGACGAACTACGACAGCACGATCTTCCTCCACCTCATTCAGGCGCGTGCGTACTACTCGTTTGTCGCCACCGTGTTGCTGGGCATCGTGATCGTCTTTCAGCTACCACTCCTGGTGCTCGGGCTCGTCGGCCTAGGCATCCTCAGCCCCCGGACGCTGCGCAAGCACCGGCGCATCGGATACTTCGTCGTCACGGTCATCGCTCTCGCGCTTCCCGGGCCCGACCCGATGACGACATTCCTAGAACTGCTTCCGATGTGGGCGCTGTTCGAGGGCTCGATCTGGCTCGCCGTCCTCTTCGAACGCCGCCTGCCCGTAGCGCGTTCCTCATTGCACGCCGTCGCCGTTTCCGCACCCGAGGGCGATCGCTGAGACCACCCGGGCAGGCGCGCAAGCGGTCATCTCTTGGCCACCTCCCGGTACGCGGGTGAGCTCTCGCCGAACACTAGAAGGCCTCAAGCCCAGTCGAACAAGGAGGTACGACAGAAATGAATGAACAGCCTGAGCTTCGGACCAGCCGCCGCGCCTTTCTCGCGACGGGAGCAGCGGCCGGCGTCTCGAGCCTCGGCGCCGGTCGGCTGCTGATCCATACGCCGGCTGCCTTCGCCGGCGAGAGTCTTCCGGAAGGCGACGCGGCGATCCTTCGATTCCTCGCTGCGGCGGAACTTCTCGAAGCGGATCTGTGGAAGCAATACAACGAGCTCGGCGGCGTTCAGGACGACGAGGTCGCGGGCGGAAGCGGGAATCGGCCCTACACCAAGGCGCTCGAGCTGCTCGACGAGGACATGCCTCAGTACATCCACGACAACGCCGACGACGAGCAGAGCCACGCCGACTTCATCAACGCCTACCTGCAAGCGCATGGTGAGCAGCCGATCAACCTCGACGGATTCCGCACGCTCGGCAGCAGCAAAGCGACCGGCGCAGCGCAGATCGGGCGGCTCACGAACCTGATGGAGCTGACCGTCGACACGAGCTACTGGACGCGCTACCGCAGCGACTCGCAGAACCCCGACCTCGGCGACACCCTACCGCAGGCGGTGCCGGGCCTCGCCGCCGGGAAGTTCCCGGCGATCCCGCGCAGCGACGACGACCTTCGCCCGGGCAAGCATCTGCAGGCGATCGCGAACACGGCCGCCTTCCACTTCGGGATGATCGAGCAGGGCGGCACTAGCCTCTATGCCTCGCTTGCGCAGCGGGTCACCGATCCCGAAGTGCTTCGCATCCTGCTCAGCATCGGCCCGACCGAGACGATGCACTTCCAGACCTGGCAGGACAAAGCCGGTAACGCCCCGCCGCTTACCGATCCGACGAACGGGCTGGTGTTCCCCGACCTCAACGCCGGCGGGGAGCCGACGCAGACGAACCTGATCATGCCCGAGCCGACGGTGTTCCTCGACCGGAAGTTCCCGATCTGCTCGATCATCCGTCCCACCGAAACGGCAGCCGCCGCCTTGGGCGCGGTCAAAGGCCTCGCCGCCAGCGGCCTCTTCAACGGCCAGTCGCAGGAGTTCTTCACTGCGGCGACAGCGTTGGCAAACGCGGCGGACGCGGCAGTGCGAGCGTAAGCCCCGTCGCTCGGCCGCCGCGGCGCTCCCCGGCAGCCCACAAGCGACGACGAGTCGGAGGCGCCGCGGTGGCGGAGGAGCTCACGTTTGCGGGCCGGGGCTCTCCCCGCGAATCGGGAGCCAGTAAAAGACGTTGAACGCGGCGATAACGATGACGCCCAGTACGGGTAGCGCAGCGCCACACAGGGCGCCGGCCGCGAGCCAGACCAGGGCGAGCTGAAAGCGCCTGCTGATCGCTGTAGCGCCCGCAGGGTCGAGGGCTTCGCTGAGCAATCTGTGGCGACGCGCGTACTGCCAGACGGCGTTGAACGTCAGCGCCGTCAGGTCGAACGCGATGCCGTAGAAGACGACTGCGGTTCGCTCGCCGTGTCCGCTGCGCAGCGCCCCCGCGAGGACGGACGTGGCGAACGGGAGGAATGCCACGACCATCAGCACTACGGTGTTCAGGAGCAGTACCGCCCGGTTGGCTGTACGAATGTGGTCGAACATCACATGGTGGTTCACCCATACCTGTCCGATGAACAGGAATGTGACCACGTAGGCGAGATAGGAGGGCCAGAGCGCGGCAAGGTCATGCAGCAGGTTCTCGCCGGCGGTCGGTGGCCTGATCGCGAGAACGAGGAGGGTGACGGTGATGGCGAAGACGGAGTCGCTGAACGTGACCAGCCGATTGGTGGCACGAGACACAGCCGGGGGGTCGACGTCTTCCTCGCCTCGACTCGCTCGCACCATCGCAAGTCGAGGCACCCGGCGGATCACTGACAAGGCCACCTCCCCGACTGCGCGGGGGCGAGGTGCGGGATCCCGTTCCGCCGCAGCAGCCTTCGTCGTCGAGCGCATACGCTCGACACGTAGTTCACGGAGGACGCAAGGCGGTTACGAGCGGGTTGTCAACGCGGGGAAACTGAACCGGCTGTCCGTTTGCGTCGCCTTTGGGACACCGTTGTCGGCGCTGGCCACCCCGACGAACCCTAAGGCGGGCCACACGTGTTGCACGTTCGCTGCATGACGCGTCGTAGTCATCTACTACCGGCGCGACCGGGAACGTTCACGCAGGATTGCGCGGCGCACGGACGAGCTTCGTGTGAGCGACTACTCGACGTCGAGCGAGCAGCATGATCACCTATCGCAGGATCGCGGTGGACGGGACGGATGTCTTCTATCGGGAGGGCGGAGAGAGGGCACCGGCGCTCTTGTTGCTGCACGGGTTCCCGAGCTCGTCAGCGCAGTATCAGTCGTTGATGGAGCGCTTGGAGGATCGCTGCCACGTGATCGCGCCCGACTACCCAGGATTTGGTCAGAGCCCCTCGCTGAACGGCACAAGTACCTTCGATCGACTCGCCGACGCGATCGACGGATTCACGGAGGCGATCGGGCTCGAACGCTTCAGCCTCTACATGTTCGATTTCGGCTCGCCGGTCGGCTTTCGGCTCGCGACGCGCCACCCCGAGCGTGTCCAGGCGCTCGTGCTGCAGAACGGCAACGCCTACGAGGAGGGTCTGGGGCCGGGCATGCAGGCGCTGAAGCCCTATTGGTGGGATCGTTCAGCCAACGAGGTCGCGATCCGCGGGTTCCTCCAGCTCGAAGCCACGCGCTCGCAGTACCTCGACGGGGTCGCGGACGCGACGACGGTGAACCCGGACCTGTGGGAGCTCGACCAGCGCTACCTCGAGCTGCCCGGACGTGACCAGGTCATGCTCGACCTGCTCTACGACTACCAGAACAACGTCAAGCTGTATCCGCGCTGGCAGGAATATCTGCGTGCCAATCAGCCGCCGGCCCTGCTGCCGTGGGGGGAGAACGATCAATTCTTCCAGCCCGACGGCGCACGCGCGTACCTCCGCGATCTGCCCGAAGCCGAGCTGCACCTCTTGGACACAGGCCACTTTGCGACCGCCACACATGACGAGGAGCTCGCGGAGTTGATCGCCGACTTCCTCAATCGCCGAGTGAGCGATACCGGCGGTGGGCATGGGAAGGACAAAGTGCACTTGGCGCCCCGAGCTGGATAGTCGGCTGGCGCACTTCCCGCCCGCGTCCTTACCGTTGTGGCATGACCGAGAAGCGACCCAACGGAGCCGCTGCGGTCTTGGACTCGCTGGCGCAGTATCTGCGCGAGATCGGCCGGCATCGGCTCCTTACGCCCGCCGAGGAAGTCGCGCTGGCAAAGCGGATCGAGGCGGGTGACGAAGCGGCGAAGAATCGGATGGTCGAGTCCAACCTCCGGCTCGTCGTCGCCACGGCGCGCTCGCACGCTTACCGCGGCGTACCACTGCTCGACTTGATCCAGGAGGGCACGCTCGGCCTGATACGAGCGGTCGAGAGGTTCGACTGGCGACGAGGAACAAAGTTCTCTACGTACGCGGTGTGGTGGATTCGTCAGGCAATCGACCGCGCCGTCTGTGATCAGGCAGAACCGATACGGGTCCCCGTCCACGTCCATGAGCGGCGGCGCCGTCTGGCGCGCGCGGAAAACGCGCTCGATTCTGAACTGACCCGAAAGCCGACCGTCGACGAGCTAGCGACTGCGGCCGACCTCTCGGTCGCGCATGCCGAGCAGGCGCTTGGAGCACGTCACGGCTTCACACCCCTCGACCCGACTGATGGGGACGCCACGAGCATTGCCGACCCCCGTGCCGGCGAGGGCTACGAGGGCGTGGAGCGCCGTCTCACCGTCACGCCGCTGCAGCAGTTGCTGGCGCAGCTGCGGCCCGCCCAGCAACGCGTGATCGAGCTGCGCTTCGGCCTCCGGGGCGACGAGTGTTCGAGGGAGCAAACGGCCGAGCTGCTCGGCATCTGTCCGAGGAAGGTGAGGGCGCTCGAACGCGAGGCGCTACGCCGCCTGCGCGAGCTCGCCTCGCCGGTCGAGCTGCGGCCGGCGGCCTGACGTGGACACCTGATCGACGTGGCGCGGCCGCAGCCGACCTCGCGTGTCAGAACGGCGCGGGCTAGGCGCCTCTCGGGCCAAACCGTTCCGTCCGGATCCATGAGGGGTCGTGGCCCAGCTCGACGAGTCCGCTCGCAGCAGCCTCCACGAATCCGGTCGGACCGCAGATGTACGTCAGCGAACGCCCGTCGGATGAGAACGCAACCTCCGCCAACAGCTGCAGGTCGATCCTGCGCGTACCCTGACCAGCCCGCCGGTCGCGGGCGGGTGAGCGTGAAACGGACATCGAGGCCGACTTCCATGCGCATCCGGGTCAGCTCGTGTCGGTAGATGACATCTGGGAGCGAACGCGACGAGTAGAGGACGCGCAGCGGGACGGCGCTGCCGACTGCAACATGGTGGCGCAGCATCGCGCGCAGCGGCACGATGCCCGAGCCGCCGCCGACGAGGAGCAGCGGACCGCCGAGCTTTTCCTCCCAGACGAAGTAGCCGCCTAGCCATCTTCGGCGGTCAGGCGCACGTCGAAATGCTGTCCGGCGCGCTGCCCGGCCCAGTCGGGGATGTCGAGCACGATGCTCTTCGTTCGGGGCGTCTCGGCCGCGAGCTGTGGAACGGTCCCGGTCTGCCGGTTCAGTCGCCTCGGTAGCGCTGCTCTTTCCACGGGTCGCCGTAGTTGTGGTAGCCGTACGTCTCCCAGAAGCCGGGCTCGTCGTTGCCGCGCAGCTCGAGGCCGCGCACCCACTTGGCGCTTTTCCAGAAGTAGAGGTGCGGGACCAGCAGGCGGGCAGGGCCGCCGTGCTCGGGGGCGAGCGGCGCGCCCTCGTACTCGTACGCGATCCAGGCCTTGCCGCCGGTGACGTCCTCGAGCGGCAGGTTCGTCGTGTAGCCGCCGTCGCAGAAGGCGAGCACGTACCCGGCGACGGTCTCGACGCCGTCCAGCAGCGTGTCGACCGAGACGCCGCGCCAGGCGGTGTCGAGCTTGGACCACTTGGTCACACAATGGATGTCGACTGTCGGCGTCTCGCTGGGCAACGCCAGGAGCTCGTCCCAACGCCATGAGACCGGCTCGTCGACGGCGCCGCGGATCTCGAACGTCCACTCGTCGAGCGGTGTGTGCGGCGTCGGCCCCGCGGACAGAACCGGGAAGTCGCCGGTGACGTACTGACCCGGCGGCACTCGGGCCGGGTCGACGTCCGTGCGGCGCCGGCGGCTGAAGCCGCGCGAGATCGCCATCACGCACGCTCCCCGAGCCGGACGCGAAGCATCCACTGCTGCTTCTCGAGCTCGCGTACCACCTCGATCATCACGTCCTGCGAAGCGAGGTCGGCTTCGCCGATCGCGTCGAGCTGCGATCGGACGCGCTCTGACATGTCCGCGAGGCGGCGCGTGAGCTCACGCACCGCCACGTGATCCTCGATCGGACCCTGCGGGACCGGCGCCAGCTGCGGCGCGGCGGCGAGCGCCTGCGCCTGGCCGTCAGGGACAAGACCGAGCGCGACCGCACGCTCGGCCACGGTGTCTGCGAGCTCCCGCCAAGAATCCACGAACTCGTCGAGCTGGAGGTGCAACGAACTGAAGCGTGGGCCGCGCACGGCCCAGTGAAGCTGTTTGCCGATCAGGGACATGTGGACGAGCTCGACCAGTACTGTTTGCAGCTCGCGGCCAACGCGCTCGCGTTCGTGCGCGACCGGCAGCGTTGGTAGATAGGACCACGTTGCTGTTGAGCCCATTCTCGTCTCTCCTCGAGGTTCGGCCTGTCAAATCTCAGGCCGTTTCGAAGGTGGTCGCTTCTAGGTTGCAGCCGAGCGTTCTCGCGCGCGGGTACCGGAAAGTGCATTCGGCGCGCGGAGCTCGGCTTGGGATGTGACGGCTTCGCGGGCTCGACGACATGGTCGAGCTGCCGTTCGTGTACCCAGGGTGGCTAGCCATACCGCCAAGAGTTGGGGGTAGCCGCGGGCACGAATCTCCCGGTGGCCGTGATGCGCCCAGATGATCGGATTGGGATGCTCCTCCGATCAGCCAAGCAGAGAGGTCAGGGAGTTGCTGCGATGGAAAGATCGATCGACTCTGAGAGCGAAGAGTTTCGCGTGTATGCCTGGCGGGTCGAGCAACTCGGGAAGCTCGGGATCTCGATCGTGATCGCGGCTGCACTCGCGAACGTCGTCGACTGGCACGATGTCGCGCGTCTCGTCCACAAGGGCTGCCCGCCCGAGTTGGCGGTCGAGATCGCCCGCTGAGAAGGTGGAGCGCCATGGGGCTCCTCGCCGAAGTCGCGCATACTCTTTCCGTGGACGGGGAGCCGTTAGGGGATACCGCCCCGACAGTCGTCATCGCCGACGACGACTTACTGCTGCGGGAGGGGATCGCGAGCCTGCTCACGCAGGCGGGCTACAGCGTGGTCGGACAGGCCGGCGACGCAACTGCGCTCGTCAGTCTCGTCCGCGAGCATCGGCCCGACGTCGCAATCGTGGACATCCGGATGCCTCCCGACTTCGCGACCGAAGGCCTGAGGGCGGCGCAGGCGATTCGCGAGGAGATGCCGCAGATCGCCATCCTCGTCCTCTCGGCGTACGTCGAGGTCAAGCACGCGACGACGCTGCTCGCGAGTGGGGAGCGAAGCGGGTACCTGCTGAAGAGCAGGGTCGCGAACATCGACGAGTTCCTCGAGAGCATCGACCGGCTCCGCCGCGGCGGCTCGGTGGTCGACCCGTTGCTCGTCGTCGAGCTCCTCGCGACCCAAACGGCCGAAGATCCGCTCGGGGCCATCACCTCCCGCGAGCGCGAGGTGCTCGCGTTGATGGCTGAAGGGCGAACGAACGCAGGCATCGCACGCCGGTTGTGGGTCACGGAAGGCACCGTCGAGAAGCATGTGCACAGCATCTTCGTGAAGCTGCGCCTGCCTGAGACGGACGACGACCACCGCCGCGTTCTCGCCGTGGTCAGGTTCCTCGGCGCGCGCTAGTCAGTCGCCGAGCAGCTCGCGGATGCGCTCCGCCGAGAGCTCCGCCTTGGCGATAAAGCCGAGCGCGGAACTCGCTGCGATCCGGCCGCTGAACTCTCGCTCGTCGTAGGTCGAGACGAGGATGACCGCCGGCGGGTCGGGATTCGAGCTCTCTGTGAGGCGGCGGGCAACGTCGAAGCCGCTCTCCTCGCCGAGGCTGATGTCGACGAGGGCCAGGTCGGGACGAAGCGCATTCGCGAGCCGGACCGCCTCGTCGCCCGAAGCTGCTAGGCCGACCACAGATATACCTTCGTGTTCGAGGAGGCCACGGGCCTCCTCGCCGAAGCGCGGGCTATCGTCGACGATTAGGCAGCGCAGCGACATACAGGTACAGCATCGCGGGCGTCCGCCTGACGTGCATTGGGGTTAACTCCAAAATGGCTGACGGGCTCGCGCTGATCCTTTCGCTTGGCTCTATGCTGGATGCGTAGCTAGGCGCGCAATCGCACCACCGTTCTGCCGGACAGAGGACGCCGATGACCGAGAACATCCTCGAGCGGCCACTCACACGGAGGCAGGTGCTCGCCGGCATTGCGACAGGCGCGACCTTGCTGGTGGGTTGCGGTTCAGACGGGCAGCACGCGGCAGGCTGGACCTTCGTCGACGATCGGAAGCACAAGGTGAGTTTGAGCAAGCGCCCGACACGGATCGTCGCCTACACCACCGCAGCCGCCGCGTTGAACCAGTGGGGCGTGACCCCCGTCGGCGTCTTCGGCGACAATCCGCGGCAGGATGCATCGCTCGCGAGTTTCCCGTGGGCGAAATCCCAGATCCTCGGCTCCGTCTATGGCGAGATCGATGTCGCGGCGCTACGCGCGGTGGGCGCTGAGCTCATCGTCTCGCGGTGGTACCCACTGCCTCGTGCCTCGCCGGTATTCGGTTTCAAGGACCTAGCGCAGCAGGAGAGCATCGGTTCGAAGGTGCCGATCGTCGGGATCAACGGGCACTCGGCTGCGAGGGAGCAAATCGATCGTTTCGGCGATCTCGCCCGCGCGCTCGGCGTGGACACGAGGACGGGAGCGATTGCTGCGGCGCGTGCGGCGTTCATCGCGGCCGCGCGAAAGCTGTCCGGGGTCGCGCGGCGAAAGTCGAGCCTGCGGATCATCGCCGTCTCGGGCGAGCAGAGCACGATGTACGTCGCAAAGCTGGTCGACACAGCCGATCTCGCCTTCTTCGAGCACCAGGGCGTGCCAGTTGTCTCCGCACGAACGTCGGACATGTACTGGGACAGTTTCGGTTGGGGCCAGGCCGCCAAGTACTCGGCGGACGGCATCCTCTACGACGCGCGGCAAGTGGCTCTGCCGCTCAGCGTGGTGAAGAAGATTCCGGCCTTCGCAGCACTGCCGGCGGTGCGTGCGAACCAGATCGGCGCGTGGCACGCGGACACGCCCCCTTCGTACCAGGCTTACACGCAGGCGATGAACGACCTGGCAACCACGATCGCAGGCTGGCGCAAGGTTACTTGACAGTGTCGCAGCGCTCCGGTCGAGCCCATCCTGTCCGTGCGATTCCGGACGGTCACAACCGTCGTGAGCGCGGAGGTTCGCTGTTGCCGCCTCGACACATCGCAGCAGTGGCACTAGTTCTCGGGCTGACAGTCGCGGGCTTCGTCGTCTCCCGCGAGCTCGCCGCCCGGAGTGCGCGGCACAACTCCGAACGGCGCGTCGAGCTCGCGGCGGCGCAAGTCCGCATCCGTCTCGAGGAGGCGACGTCGGTCACCGAGAGCCTTCGAAGGTTCATGTTGGGCGAAGGTGTGACAGGCGTCACGAACGACGAGTTCGCGAAGAACGCGTTGAGGTGGCTCTTCCCCATTGATCTACCGGCCGCGGCGTGGGCCGAGGAGGTTCCGGCCGATGAGCGCACGGCGTACGAGCGGCGCATTGGCGAGCCGATCGTGTCACCCGGCGAGCGGCGCAAGGCCGCGCCGCCACGCTCCTCCTATCTGCCGGCGACGCTTGTCTCGGGTTTTCCGCCCATGAACTTGCGCGGCGTCGATCTGAAGCACGAACCCGGAATCGCTACGGCGCTGCGAAGCGCAATCGTGCCGGGTGGCGTCGGTGCCACGTCCGTCGCTGCCCGAAAAGATGGGACGAGCGGGCTCTTCCTGGTTGCGCCGGCCCCGAATCTGATCAAGGGGGTGCTCCGCCCCGGCGCCGTGGTGCTCTTCGTGTCAGAGGCGACTCTCCGCTCGGCGGCCAGGAATGCCCCGGGCTTGCGCATTAGTGACGGCGGCCATTCGTCGAGAGACCACGCCGGCGGGCACACCGTTCGCCAGGAGTTCATGGTGGCGGGACAGCAATTTGCCGTTGATATGCCGAAAGAATCGGTAAGCGGTCCGGGCCGGCTCTTGCCCTGGCTCATCCTTGCTGCCGGCCTCGTCCTTGCCCCCTTGGCGGGAGCCCTCGGAGTCAGCGCGGCACGGCGTGCTAAGGCACGGGCCGACTTCGACCGGATCTTCACGCTCTCGTCTGACCTGATCGCCGTTGCCGACCTCAACGGATACTTCACGCGCCTCAACCCAGCCGCCGAGCGAATCTTGGGGTACACCGAGGACGAGCTTCTCGCGCGGCCCTATCTCGACTTCGTTCATCCCGACGACCGTGAGAGCACGGCTGCGGAGATAACCGCGATCGGCGCCGGCAAGACGACGCTGTCGTTCGAGAATCGATACGTTCGCAAGGACGGCTCAGAACGCGTGCTCGAGTGGACGGTGACTCCGGTCGTCGAAGAGGGAGTCCTGTACGGAGTGGCCCGCGACGTGACCGAGCGCCGTGAGGCCGAGGGGGAGGTCAAGCGGCTCGCGGACGAGCAGGCGGCCTTGCGGCGTGTCGCCACGCTCGTCGCCGAGGGAACTCCACCGACGGAAGTGCTCGACGCAGTAGCCGTCGAGGTGGGCCGGCTGATCGGCGCAGACTTGGCGGTTCTCTCTCGCTACGACCAAGGCGGCGGGGTCACGGTTCTCTCATCCCGCCCAGACGGCACCGGTCGAGAGCTTCCCCTCACCAACCTACCGACGATCGACCCGGAGAGCCTGACGGCCGCCGTGCTGCGCACCGGTCGTCCTGCCCGCATCGACGATTTCGCCGAGGCGTCCGGTCCCTGGGCAGCGCAATCGCTCGAGCTCGGGTATCGCTCGGCAGTCGGCGCGCCGGTCACGGTACAAGGGCGCCTCTGGGGCGTCATGATCGTCACCTCGACCGACGCGCGACGCTGGCCCCCCGACACGGAGGATCGGCTCGCAGCGTTCACCGAGCTCCTCGCAACTGCGATCGCGAATACGGAGAGCCGCGGCGAGCTCGCGGCCTCCGAGTCGCGGGCTCGCGAGCTCGCGAACGAGCAAGCTGCCTTGCGGCGGGTCGCGACGCTCGTCGCCGAGAGCGCGAGCGCCGAGAAGCTCCTCAGTGCCGTCGCCGAGGAGGTTGCGCGTGTTCTCGCCGTGCCTGAGGTCACGATCGACCGATTCGATGAGGATGGCAGCGCCACTACGGTCCTCGCGTCCTGGTGCACCCATACCGTATGGCCGGTCGGTAGCCGCTGGCCGCTCGACGGACCGAGCCTCGCCGCAACGATCTGGAAGACAGGACGTCCTGCGAGGATCGACGACTACACGGGGCTGTTGGGCTCGATCGGAACGGTATTACGCGACCACCCGAACGTACGAGGCATCGGCGTCCCCATCGTCGTCGGAAACCGGGTCTGGGGAATGATTGGCGCTGGCCCGCTCGAGGACGATGCTCCAGAAGCCGTCCAAGAGCGCCTCGCCCGCTTCACCGAGCTCGTCGCGACCGCAATCGCGAACAGCGAGAATCGGGCGGAGCTCTCTTCGTCCGAGGCGCGAGCGCGCGCGCTCGCCGAAGAGCAGGCGGCGCTGCGGCGAGTGGCGACGCTCGTTGCCCAAGGTGCGACGCCCTACCGCGTGTTCGACGCAGTCAGAGACGAGGTCGCGCGGATGTTCGAGGCTCCGGTTTCCGCGCTCTACCGTTTCGACGCCGACGGAATGGCTACAGTTCTTGCCAGGGCAGGCACCGACGTTGGCCGCGTCGGCGGCCGCTGGCCCCTCGAGGGCACGAGCACCGCCGCAGTTGTCCACCGGACCGGGCGCACGGCGCGGGTCGATTACGACGAGTCCGCGCGCGGGGCGCTCGCGAAAGCTGCGGTAAGCGACGGCGCTCGCCAAGGAGTCGGTGCACCAATCGTGGTCGACGGCGCGCTGTGGGGGTCTATCATGGTCGCCTCGCGTAACCCGGAGCCGCTCCCGGCTGAGCTCGAGCACCGTCTGGCGAAGTTCACCGAGCTGCTGGGCACGGCCATCGCAAACGCCGAAAACCGCGCCGACCTGGCAGCGTCGGAGGCGCGCGCCCGCGAGCTGGCGAACGAACAGGCGGCGCTTCGGCGAGTCGCGACGTTGGTCGCGCAGGGCGCGAGTCCAGACGAGCTGTTCTCCGCCGTCGCGAAGGAGGTGGCCGGCGTCATTGAGATTCCCGTTGTGGCCATCAACCGCTACGAAGCCGACGGGACCATGACGATCCTGGGAATCGTCGGCGAGACAAGCCTCTGGATCGGCACTCGCTGGCCCGTCTGGGGGATCGCCGGAACGATCCTCGCCACAGGTCGCCCGTCGCGCCAGGACGACTTCACAGGAATGCCGGCCCAGTTCGGCGATCCCGTGCGGGACGCCCTGGCGCAGTCTTGGCAGGAGACGCGCTCAGTGGTCGGCGTACCGATCATCGTCGCGGGGAGCATCTGGGGCTTCATGTCCGCGGCGGCCAAGCCCGGCACACTGGTCCCCGCCGGGACGGAGGAGCGGCTCGCGCGGTTCACGGAGCTGGTCGCGACGGCGGTCTCGAACGCGACCACGCGCACCGAGCTGCTGACGTCGCGCGCCCGCCTCGTCAGCGCGGCCGACGAGACGCGCCGGCGGCTCGAGCGCGATCTCCATGACGGGATCCAGCAGTGGCTCGTCGCGCTTGCACTGAGGGCGCGGAAGGCTGCCGGCCTGGTGACGGCGGGCGAGTCGGCCGTGCAGGAGCTGTCCGGCCTTGCGGACGATCTCGTCGCGGTGACCGACGAGCTGCGGGAGATCTCGCGCGGGATCCACCCGGCGATCCTCTCCGACGCCGGTCTCGACGACGCATTGGAGTCTCTCGCGCGGCGAAGTGCGATTCGAGTCGACCTCGACGTCAGCTTCCACGGCCGATACGACCCGACCCTCGAGGCCACTGTGTACTACGTTGCGGCGGAGTCGATCACGAACGCCGTCAAGCACGCGCAGGCATCGACGGTCACGGTGCGCGGTGGGCAACGCGACGGTTCGATCGAGCTCGAGATCAGGGACGACGGCATCGGTGGTGCCGATCCGCGGCGCGGGACCGGATTGATCGGACTCAAGGATCGCGTCGACACGCTCGGCGGGACGATCTCGTTCGCCAGCCAGGCCGGCGCCGGCACCACCATCCGCGTGAAGCTGCCCGCCCGTCCGCGCGACGGGGAGGATCCGCCCCTCCCCCGATCGGACGAGGCCGCGTCGGCGCCCGCTTCGGGTTAGCCCGAACCGCAGACTCTCGGGCTGGCCCGACCAGGAGTTTCCGGCTGGCGGCGACGACAGCGGCCGCTCCTTTGCACAAGCTGGTGGCCTCACCCGGGGGCCAACAGACCACAAGGAGACGAGAATGACCACCACCCAGCACCTGTCGGCCATCGACGCCGGCGTCCGGGCCCGCCCGGCAGGTCAGCCCACCAGGGATGACCTCGAGATGATCGACCGCACCCGGGGAGCGCGCGATCTTCTGTCCTCGAAATGGAAGGTCGATCTGCTTTACCTGCTGGCCCGCGGCGTTCGCCGTTACAGCCGCCTCTACGACAACCTTCGCGGCGCCTCGAAGAAGATGCTCACCGACTCCCTCCGAAGCCTCGAGCGCGACGGGCTCGTAGACCGACGCGTCTACGCAGAAGTCCCGGTTCGGGTCGAGTACTCCCTCACGACGCTGGGCTGGTCCGCGACCGAGCTGCTGATGGCTCTGGCCGACTGGGCCGACGAGCACATGCCGGACGTCGAGGAAGCACGGAGCCGGTACGACGAGCTCGGCCGGCGGGCGCCGGTCGCGTCGACGCACCAGTCGTCGCTGCCGGCGGTGGCGTAGCGGTGGCACGGGAGCGCTGCGCACTTGCAAGAGTCCGGATCGGCAGGCGGCTGCGCATAGGTTCAGCGCGTGACACGGGTCTGCGGTCAGGAACCGACGACGGCGGGCACCACGACCAATCCATCGAACGGAACTGAAGAGGAGACACAGCCATGCCCGACGAGCAGTCGATGCAGCCCATGCACGCGATGGAGCCGATGCACTCGAACGGCCACCAGGCCGCCGGCCACCTCTACATGCAGACGAACGAGCTCCGCAACGCCGTTGCCCACTACCGCCGGTCCGCGAACGGCGCGATCGAAGAGGTCGACCGCGTTTCGACCGGCGGTGCCGGGTCGGGCGAGTTCAAGCCGACCAGCGGCCAGGAGAGCGCACCGAACGCGTTCGAGGGCGCGGGCAGCGTCATGCTTTCGCCAGATCGGCGCTTCTTGTTCACGACGAACGGCGGTGACAACTCCGTCTCGAGCTTCGCGGTCGGGGACGACGGCCGGCTCACGCTGCTTCACGTCTGCTCGACCGGAAACCCGGTCGAAGGGCGAAGCGGCACCGCGAAGTCGCTCGCGTACGCGCCCGACACCGGCACGCTGTACGTGCTGCACTCCTTCGGTCCCGACCATCTCCGCCTCATCTCGGTGGATCCCGAAGGGAAGCTGACCAGGCGACCGGAGCGGTACACCGTGAACACGCACGACAAGCCGGATCGCATCTCAACGATGGTCGTGCTCGCGCCGACCGGCCGCTACGTGTTCGTCGGCACGACCTTCGACGAACCCGCCTCCGCGAACCCGGACGGCTCGGCAATTCTCTGGGTCCCGCGCGCCGGACGTGGTCCCGGCGGCCCGCTCAAGTCGATCGCGTCGAACGCACCGGACCCGGACGGTCTCGCGGTCTTCCCGGTCCAGGAAGACGGGTCGCTAGGAAGCGCCAAGTTCTGCGACGCCAACGGCGGCTCCCCGTTCTACATCGCCTTCCTGAACAATCGGCCGGACACGTTTGTCATCGGCGAGGCCGTCGGCGACGGCTGCGTGCTCGGAACGGTCGACGAGGACGGGCAGGTTGAGATCGGCCCGCTCGTCAAGATCGACACGAGCGCCGGGTTGCCGTCAGAGCTGTGCTGGCTGTCCGTCAGCCCGGACGACCGGTTCGTGTACGCCACGAACTTCGGCTACAGCTACGTCACCAGCTTCAAGATCAACGGCAAGGGACTCGAGATCGCGAGCGATCCCGCGTGCGCGCGCGTCAAGGGCGACGGCACGTTCCGCGCACTCAACAACACCGTGAGCAGTGGCCCGAGCGACAGCTGGCTCACACCGGACGGTGCCTACCTGTACCAGATCTACGCGAACGCCTCGAAGCTGATCGGGTACGCGACGCAACCGGACGGCTCGCTCGAGGAAGTCACTGCCGCGACCATTCCCTACAACAGCCCGCAGGGACTCGCGGGCTTCTAACGGAACTCCCCACGGCGGGGCGCTTCACGGCGCCCTGCCGCACCCGCCAACCAATGGAGACGTCGATGAGAAGTACCGGGAGTGCTGCGCCGCGGATCGAGACGTGGCTGTCCGCGATGATGCTCAGCCCGCGCGAGACCGAGAAGCTCGTGATCTACCAGGTCGCCGAGCTCGCGAGGCGGCGGCGGGAGCGGGGGCTGAAGCTGAACTTCCCCGAGTCGATCGCGTTGATCACGGAGGCGCTGCTCGAGGCGGCCCGCGACGGGTGCTCGGTCGCCGACACGATGGAGCTCGGCAAGCACGTGCTCACGCGCCACGACGTCATGGAAGGCGTGCCCGAGATGGTCAACGTCGTCCAGGTCGAGGCCACCTTCCGCACTGGCACGCAGCTCGTGTCAGTCTCGAACCCGATCCCCTAGGAGCGACCGATGATCCCCGGCGAGTGGTTCCTCTCGGACGACCCGATCGAGATCAACGCCGGCCGGCGAACGCTGCGGCTATCGGTGCGCAACGTCGGCGATAGACCGATCCAGGTCGGCTCGCACTTCCACTTCTACGAGGTCAACCGCGCGCTCGAGTTCGACCGCGAGGCGGCGCTGGGCATGCGGCTGGATGTTCCCGCCGGGCAGTCAATCCGTTTCGAGGCCGGTGACGAGCGCGACGTCGACCTCGTGGTGTTCGGCGGAAGCAGGCGCGTGATCGGCTTCAACAACCTCGTCAACGGCGGCCTCCCGCGATGAGCACCGTCTCGCGGCAGACCTACGCGTCGCTCTACGGTCCGACCGCTGGCGACCGGTTCCGGCTCGCCGACACCTCGTTGATCGCGCAGGTCGAGCAGAGCCTCGTGCTCCCGGGCGAGGAGGCGGTCTACGGCGGCGGCAAAGCCGTCCGCGACGGCATGGGCCAGATCCCCGGCCGCCGTAACGCAGACGGCGTCCTCGACCTCGTCATCACCTCGGTGATCGTGATGGATTCCATGCTCGGGATCCTGAAGGCCGACATCGGCATCAGGGACGGGCTGATCGTCGGCATCGGGCAGGCTGGCAACCCGTACGTCCAGGACGGAGTCGACCCGAACCTCGTGATCGGCGCCGGCACCGAGGTGATCTCGGGCGAGGGGCTGCTCGCGACCGCCGGCGCAGTGGAAACGCACGCGCACTTCCTCACGCCGGACCAGGTTCCGCACGCGCTCTCGAGCGGCGTCACGACCCTGATCGGCGGCGGCACCGGCCCCGCGGACGGGTCAAAGGGCACGACCTGCACGCCCGGCCCCTGGAACCTCGCCCGCATGCTCGAGGCGACAGCGGAGCTGCCGGTCAACATCGGCCTGCTCGGAAAAGGCAACAGCAGCCGCCCGGAGGCCCTCGAAGAGCAACTCGACAACGGCGCCTGCGGCCTGAAGGTACACGAGGACTGGGGCGCAACCCCTGCCGCGATCGACTGCGCACTCGCAGTCGCCGACGACTACGACGTCCAGGTTGCCCTGCACGCCGACACGCTCAACGAATCCGGTTACCTCGCCGACACGGTCGCCGCGATCGACGGCCGCACGATCCATAGCTACCACACCGAGGGCGCCGGCGGCGGCCACGCCCCCGACCACATCGCGATCGCGTCGTTGCCGAACGTTCTGCCGTCCTCGACGAACCCGACGCGGCCCTACACGGTGGACACGACCGACAACCTCTTCTACATGATCGTCGTCACCCACCACCTCAACCCGGCCAACCCGGAGGACATCGCCTTCGCGCAGTCGCGGATTCGCGCCGAAACCGAAGCCGCGGAGGACGTCCTGCACGACCTCGGCGTCCTGAGCATGTACTCGTCCGATTCGCAGGCGATGGGCCGGATCGGCGACACGGTCGCCACCTGCTGGCGCACCGCCGACAAGATGAAGAAGCTGACCGGCAGCCTCGCGGGGGACCCGCCGGAGCACGACAACGAGCGGATTCTGCGCTATCTCGCGAAGCTGACGATCAACCCAGCGATCACCCACGGGATCGGCCATCTCGTCGGCTCCATCGAGCCCGGCAAGCTCGCCGATATCGTCCTCTGGCCGACGAACACGTTCGGCGTCAAGCCGAAGCTCGTCGTCAAGGGCGGCCTGATCGCATGGGCGACGATGGGCGACCCGAACGCCTCCATCCCCACACCCGAGCCCGTACTGCTGCGCCCGATGTTCGCCGCCCTTGGATCGGCTAGGGCGCGAACCTCGATCACCTTCCTCTCCGAAGCGGCCGTTGACGCCGGCGTGCCGGGGCGACTGGGCATGGAGCGGTGGGTCGAGCCGGTGCGCGGCTGCCGCACGATCGGCAAGGCGCAAATGGTTCGCAACGACGCCACGCCGGAGATCGCCGTCGACGCAGAGACCTTCCAGGTCACCATCGACGGAAAGCCGGCCACCGTCGAGGCTGCGGACGAGGTGGCGATGTCCCAGCTCTACTACATCGTCTGATGGTCACGGCGTTCCTCGCGGTCCTGCAGCTCAGCGACTCCGGGTTGCCCAACGGTCGCTACACGTTTTCACAGGGGCTGGAGACATTCGCGCACGAGGGGTTGCTCAACACTCCTTCGCGGCCGGACACGCTGTCCGTGCTGCTTGCCGACTGTGTTCAATTTGGCGTCGCCCCGTCTGACGGTATCGCCCTCGCCTGCGCACACCGTGCGGTCGCAGCGGACGGCGCCGTCGACGTCGATTTGGTCGTGCGCACGGACCGCCGCCTGAGCGCCGTCAAGCTGGCGCGCGAGACGCGAGAGGCGTCGACCCGGTCGGGCCGAGCGCTGTTGCGCGCAGCCCCCGCCGTCGCCGGCGTGACGATGAGCGGCTACGTGCAGCTCATCGACGCTGGCTACGTCCCCGGCAATCACGCCGTGGTGCTTGGCCTGCTCGGCGGCGTGCTCGGCGTGCCGCGGCTCGAGGCAGTCGCGGGGGAACTCCACGCATTCGCGGCCGGCTGGGTGGCGGCCGCTGTGCGGCTCGGGCTGACCGACCACCTGACCGCGCAGTTGCTGCTGCGTCGCGTCCGTCCCGTGCTCGCCGCGGCCGCCGAACGGGCCGTCGCCGGGAACGTCGACCTGATCTCGGCCTGCACGCCGTTACCTGACGTCATGGCAATGCGTCATGAGCAAGCCGGGCTTCGCTTGTTCGCCAATTGACGAAGGAGCCGCAATGAGACACACGCATTCCCACGACCATCACTCGTTTCCGGATACGCCTCGCGCGCCCGGCGTGCCGCGCGTCGGGATCGGTGGCCCCGTCGGCTCGGGCAAGACGGCGTTGATCGAGGCGCTTGTCCCGCGGCTCCTCGCCGCCGGCCGGCGACCACTCGTCGTCACCAACGACATCTTCACGCAGGAGGACGCGTGGCATGTGCGAGAGGCGCTCGCCGGCATGCTCGCGCCCGAGCGTGTTGTCGGCGTCGAAACGGGTTCGTGTCCGCACACGGCCGTGCGGGACGACCCGAGCATGAACCTCGAAGCGGTTGCGCAGCTCGAGCGGCGCTTCCCGGACGGCGACGTCGTCCTCGTCGAGTCAGGCGGGGACAACTTGACGCTCACCTTCAGCCGTGCGCTCGCCGACTACTTCGTGTTCGTGATCGACGTCGCCGAGGGTGACAAGATCCCGCGCAAGCGAGGGCCGGGCGTCACCGACTCGGACCTGCTCGTGATCAACAAGATCGACCTCGCCCCGCATGTCCGTGCCGACCTGCAGGTCATGGAACGCGACGCACGGGCGGCGCGGGGAGATCGGCCGTTCGTCTTCACCAACTGCTTCACGGGCGAAGGCCTCGACGAGATCGTGCACTTCATCCACCCGGCGGCCGTCCACGCTTTGGCGGTGTGATTCCGTCTGCCTCGTACACGCCCGCGGGCCTGCCGCAGGAGTTCGCAGCACTCGACCAGCCCGTCGAAGGCGGGCTTCCGGTCGGGGCCCCGGGCAAGGTGGGCGTGCTCGAGCTCGCGCTCGCATGGAGCGGCAACACGACACGTGTCGTGCGGCAGCACCAGCGGGCACCGCTGCATGTCTACCGGCCGATCTACCTCGACCAGAACCTGCCCGGCATGGCGTTCGTCTTCGTGCAGCAGTTCGGGGACGGATACGTCGACGGCGACCGATGCCGCATCGACCTCGACTGCGGTCCGGGCAGCGCCGTTCACGTCACGACGCAGGCCGCGACCAACATCTACCGGTCCCGGCAGAACTTCGCGACCCAGCTCGTGAGTCTCCGCGCCGGACCCGGGGCCGTCCTCGAGTACCTGCCCGACGCGGTGGTGCCGTTTCTCGGCGCCCGGTTCCTTCAGCGGACGTGCCTCACCGCCGACGTGGACTCGACGGTGATCATGGGCGAGGTGCTCCTTCCCGGCCGCGTCGCCCGGGGAGAGATCCACGCCTACGACCTCTATCGGGCCGACACCGAAGCCTGCAGGCCGGACGGAACGCTGCTGTTCGCAGACGTTCTTCGTCTCCGGCCCGCGGAGGGCAAAGGGCCACGGTCGATCGGCCTCCTTGGCGGGAGCGACGTCGTCGCGACGCTCCACGTCGTCACGCAGCGAGCACCCGCCGCGGAACTCGTCGAGCTTCTGCGCCGCGCATTAGCCGGCCGCGATGTGCTCGCCGGCGTCAGCGAGTTGCCGAACGGCTGCGGCGTATCGGCCCGGATCCTCGGCCCGACGTCTAAGACCGTGCGCACGGCCCTTACGAACGCGTGGGACGCCGCCCGGGAGGTGCTGCTCGGCGCCCCGGCTCCCGATCTCCGTAAGGGATGAGCGCGAGGCTGCGTCTGTTCGGCCTCGCAGGCGTTGTCGCCTTGCTGCACGCCGTCGGCTGGGGGCTGTACTTCTGGTACTCGCGGCATACGCCCGCGCTCGCGGGTCTCGGCACGCTCGCCTACACGTTCGGCCTGCGCCACGCCTTCGACGCCGACCACATCGCGGCGATCGACAACACGACGCGCAAGCTGCTGCAGGACGGCAGGCGCCCTCTCGGTGTGGGGTTCTTCTTCTCGCTCGGTCACTCGACGATCGTTTTTGCCCTCACCGCCGGGCTCGCGCTGACCGCCGGCATCGTCGACGTGGCGATCCCGAGCGTTCAGGCGGCCGGCAGCACGGTCGGCGCCTCCATTTCCGGCACCTTCTTGCTGGTGATCGGGGTGCTCAACCTGTTCGTGCTTGCCGACATCGTGCGGGCGTGGCGGGAGATGAAGACCGGACGGCGCGACGACGAGCCGCTCGAGCGGCGTCTACTCGATCGAGGCGTGCTCAGCCGCCTCGTCCTCACGCGTGTCGGCGACCGGATCGACACGAGTTGGAAGATGGCCCCGCTCGGCGCCCTTTTCGGGCTCGGCCTCGACACCGCAAGCGAGATCGCGCTGTTGGCGCTCGCCGCGGGAGCAGCAACCCATCGCGTGCCGCTTCTGGCGATCCTCGCGTTGCCGACGCTTTTCGCCGCGGGCATGTCGCTCCTGGACACGGCGGACGGTGTCGTCATGAGCCGCGCCTACGGCTGGGCCTTCTCGAACCCAGTGCGGAAGCTCTACTACAACATCACGGTCACGAGCCTCTCGGTCGCGGTCGCGTTCGGGATCGGCATGATCGAGCTTCTGCAGGTGACGGCCGGACTCCGGATGCTCGACCTCGGCAAGGTCGGCTACGTCGTCGTTGCGCTCTTCCTCGCGACCTGGGCTATCTCGGTCGTCTACTGGAAGGTGCGGCGGATGGAGGAACGGTGGACCGCCTGAACCGATCAAGGAGGCCGAAGGTGCCGATACAAATCGACCGTGACGAGCTCCGACGGCTCCGGCGTGAAGAGCATGCCCAGCTCGTCGAGGTTCTCCCGGCGGAGGAATTCGAAGACGAGCACCTTCCGGGTGCGCTCAACATCCCGCTGAAGACGCTCGACCGTGCCTCGGTGGCGTCCCTCGATCCGCAGAGGCCTGTAATCGTCTACTGCTACGACTACCAGTGAGACCTGAGCCCGCGAGCCGCGTGGCGGCTCGAAGGGATCGGATTCACCCGCGTCTACGACTATGTTGCCGGCAAGGCCGATTGGGGCTCGTTCGGGCTTCCGCTCGAGGGCAACGCCGACAGCAGCACGCGCGTCGGAAGCCTCGCCCGTGCGGACGTCCCGACCTGTCGGCCCGACGAGGTCGTCATCGCCGTCGCCGCACGCGTGGGGGACGAGTGGCAGATCTGCGTCGTCACCAACGGCGAGGGAATAGTCCTAGGTCTCCTCGGCCGACGGTCGCTGCAAGCGCGCGAGAGCGTTCGGGCCGAAGACGCCATGACCCTCGGGCCGAGCACGATCAGGCCGAGCGCAAGACTGGAAGCGGTCGCGCAGCGGATGCGCGACCAGGAGCTCACGCGAATCGTGGTCACGCGCCCCGACGGCGTCCTCGTCGGCGTGCTCCGACGCGAGGATCTCGCATAGGCGACGACGCGGTGGGCCCGGCCGCTCTCCTGTCTATCCAGATGTGTCCGACGCAAGCAATGTCGCGGGCCCGTCCGATGCTTGGTCGTTCGGTACGCCGAGGAATGGGAACTCCGGCAGGTAGTCGTCGTGCGGCTCGACGCCGTCCGACGTCACCTGTCCGTAGGTCAGGAACGCCATCCGGATGTCGTAGACGTCGTCGGTGAGCACCCGACCGTTGGGGTAGTGCGCCGGGCGATTGCGGTTGAAGTGCATGACGTCGGGAAGTACGGTGAGGGTCGTTTCTCTGGCCACGGCGGGCGGGTAGCCACGACTTTCCAGCAGCTTCGACCAGGGCTCGAGGAAGATCGCGACGTCGTCGGCCGGATGTCCGGCATTGAACTGGTCCTTGAGCTCGTCGACGAAGAATGGGTTGAACGACGGGTTCCCGTACCGGTCGACCTGCACGAGCTTGCCGTCGCGGCGCACACTCGCGGTGCACCAGACCCCGATCTCCGAACCAGGTCCGAGCATGTCGTTTGGCACCTCGAGTGCCATGCTGAGGATGTTCTTGGCGGCAAACGTGTCGTCGCCCGTGAACTGAAAGTCGTGGAACGCGCCTTCGCCGTCGGCGAAGAACGGGTCGCTGCGGACGCCGACGAACAACCGGCACGGACCAGCCTCGACCGGCTTTGCCGTCTCGTCGAAGCCGACCGGCAAGCCTTCGATCAGCACCTCGCCGGCGGGCTCGGCGTCACGTGCCTGGCTTCCTGTTGCGTAATACACGGTTCCGGTCTGGGCGCCGTCGTTCGACTCGGAGAACACGAATGACAAGGCAACGTCGGCCTGCGTGTCTCCGTCGTTGTCGACGTTGATGCGGTAGACAGCGTCGGGATGGAAGTCGGCGCCGGTCATGAGCGGATTTACATCGAGGATCAGGACGGTCTTGCCGGGGCTCTCCGGCGACGCGAACACGTAGAGGTCGGTCAAATCCAGGCGCGGATCATCAGCCGGGAACTTGAGCATCGCTGCACTGAAGTGGTTGGACATCATCGCTCCTTCTTGATGGCCTGGATGGTAAAGCCGAGCTT
This sequence comes from Actinomycetota bacterium, assembly GCA_046727515.1. Taxonomy (GTDB): domain Bacteria; phylum Actinomycetota; class Thermoleophilia; order Gaiellales; family Gaiellaceae; genus DATBLE01. Next base: position 7,070 of record JBKPCT010000085.1, on the reverse strand, counting down.
TCCGAGGACCTTGACGGCGCCGCTCTTTCCGCCCTCGAAGTCACCGGAGGCAAGGCGCCGGCCGATGGCGAGCTCGTACGCGGTGCCCAGGATCGCTTTCGGCGGGTAGCGGCGTTGGTCCCAGACCAGCTCATACGTCGTGGTAGGGGCGAAACCGTGCTCGGAGAAGAACCGCTGCGGGCCCAGGCGGTCGTACTCCTCTATCGCGCGCAACACATCAGCACGGGTCACCTGATCCCACACAATCGAATGCGTCATCTCGCCCTCCAGGGCATTAGTTGTGTCCGGCGCTAGCAAGCACGCTGCTTGCTCATGGCGTGACCGTAGGCGCCGCGGCGGGAAGGTCGCCAGACGACTTTGCCCTCGAAGGGGAGAAGCGCACCTGGTCGTTTCCGCGTCCGATCCCTGCGCTGTGCCTCACAGATCGATTACCAGGCTGTTGTGCGGCTGCGAGCAGCAGATAAGCGCGCTGCCCTCGGCGGGCGGTTCCACTGGTTCGGGGTTGTGGTCGAGGGTGCCTGCGATGAGCGTCGTCTCGCAGTTGTGGCAGACGCCGGTGCGGCACGACCACCGGACGGGAATGTCGCACGCTTCGGCGAGTTCGAGCAGGCTGGCGTAGTCGTCGCTCCAGGGGATGGCGAGGTTGCTGCGCGCGAATTCGATCGTCGGGCCGCTTCCGGGTGCGCCGGCAGGCGGATGGGGCGTCCGCGCCGGAATTGACGCGATTCCGGGAGTCAGGCCGGGTGCGGGTCCGAACGGCTCGGTGTGGATACGGGCCGCTTCGAGGCCGAGCGCGGCGAGGGCGGCGCTGATCTCCTCCATGAACGATGCTGGCCCGCAGAGGTATGCGTGTGCGTCGCCCGGCGGCTCGATCTCGGCGAGGACTGCCGGGGTGAGACGGCCTGCGCCGTCGAAGTCGGTGCCTTCGTGGTCGTTCGGACCGGGTCGGCTGTAGTAGACGTGAGCGTGGACGCGTGGGAGCGAGCTAAGTAGCGCATAGGCCTCCGCGGCGAACGAGTGGTCGTGTTTACTGCGCGCGCCGTGTAGCCACCAGACCTCTCGATCGGAACGCTCCTGCGCCAGTGCGTGAAGCATGGCGAGGACCGGCGTTGCTCCGATGCCGGCGCTGATCAGCAGGATTGGCGCATTGGTGTGGTCGAGGATGAAGGTGCCGCGGGGCGCCGCGATGTCGAGCTGGTCGCCGACGTGCAGGCGGGTGTGCAGATAGCCGCTGGCGGCGCCGTCGCGCTCGCGCTTGACGGTCATCCGGTAGTAGCCGGCGTCCGGCGGCCCGGAGAGCGAGTAGTTGCGGAGCAGCGACCTCCCCGTCTCGGCAGGCTTGACACGGACGGTCACGTACTGACCAGGGCGCGCTCCTGGTAGCGGCGCGCCCTCGGGATCCTCGAGGCGGATCGAGATCACCGAGTCGCCTTCCTGGTCGATTCGGGAGACCGTGAGCTGGCGGAAGCCGGACCAGGCCGGTGGCGGACTCGCTGTCGTTAGGCCAGCGTTGCCGTTCTTAGCTTCGCTTTCGAGGAGGGCGCGGAATGAGAACTGCCAGCCTGGGCTGAGGCCGGGGATCCGGAGTGCCCGGAGGAGCTGCTGGTGCGGATGGCCGGGGAGGTAGAGGAGCGCGTCGACCTCTGCGACCGTCATCTGCTCGGGCCCGCGGGCGAGCTCGACGATCGCGTCACCGGCTTCGACGTCTCCCTCCTGGAGCACACGGAAATAGAAGCCGGGGCGGTGGTGAGAGACGAGCAACGCGGGGATACGCGGGTCGTTCATGCGGATTCCGACGCGGTAGCAGGTGACGCGTGGTTGAGTGACTTCGAAGACGGCGGTGCCGATCTGGTAGCGGTCGCCGATGCAGACCTCGTCGTCGCCCAGTCCGTCGACGGTGAAGTTCTCTCCGAACTGGCCGTAGACGAAGTCGTCTCGACCAAGCTCGCGTTCCCAGTAGCGGTAGGAGTCGATCTGGTAGACGAAGACGGCGCGTTGCTCGCCGCCGTGGCCGGCGAGATCGCCCTGCCCGTCGCCCTCGACGTTGAGCCTGCCTACGTGCCGTGGGCCGGTGACGGGGTCTTTGTAAACGCCGGTGAAGACCGTCTTTCCGTGCCAGAGCACGTCCTTCGGCATGCCGACATTGACCGACAGCAAGGTGCCCACCCGATGGCCCTTGCCCCGGGCTGGCTCGGCGTGCGGCGACGTCGAGGTCACGCTTACGCCTCTGCGGAAACCGCCTCTTCGGCGAGTTGGATGCCGCCGAACTCGTCGACGCTGAGGTTTCGGTCGGGGCCGTGGGGGAGGACGTTCTGACCTTGGGCCGGCTCTAGCTTCTCACCGTCGATCGTGATCGTCAGCTTCTCGGGATAGAACGAGACCAAGTCCGCGATGCGTTCCACTTCTTCGAAAGGTGCGCGATAGGACCAGGCGGCGGTTCGTGCGTCGCCAACGTGGTAGTACGACGCCAGGCCCTTGTACGGGCAGAAGGTTTGCCCTTCGACGGGCTCGAGGGCGTCGGCGGCAATGTCGGCGCGAGGTACGTACCAGCGCGGGGCGAAGCCGGACTCGTAGAGGACCAGCGGAGCGTGCGTGTCCGCGACGAGCTGGTCGCCGTCTCGGACGACGAGACGGCGCGAGCTGCGGCGGATGTCGATGCGGTGGTAGGGGTCGGCGGCATGTCCGAGGACGCGCTCGTCCTCTTCGTAGAAGGCGTCCATCGCGCGCCATGCGAACGCGACCGTGTCGCGCAACGCGCCAGCCTGCGGCGGCGGGTCGACGTGCTGCCAGGCGCCGCGTCTGGCTATCTGACCGTCGCCGCCGACGACGTCGAACCATCTCGTCTTGCCGAGATCCGCGTGAGTGCTCTCGTGGTCTGCGAGCTGCAGTAGACCCTGCTCGATGTCGCCGATGGGGAAGTAGGTGACGGGGTAGCGGGCCGGCTCGAAGAGGATCGGCGCGCCGTCACTTCTGGCGATGTCGCTGCCGGCGAACCTCACGCTCATCCTACGGCGGAGCGGCTCGACGTAGAGCACCCGCTCCGGCATCGGCATTGCCGTGATGAACGTCCCGTTCGGATCGCGGCCCAGCGGCCCTTGCTGCCAGGAAAGACCCATGACTGCTCCATTCGTCGGTGGACTGCGTGCCTGGGGCGTTGGCTTCGCGAGAGGCAGTGTTCTTACCGCGCGCCGGCGTCCTGGCGATAGCCCCGTTCCTGGAGCACCCAGCGGTTCCCGTCGAGGTCGGAGAAGTCCGCGAAGCTGGCGTAGTCGCCGCGTGCTGGGTCGACTCCCGGCGCGAAGCCTCGATCCCAGGCGCCGGTTGGCGTCTTGTGGCGGATCTCGGTGACCGTGACCCCCGTTCGAGCAGCCGGTTCCGTGCCGCCTCGAGGTCGTCGACGACGAGATAGACGTTGCGAACGGATCCGGCGAAAACGTTGGCGTTCCCACGCTACTGTTCCCCCTGAGTTTCGCGGTTTGGCTGCGGGCACGTTCGCCGCGGAGTTCGTTCGCCGGCGGCGGCAAGGCCGTTCTTACGGTCAGGCGTTTCGCCCCGTGAACTGATCACGCGCGGTAGGCCTTGGCCACCTTCCGGTGCGCAGCCGAGGTGCTATCGCGAGCTACAAGCCGTTTAGCGCTGACACGCGCGCGCGAGACAGTGCGTTCTCTGGTCGGCGAAAGGAGCGCCAGTGATGCCTGTCAGTCTATAGCGATCGGTCACGGTTGCCAGAGGCTCGAAAACCGGGTCGGAGCGCGAGGAGGAATGATGCCGAACCCGCCGAGGACGACCGGCTTGGTGGTCGTCGCGCTTGCCGTCGGTCTATGCGCGTTTCTCGCGACCACGGCGACGACATCCGGCGCATCGCGCGCCGCATCCGTCCGCACGTGCGCGTTCACCCTACGGATCGGCGACGTGCTGCCGTTCACCGGAGACCTCGCCTCGTACGGCCCGAACTTCGACCGGGCGGTCAAGCTCGCCGTCTCCGTCCAGAACGCCGCGCTGAAGAAGCTGCATTTGAGCTCGAAGATCAAAGTCACGCTCGTCGATTCGCAAGACGGTCAGACGCAGGCAACCGCTTCCGTCGAGGCGGCGACGAAAGAAGTGAAGTCCGAGCACGTCAACGTCGTGATTGGTGAGATGTCTTCGAGCGCCACGATCCCGATGGCGCAATCGGTCACGATTCCGAACCACGTCGTACAGATCTCGCCGACTGCGAGCGCGCCGCAGCTGAGCTCGATCAAAGACAACGGCTACCTCTGGAGCGTGTACCCACTCGACACGCTGGAATCGAAGGTGCTCGCACTGGCCACGGTTCAGGCATTCGGGAAGGGCGCGACGATCAACGTCGGCTCGCGGAACGACGCGTCCGGGCAGGCAGTGCGAAGGCTGTTCGTCGCGCGGTACAAGAAGCTCGGGGGCAAGATCGGCGTGAACATCTCCTGGAACCCCGACCAGTCCACGTTCGACACCGAGGCGCAGCAACTCGTGAGAGGAGACCCGAAGGGCTGGGTGATCATCGACTTCCCCGTGACGTTCCAGAAGTTCCTGCCGTCGCTGGTCCGCACCGGTCGTTGGACCGCGGGCAAGACGCTCACGACGGATGCGATGCGAGACGGCAGCTTCCTCAACGGGCTCGGCAGCGTCGTCAACGGCTTGCGCGGAACCGCGGCGAGCACCGCAGGCGGACCGGCGGGCAAGGCGTTCCACGCGCTGTGGAACAGGAACGTCCGCGGGGCGAAGCCGTACACCGGGTTCGAGGGGACCGCGTTCGATGCGGCAAACGTCGCGTTCCTCGCCGCAATGCGTGCCTGCTCCGCCTCGCCGCCGAAGATCAGGAACAACTTGATCGCGGTTTCCGGGCCGCCGGGCCCGAAGGTGACTTTCCGCCAGATGACGCGGGCGATCAAGCTGCTCCGTGCGGGGAAGGACGTCAATTACGAGGGCGCATTCAGCCCCGTCGACTTCGACCGCAGCGGTGGCATCAGCTCAGCCGTCTACGAGCTCTGGCGCAACAACGGCGGCGGGAACATCTCGACGCTGAGGACGATCACGTGCTGCGGCTGATGCGGCTCGATTCGGTCGTCGACGCCCAGCCGAGATAGAGCTCCACCACGCGCAGATCGTCGAGCAGCGCCAGCAGCCTTCTCCTCCGGACAGCGTTCCGGCGCGCTGGCGCCGGCGTCGGCGCCGTTCGGGCCGATCAGGCCGGTAATCGATCCGGCCTCGACCTCGAAGCTCGCGCCGTCGACTGCGCGGAGTCCGCCGAACAAGCGGACGAGTTCCGAGCCGTGGTCGCGACCATGCCGAGCAGCGTCGCGAGTACGAACGACCAGCGGTTGAGCCGGAACGTAGCCGCACGGGCGATCGGCACTTCGTTGTCCGCTCTGACTACAACCCGGCTTGGGCCGAACTCTACGGCGGCGAGCCGTTGTCGATCCACGTGCGGAACCGCTCGACATCCTCCGCTGGCCAGCGGCCATCGCAGGGCATGGTGCCCGCGGCGAGCTTTTCGTAGATCGCCTCGGCGTTCGCACGCACGTCGTCGTAGGACGAGAGATCGAACGCGAACGACATCGACTGGATGTCGCGGTCGCGAAACAGCTTGCGGATGTCCTGGTCGTATGTGACTCGGTCTCCCATTTGCTCCTTCCGATCTATCACGGCGTCCCCGACCGCTGTGCTCTCCTTGGCTGGTTCGCGAGCGGCGAAGCGGCTGACGGCGCCCCAGTCGCCGAAGTGGCTGGCGAGTGACTCGGCGACGCCGAGCAGCGCAGTCCGTACGTTCTCGAGTTCAATGACGACGCGCTCGTCGTTGCTCTCCTGGATCAGGTCGCAGAGGTTCGCCGCCTCACGGACGCGTTCTTCGAGGAGCGCCCAGGCCGCCTCGCGGTGGGGCAGTAGGTAGTCGTTCTCGTAGAAGAGCTCGAAGCTCGGGCCCGCCGTCATCTCCGGCTGCTCTAGCCCGACCGGGAGCGTCGTGATCACGTCGCCAAGCGGCTTGAGCACGCCGACCATGAGCGCGACCGCTGCGCTCGACAGGGTCGCGAGTTGCGCGTCGGTCTCCTCGGTGTGGGCGAAGTAGCGGTGCAGCATCTGGAGGAGAATCTCGTAGCCGACGTTGAACAGGTCGGTGCAGCGCGACGCCACGCCTTCAGTGATCCGAGGAACGGTGTCGTCGTGCTCGGATGGGCGCACGGTCGCGAAGAGCACCGGCCGTGCCGGCTCGAAGTCCGGGTTCTCCGCCTTCAGCTGGCGGTACTCGTCGAGTATTTGGACGAACCGCCCGAAGTGGGCGTTCTGCCAGTGGCCGCGCGCTCCCTCGCCCTGCTCGAGGATCGTGTCGATTGCCCGGTGTGCAGAGGCAAGGTCGGTGACCGGGACGAGCTCCGGCCAGTGGAAGTACTCGCTCGTGGCCTGCGCTCGCGGCGGGCCGACGAACAGGTTCTGCTCGCCGTACTTCTCCGCCAGGTGGTCGATCCCGTGCTCGATCGACCGGTAGAGATGCCCGACCGTCGCGAAGTCCTGCGGCTGGGGAACGATGTCGCCCTCCGCCAGCAGCGGCACCGCCTCGTGCACCGGGGCGTCGATCCCCTCGGCGCCCTTCAGCTCCATGCCCTCGGGCCGCTCGAGGAACATAAAGTGGCGCAGTGCCGGCTCGCCGAACGGCACCAGAGTGAGGTTGACGCCGGCGGGATAGTGACGCGCGGGTGCAGGCAGGTTCGGGCGGGCGAGGTGGGGAGCGGCACCGATCGCCGACAACAGGTTCTGCACGAGCGCGAGGTGGAGCATCTCCTGGGTGGCGACGTGCGCGATCGCCTTGCGCCAGCGACGCACCGCCTCGAGCACGTCCGCGGCCAGTCCCTCGTCCTCGCGCTGCTTGAGCGAGAAGGCCGCGAACAGGTACTGGCACATGATCCCGTGCTCGAGCTCCGCCGCCTCGCAGAGCATGTAGATCAGCGCCTCGCGGTGCTCGATCACAAACGGGGCCTCCGGCGCCGCCTTGCCACCGCGCGACGCGATCACCTCCGCCAAGCGGCCGCGACCCGCAGTCGCCGCCTTTTCGGTCGTCT
>JBKPCT010000084.1:0-8526 GCA_046727515.1 Actinomycetota bacterium | reverse complement strand
GCCTCGCTGCGCTCCGCCGCGTCGCGCCTGAGCTCCCGACGTTCGACGACGCGCTCGACCTGCTCGCGGGAGCGGACGGAGTGGGCATCCATGTCGACCTGAAGTGGTACGGGTACGAGGAGAGTGCGGCGCGGGCAATCGTGCGGCACGACGTCGTCGAGCGCACACTCGTCAGCACCTGCCACGCGCGGAGCCTGCATGCACTCGCCGCGCTGGAGCCGCGGGTCGCGCGCGGGATCACCTACCCGTTCGACCGGCGCGGGCTCTCCCGGCGGCCGCTGCTCGCGCCGCTGACCCCGCCGGCATTGCTCGCGCTGCGGCGGGCGCTGCCGTTCCGGATCGCCGGTCTGCTGGAACGCGCGCGCGCCTCGGCGGCCGTCCTCCACCACTCGGTCGTGTCCCGGGCGGCCGTCGCGCGGGCGCACGCGCGCGGCGCAGCGGTGCTCACCTGGACGGTCGACCACCTGCAGACGCTCGAGCGCGTGCTCGCGGCCGATGTGGACGGGGTAATCACGAACGATCCCGGCCTGATCTCGCATTACACTCCGGGGCCGTGAGACGCCCCGTCCTGATCGGCCTTGGCGCCTGCGCGCTCGCTGCCTCGGGACTGCTGGCCGCGCTCGCGCCGACGGGCGAGGCCCAGTCGCCGCCGTCGACGACCGCGACGTCGTCAACCGAGACGACGACCACTGCACCGGAGACGGCGACCACCGCACCGGAGACAAGCACGGAGGCCCCGCCGACGACGCCGACGACCACGAGGCCGAGGCGCCACGCAAAGCCGAAGCCGACGCGGCTCCCGCTCGGTGTCACGATCGGCGGGATCCAAGTCGGTGGCCTCTCGCCGACCGCCGCGTACCTGGTCGTCCGCGCGGCGTTCCGGTCGCCGCTCATTCTCACGGCGGGGGTGCACCGGGCCGTCGTCAGCCCGGCGCGACTCGGAGCGATCGCCTACGCGAAAGCGGCGATCGCGCATGCGCGCAGCGCTCCCGAGGGCACCGCCGTTCCGCTCGGGATCAGCATCCATGGGCGGGCCGTGCGCACCTTTGTCGACTCGCTCGCCAAGCGCTACACCCGCGACCCGATCGACGCCAAGCTCTTCCTCCGCAACCTGAGGCCGTACGTCACCCCGGGCAAGCCCGGAAAGACGCTCGACAGGAAGCGAGCCGTCGCGGCGATTCTCCGCGCGCTGCGCGGGAACCGGCGCACCGGGATCGTCCTCCCGTACAGAAGGGTCCCGCAGACGATCAGCCGGGACGACTTCGGGCCGGTGATCGTGATCCGGCGCGGGTCGAACCACCTCTTCGTCTACAGAGGGATGACGCCCTGGCGCACGTTCGTCGTCGCCACGGGCCAGGCGGTCTACCCGACACCGCTTGGACGGTTCCAGATCGTCGTCAAATGGAGGGATCCGTGGTGGTACCCGCCCGACTCACCGTGGGCGGCGGGCGCGAAGCCGATTCCGCCCGGGCCCGGAAACCCGCTCGGAACGCGCTGGATGGGGCTGTCCGCGCCCGGCGTCGGCATCCACGGCACGCCGGACGCCGCCTCCCTCGGCTACTCGGCCTCGCACGGTTGCATTCGGATGTACATCCCGCAGGCCGAGTGGCTGTTCGAGCACGTCGACATCGGCACGACGGTCTACATCGTCGCGGCCTAGTCCTCGTCGCGGCATAGTGTCGGTGTGCCGATGGGTCTGAAACGCGGCCTGCAGGCGCTCTCGGTTGCGGCCGTCGCCGCGCTGCTGGCGTTGCTCGTCTGGAAGGTCGTCCACCAGGACAAAGGCGTGGCCACGCAGCTCGCCAAGGGAAAGCGGCCGGCCGCCCCGCAGTTCGACCTCCGCCGCCTCGACCGGGCGGGCCGGCTCTCGCTCGCCTCCCTGCGGGGAAAGGTGGTCGTGCTCAATTTCTGGGCGTCGTGGTGTGACCCCTGCAAGGGCGAGGCGCCGCGCCTGGAGGCCGCCTGGCGGAACTTCCGCCGTGACGGGGTCGTCGTCGTCGGCGTGGATGCCCAGGACTTCTCGGGCGACGCGCGCAGGTTCATCCGACGATTCGAGCTCACGTACCCGAACGTGCACGACGGGCCCGGCGACGTGCTCCCGAAGTACGGCGTCACCGGCTTCCCGGAGACGTACTTTGTCGGTCGCGACGGGAGGCTCGTCGGCGAGCGGATCCAAGGCGAGATCAGCGTGGAGAAGCTGACCGCCGGGATCAGGCGCGCGCTGGAGTCATGAGGACGCTCGTCGTCGCCGTGCTCGCGCTCGGGCTCGCGGTGCCGGCCCTCGCGAGCGAGCGGCACCCGACGCTCGGCGAGCTCGAGGGCGAGGTGATGTGCCCGACCTGCAAGACGACGCTCGACCAGTCGAACGCGCCGATCGCCGACCGGATCCGCCTGTTCATCTCCGCCCGGATCGCCGCCGGCGACACGAAGAGCGAGATCAAGCAGAAGCTGGTCGACCAGTTCGGCCCGGCCGTGCTCGCCGAGCCGTCGAAGCACGGCTTCAACCTGCTCGCGTGGGTGCTGCCGTTCGTTGGCCTCGGGGTCGGCGCCGTCGTGCTCGGCGTCCTCGCGTGGCGATGGTCGCGCCGGCGCGCCGAATCGATCGCGCCCGCCGGCCCGCCGCTCGACCCCGAGCTCGACCGTCGGGTGGACGAAGAGCTTGCTCGCTTTGAATAGCGCGGCGTGATCGGCTCGACCGCCAGCCGCGTTCCGATCGCGTTTGCATTCGGCTTCATCTCGATCGTGCTGCCGTGCGTCCTGCCGCTCGTGCCCGGTTACCTGTCCGCGGTCTCCGCCGTCGAAGCGAGCCGCCTCGGAGAGCCCGGCGTCGGGCGACGGGTCGCCCTTGCCAGCCTGCCGTTCATCGTCGGATTCACGGTCGTGTTCGTCGTCCTCGGCGCGGGTGCAGCCGCGATCGGAAGCGTGCTGAACGTTCGGACGAAGACCGAGTTCGCCGGTTTCCTCCTCGTCGTGATCGGTCTCGGCTTCATGGGTCTGCTGCCGTGGCCCGAGCGGGCGGTGGCGCCCGGACTGCTCGGGCGGGCCCGTGGTTCCAGCGTCTTGCTCGGAGCCGCCTTTGCCGTCTGCGCGGCACCGTGCATCGGCGCGGTCCTGGGGACGATCCTTGCCCTGGCGGCAAACTCCGGGACGGTTGTGCGTGGTGTGGTGCTGCTCGCCGCGTACTCGTTCGGCTTGGGAGCGGCGTTCCTGATCGCCGGAGTGGCGTTCGCGCGAGCGATGGCTGCATTCCGCTGGGTGCGCGACCGCTACCGGATCCTTCAGATTGCGGGCGGGGCAACCCTCGTCGCGCTCGGTCTACTGCTCTTCTTCGATCGGTCGTGGTGGCTCAACGTCGCAGTCAACCGCGTCCTGGAGAAGGTCGGGCTCGATCGCATCTAACGGATAGCCGATATCTCGAAGGGCCCGGCCTGCACCCGGGCCCTTCGGTCAGACGACGGGCGGAGGCAGGGTGAGCGAGCCTTCGGCGACGATCGCCTCAGCCTCGCCAACGCGCGCGAGCGTCGCGGCGACGTCCACCCCGCGGTGCGCCGGCGCGTACGGCCCGAGGCGGCGCGCGGCTTTCTCGAGCTGCCGCCGGCAGCCGACACGTCTGCCCCGCCCCGCCTGGTACCAGGCGACGGCGACGTGGACGAGGCCCTGGAAGAAGTCGCGCTCCTCCGGCTCGGCAGCGCGCCAGGCGGTTTCCAGCTCTTCATGCGCCTCGAAGTAGTGCGCCGCCCGGATCAGCTCGAGGCCGCGCTCGAACGCGCTTTCCATCCCGGACGGAGCGTAGCCCGCGAGGGTGGTACGCTCCGGGCCGTGTCGACGATCCTGCTCGTTGGGGTCGATCTCTTCTTTCGAGGCAAACTCGACGCGCTGCTTCCGAGACACCGTCTGGTCACCACGGACACGATCGCGGAGCCCGAGCTCGTGATCGCGGACATCTCTCGGGTCGACCCGGAGGAGGTCGCCGACGCGTGGCCGGATATCCCGATCGTGGGCTTTTCGAGCCACACGGACACCGCCGGCCTGCGGCGCGCGAACGCCGCCGGGTTCGACCAGGTGCTCGCCAAGTCCGCGCTACAGGAGCGCTGTTCCGAGGTGATCGAGGAGCTACTGGCCCCGGTAGAGTAGTTTCCGGATGACCTACATCATCGCCGAGCCCTGCATCGACATCAAAGACCGCTCCTGCGTCGACGTCTGCCCCGTCGACTGCATCCACGAGTTCGAGCGGATCCTCGTGATCGACCCCGAGGAGTGCATCGATTGCTTCGCCCCCAATGAGCAGCTGTTGACGACCTACGGGATTCGCACGTTCGCCGAGCTCGAGAACCAGGCCGTGCGTGTCCTCACGGATGACGGGTTCAAGCCGGCGATCGTCAAGCGATTCCGTCGCAAGCCCCTCGTGAAGGTGGAACTGGCGCCCGCGTTCGAGGAGCGCGATCGGTACGGCGGCTGGCGGATGACCACGCGCAACATCTCGAGGTTCCGGCGCTCGGTGTGGGCGACGCCGACGCACAGCTGGCTACTGGTCGACGGAGAAACGACCGGCTCGCTCGAGGCGGGCCAGTTCGTGCCGTCAATGCGGGCTGTCCCCACGCGGGACGGAGAGTCCTACCGCCTCGGTGTCCTGCACGGCCTTGTCTACGGCGACGGCAGCTGGAACAAGCAGGAGATCCGCTCCGGCAAGCATCTCCACTACGTGCAGCTCTACGGCACACGCGTGGCCCAGTACCGCGATTTCTTCGATCAGGTGAACTTCTCGTCCTGCCTCGACGTCCACCCGGGCTATGCCGGAACGGGCGTCGTCCGCGCAGGCGTCAACCTGAAGCGATCGCTGCCGGAGACGGCTGATCGCGAGTACATCGCCGGCTTCGTCGACGGATGGCTCGCGGCCGACGGCGATCCTGTCAAGGCGGGATCGTGGCGCCTGCGCTCGACGGACCATGAAGCACTCTCGTGGGTGGAGGCTGTTGCCCCGTACGCCGGCTTCATCGTCGTCGGGTCTGGTGAAGAGGGAAGCCGCGAGACCAACTTCGGCGTTCGGAACCGCCCCGTTCGCTGGCTGTACCTCGCGACGCGCCAGACTGCTTGGCGCGTCATGAATGTCGAGCCGGTCGACCGTGGGGAAGAGGACACGTTCTGCGCGGTCGTCCCGGAGAAGCACACCTTGACGCTCGCCGGTGGGGTCTATACACGGAATTGCGGCGCATGCGAACCGGAGTGCCCGGTCGAGGCGATCTTTCCCGAGGACGCCCTTCCCGAGAAGTGGGAGCCGTTCGTGAAGATCAACTACGCGTACGGCGACGCCGAGGAGATCAACCGGCTCGTCGACGAGTACGCAACCGAGCACAACGTCCAGAATCCGCCCCTGGAATAGATCCGAACCGGTCCGCCCCCGCGAGCGAATCTCCGCGAAGGGCATGAGATGACGAGTGACGACCTGCACGATCTGACCGCGGCCTACGCGCTCGACGCGCTCGACCCGGACGAGCGCCGCGCCTTCGAGGAGCACCTCGGCGACTGCGATCACTGCCGCGCCGAGCTCGTCGCCCTCGGCGAGACCGTCGGCGCGCTCGCCGTTGCGGCCGGGGGCGCGGTGCCCGCGGCAGATCTTCGCGAGCGGATCGTCTCGGCCGCCCGGGCCGAGCAGCCGAAGGTGGTCGCGATGCGACCGCACCGCACGCGACTCTACGCCGGCATCGCGGTCGCTGCGGCCGCGGCGCTCGCGATCGGGCTTTCAGTGGGCCTCTCCGGTGGCGGCGGCGGGAAACGGCTCGCGCTCACCGTCCACCCGGGCGGGATCGCTCAGCTCACCGTCTCCGGCTTCGACCAGGCGCCGCCCGGCAAGGTCTACGAGGCCTGGGTGATCGACGGGGGAAAGCCGGTGCCTGCGGCGGTCTTTCCCGGCGGAGACCGCACCGTCGTCGTGCTCTCGCGGCGGGTGCCGCAGGGTGCCACGGTCGCCGTCACGCTCGAGCGGGCGCCGCGCGCGCGGAGGCCGACGCTTCCGATCCTGGCGAAGACGACCGCGGTGTAGGGGATTAGGCGCCGCGGTCGGCGAGCGCGTACACGACCTGCACGAGGTCGGGCTTCGCGATCCGATTCGAGAGCTTGATCCAGGTTCGGGTCGAAGGGCTCGTCGGCGGCGCGGTCAGCACCTCGACGACGGGAATCCCGGCCTCCGCGAGCTTCGCCGCCTGCGCTCGGCCGATCAGGCGGCCGCGGAAGACGACGGCGACATCCGCCCGCACGGTCCTGCCGTCGAGCGGCCGCGTCCGAAGCTCGACCTCGAATCCCGCCTCCTCCAGGAGTCGGCTGAACTCGGGCTGGCGGGCGGCGATCACGAGCGCGCGCGGCATGGGGGTTGAAAGGTAGCCGCGCGGGCATCACCGCGTTGAGTCATCCGACCGAGGAGGAGTGATGCCTCAGGAGGCATGGAGCAACAAGCGTGAACGGCAGTACGAGCACATCAAGGAGAGCGCGAAGGAACGCGGTGCGTCCACGAAGCGCGCCAAGGAGATCGCCGCCCGCACGGTCAACAAGGAGCGCGCGAGGAGCGGAGAGGCGCGATCCTCGTCGCGGACCTCTCGCACCGATATGTCCTCCGGCCGTCGGGGCGGAATGCGTTCCGGCACGCGCCGGGGGAAGGGCCGCACGAAGGAGCAGCTGTACAACGAGGCCCGACGGATGAACATCCCCGGCCGTTCGAAGATGAACAAGGCGCAGCTCCAGCGTGCGGTCGACCGCCGCAAGTAGTCAGAATCGCATTTTTGCGCCGGCGGGCTTTGCCCGGCGGCGTTGCGAGGGACGCAGCTAGCCTAGTCGGAAGTGAACCCGACCTCACTCGATCACGTCGCGCTCTGGGTCGAAGAGCGCGACGCGATCGCGGACTTCGCGGTCGCCCATCTCGGAATGCACGTGATCGAGCGGACCGACCGGTTCACGCTGATCGGTGCGGCTGCGCGGCGCGGCAAGCTGACGTTGTTCGAGGCAGATGGACCGCGCGAGCCGGGCCGACTCGCGCGGATCGGCCTGCGAGTCCGCGATCTCGCGGCCGCGTCCGCCGCGTTGCCGGACGGCACGCCTGACACCTTCGACGTGGGGGAGGGGCTCGTGCTCACGCTCGTCGAGGGCGAGAGCGACCTCGACTACGACCTCGACCACGTGGCGCTGCTGTCGCCCGATCCCGAGGCGTCCGCGCGCGAGTGGCTGCGCTACGGGTTCGAGCCGGCCGGTCCGCGCCGGGTCGCCGTCGGGGGCGCGTATCTCGAGCTCGTCCAGAGTGATGTGCCCGAGCCGGAACGGCCACTGCTGAACCACCTCGGCGTGCTCGTCGACCGGGCGGCGCCGGCACAGGAGCTCGGGGTCGAGGTCGCGGACGTCGTCGACGCTCCCAACACCTTCGCCGTCTTCGTCTGGGGGCCGGACCGCGTCAAGCTCGAGTACGTCGAGCACAAGGCAAGCTTCTCGCTGCGCTGATCACGTTTCTGTGATCACGGTTCTGGGAGCAGGGATGGCGGGGCTCACCGTCGCGGTCCGTGTGCGCGAGCTCGGCGCGGAGGTACGCGTGTTGGAGAGGGGCGACCGGCCCGGAGGCTCGATGCTGCTCTCGAGCGGGGTCGTCTGGCGATTCCACGACTTCGACGAGTTTCGCCGCCAGTGCCCGGGCGGCGATCAGTCCCTGCAGCGACTGGTCTGGGAGCGTCTGGACGAGGGACTCGACTGGCTCGAGCGTCTCGGCGCTCCGGTGGTTGCCCGCGACACCGAACGGCCGTTCACGACCGGCCGGCGCTTCGATCCGCGAGGCCTGACCGACACGCTCGTTCGGAAGGCCGGGGAGGTCAGCCTCGGCGTTCGCACGAGCGTGCCCCCCGGGGAGCCGCTCGTGGTCGCCACCGGAGGCTACGCAGCTCGGCTCGCACGCGAACGCTCACTGCTCCTCCGGGCGGCCCGCTGGTCCGAGGGGGAGGGAATCGACCTGGTGCTCGAGCGGGGCGGCGAATCGGCGCCGAGCGGCGAGTTCTACGGCCGGGCGATGCCCGGGCTCGTGCGCGAGGACCAGTTCGTCGCCGCCTCCCAGCTCTACGGGCGCTTTGCTCGCCGGGTAAACGACCTCGGCGAGGAGTTCTTCCCGGACGAACCGTCCTGGTCGGAGAACGATCTCGCGCAGGCAATAGCCGCCCAACCCGGAGGCCGGGCCTGGTACGAGCTCGACGCGGAAGCGCTCGCCCGTCCCGAGGTGGCCGCGAGGCTCCCGTTCGCGCAGCAGACCGAGCCGCTCCCCGAGAAGGGCCTGCGCGTGCGGGTCTACGCCGCGGTCACGCACACCTACGGCGGCGTCAAGGTCGACGAGCGGGCGCGCGCGGCCGACGGGACCTGGGTCGCCGGCGTCGACGCGGGCGGGTTCTCCAACGGCGGCTATGCGAGCGGGCTCGCGCAGGCACTCGTCCTCGGACTCGTGGCCGCCGAGGACGCCGCTCAGTAGCGGTCGAGCTCGACCAGCCGCTCGTCGCTGATCCCGAA
>JBKPCT010000083.1:0-13186 GCA_046727515.1 Actinomycetota bacterium | reverse complement strand
CGAGCTCGCTGGCGGAGACGGCGAGGAAGAGGTTGCGGAAGTCGTGCCGCCGAAGCAGCCGCGCCGCGGGCGTCGGCGGCCGCAGCGGGACGTCGCGCGTCTCCTCCGCGAGCGCGGTCGCGGGGTCGGCCATCGACTGGGATCCTTCCCCGACACCCCGGAGCTAGACTCGCCGCAGTGATCGCGCACCGCGCCCTGACGGGCGACGACCTGACGGTCGAGGACGTGTGGGCGGTGGCCGTCGAGGGAGCGCCCGCTGTTCTCTCGGAGACCGCCCGCGGCCGGATGTACACCGCGCGGGCGGTCGTCGACCGCGCCGCCCACGGCCGCAGCGAGCACACCTACGGCGTGAACACGGGCTTCGGCCGGTTCGTCTCGCACTCGATTCCGGAGGAGCTGACGGAGGAGCTCCAGCTCCGTTTGCTCCGCAGCCACGCCTGCGGCGTCGGTGAGCCATACCCTGACGAGGTCGTCCGCGCGGCGATGCTGCTGCGCGCGAACGCGCTCGCCAAGGGCCGTTCCGGGGCACGCCCGGCACTCGTGGAGCTGCTGCTCGACTGCCTCGACCGCGGCGTGCTCCCGGTCGTACCGAGCCGCGGCTCCGTCGGCGCGAGCGGCGACCTTGCGCCCCTCGCCCACCTCGCGCTCCCGCTGGTCGGCGAGGGGGAGGCGTGGTTCGAGGGCGAACGTCTGTCGGGGCGGGAGGCGCTCGAGCGGGCCGGCCTCGCGCCGATGACGCTGGAGGCGAAGGAGGGCCTCTCGCTCGTGAACGGCACGCAGTTCATGGCCGCGTTCGGCGCGCTCGGCCTCGTGCGTGCGCGGCGGTTGGCGAAGACGGCGGACATCGCGTGCGCGGTGTCACTCGAGGCGTTGCAGGGCTCACGCTCCTCGTTCCTCCCGCAGGTGCACGCATTGCGGCCGCTGCGCGGCCAGCAGGACTCCGCGGCGAACGTGCTCGCGCTGCTGGAGGGCTCCGCGATCAACGAGTCGCACCGTTGGTGTGACAAGGTGCAGGACGCCTACTCGCTGCGCTGCGCGCCGCAGGTCCACGGAGCCTCGCGTGACCTGCTCGACTACGTCGACTACACGGTCTCGGTCGAGCTGAACGCGGCCACCGACAATCCGCTCGTCCTCGTCGAGGACGACATGCTCGTCTCGAACGGGAACTTCCACGGGCAGCCGCTCGCATTCGCGCTCGATGCGCTGGCGATGGCGACGGCCGAGCTCGCGAACATCACCGAGCGGCGAATCGAGCGGCTCGTCAACCCCAGCCTCTCAGGCGGCCTGCCGCCGTTTCTGACGACGGACGGCGGGCTCAACTCGGGATTCATGATCCCGCAGTACGTGGCCGCATCGCTGGTCAGCGAGAACAAGGTGCTCACGCACCCGGCGAGCGTCGACTCGATCCCGACGAGCGCCGGCCAGGAGGACCACGTCTCGATGGGAAACGCCGCCGGGTTGAAAGCGTGGCAGGTACTCGCGAACGCGGAGTGGGCGCTCGCGATCGAGCTGCTCGCGGGCGTCCAGGGCGTCGAGTTCCTCGCGCCGCTCGAGCCTGGCCGCGGGGTCGCCGCCGCCCGCAGCGTGGTGCGCGAGCTGTCGCCGCGGCTCGCCGAGGACCGGCCGCTCGCAGCCGAGATCGATGCGGTCGCCGCTGCGATCCGGGACGGCTCGGTGGTCGCGGCCGTCGAAGGGGAGGTCGGCGCGCTGCGGTGAGCACGACCGAGACGCTGGCGGCGACAGTCGAGTCGCTCTGCGGCGACCTTTCGGCGATCCGTGCTCCGCGCGGTTCGGAGTTGCACGCCCGCTCGTGGTCGACCGAGGCGCCGCTGCGAATGCTCCTCAACAACCTCGATCGCGAGGTCGCCGAGCACCCGGAAGAGCTCGTCGTCTACGGAGGCACCGGCCGCGCGGCGCGAAGCCACGAGGCGTTGAAGGCGATCGTCGGCTCGCTCCTCCGGCTTCGCGAGGACGAGACGCTGCTCGTCCAGAGCGGCAAGCCGGTCGGAATTTTTCGCACCCACCCGGCCGCGCCGCGTGTGCTGATCGCGAACGCGCTGCTCGTGCCGCGCTGGGCGACCTGGGACGAGTTTCGCCGACTGGAGGCACTCGGCCTGACGATGTACGGCCAGATGACCGCCGGGAGCTGGATCTACATCGGGACACAGGGGATCCTGCAGGGCACCTACCAGACCTTTGCGGCCGCCGCCGAGCAGCACTTCGGCACGACCGACCTGGCCGGGCGGGCGATTCTGACCGCCGGGCTCGGGGGCATGGGCGGAGCGCAGCCTCTCGCCGGCACGATGCTGGATGCCGCCGTCCTCTGCGTGGAGGTCGATCCGGCGCGGATCGAGCGCCGCCTGGAGACGCGGTACCTGGACGAGGCGACCGGCTCGCTCGAGGACGCACTCGCGCGGGTGCGCGCAGCCCAGCAGGAGGGCCGCGGCCTGTCCGTCGGGCTGCTCGGCAACGCAGCGGAGGTCGTCCCCGAGCTTGCGCGCCGGGGCGAGCACTTCGATCTCGTGACCGACCAGACCGCGGCGCACGATCCTCTGAACGGATACGTGCCGGTCGGGCTCGACGTCGCGGCCGCCGCCGAGCTGCGGTCGGCCGATCCTGTGACATATCTGCAACGAGCACGTGACTCGATTGCAACGCATGTGCGTGGGCTGCTCGACTACGTCCGAGCGGGCAGCTATGTTTTCGACTATGGCAACAACCTGCGAGGTGAGGCCTTAGAGGCGGGCGTCGAAGGCGCGTTCACATACCCGGGCTTCGTCCCGGCCTATATCAGGCCGCTCTTCTGTCGCGGGGTCGGACCGTTCCGGTGGGCGGCGTTGTCGGGTGACTCCGACGACATCGCCGCGATCGACGCCATGCTGCGCGATCTCTTTCCCGACGACGGGATCCTCCAGCGGTGGCTCGAGCTGGCCCCCGAGCGGGTGGCATTCCAGGGGCTGCCCGCGCGAATCTGCTGGCTCGGCTACGGAGATCGCTCCCGGGCCGGCCTCGCGATCAACGAGCTCGTGCGCAGCGGGCGGGTGAAGGCGCCGGTCGTGATCGGGCGGGATCACCTCGACTCGGGCTCCGTCGCGTCGCCATACCGCGAGACCGAGGCGATGGCCGACGGCTCCGACGCGATCGCCGACTGGCCGATCCTGAACGCGCTCGTGAACGTCGCCGCGGGCGCGACGTGGGTGAGCGTCCACCACGGCGGAGGCGTCGGGATCGGCAACTCGATCCATGCGGGGATGGTCGTCGTCGCAGACGGCACGGCCGACGCCGGGGAGCGACTCGAGCGTGTGCTGACGTCCGACCCCGGTACAGGCGTGATGCGTCACGCCGACGCCGGCTACACCGAGGCGGTCGAGCACGCCCAACACCACGGCCTTGACCTGCCGGGCCTGGAGCCCTGATGGTCGACGAGGCGCGCTTCGAGGAGACGGAAGGCGGGCTCGAACCGGTCAGCGACGGTTGGTTCGTCGTCAACGTCTCCGACACGTCGTGGTGGCGGAGCGACGTGTTCGGAGCGAGCTGTCCGCTCGAAGGGCTCGACGACGAGAACGCTCCCGAGGCTCGCTTCAAGGAGTACGGGATCAACATTCACGTCGTCTGGCCCGGCCAGCCGAACTGCATGTATCACCGTGAGGCCGCCCAGGAGGACTTCCTGGTCCTCGCCGGCGAGTGCCTGCTCCTGATCGAGGGCGAGGAGCGGCGCCTGAAGGCGTGGGACTTCGTGCACTTCCCGAAGTGGACCGAGCATGTGATCGTCGGCGCGGGGACCGGGCCGTGCGCGATTCTCATGGTCGGGTCGCGGGCGGACGGGAGTGTGACCTATCCCGCCTCGGAGCTCGCGCAGAAGTACGGCGCGGGAGTCGAGAGGGAGACCGATCAGTCGCCCGAGGCCTATGCAGCCTTCCCCAAGTGGCGGCGGGAGCGGGTCGACGACCAGGGCCTGCCCTGGACTTGAGCCGCCTCCTCGTCCGCGACCTCGCGCAAGTCGTCAGCCCCGCCGGCTCCGGCGCGCCCCTCCGCGGATCCGCGCTCGCGCAAGTCCAGGTTGTCGAAGGTGCGTACGTCCTCTGTGAGGACGGCCGCGTCGCGGCGACCGGGACGATGCGCGACCTCCCGGCCGACCTCGGCGATGTCGAGGAGCTCGACGGCCGTGGCCTGGCCGCCATCCCGGGGCTCATCGACTGCCATACCCACGCGTGCTTCGCCGGCGACCGGGTCGACGAGTTCGCGCTCCGCGCGGCCGGGGCGACCTACGAGGAGCTCCACGCCGCCGGCGGCGGGATCCTCTCGACCGTCCGGGCGACTCGCGCCGTCGGGGAAGCGGAGCTCACGGCAATTGTCCAGCGCCATCGAAGCTGGATGCTCCACGCCGGCACGACGACCTTCGAGGCGAAGTCCGGCTACGGGCTCGACCGCGACACCGAGCTCGCCCAGCTGCGCGCGGTCCGCACGGCCGGCGGCATCCCGACCTGGCTCGGAGCGCACGCCGTCCCGCCGGAGTTCCCCGACGCCGACGCGTACCTCGACTTCGCGCTCGCCGAGGTGCTGCCCGAGGCCGCGCAGCTCGCGGAAGCGGCGGACGTCTTCCTCGAGCGGGGCGCGTTCGACGAGCGCCGGGCCCGCCGCTATCTCACCGCCTGCGCAGACGCGGGCCTCGCCCTCCGCCTGCACGGCGACCAGTTCAGCGAGTGCGGCGCGGTCCCGCTCGCGATCGAGCTCGGCGCTCGATCCGTCGACCACCTCGAGGCGACGGGCGAGGACGGGATCAGGGCGCTGGCGGCCAGCGACGTCAGCGGCGTTCTGCTTCCGGCAAGCGCTCTCTTCCTCGGTCGCCCGACGCCGCCGGCGCGCGCGCTGGTCGAGGCCGGCGCCGCGGTCGCGCTCGCGACCGACTTCAACCCGGGGAGCGCCTTCTGCGAGAGCCTCTCGCTCGTGTGCTCGCTCGCCGTTTCGCAGCTCCACCTCTCGCCGGCGGAAGCGCTCGCAGCGTGCACGGTCAATGCCGCCCACGTCCTCGGGCGCGCCGACCGCAAGGGCCGGATCGCGCCCGGCTACGACGCCGACCTCGTCCTCCTCGACGCGCCCGACTGGCGCTATCTGGCCTACCACCTCGGGCACGACCACGTGGCGGGCGTCCTGCTCGCGGGCGAGTGGGCGGAGCTAGGCTAGGCACGTGCCGACCCGCAAGCAACGGCGCCGCCAGGCGAAGGAGCGGCGCCACGAGTACGAGTACGTCTACGTCGACGACCAGGGCAACGAGATCGAGAGCGCGGCGGCGCCAGAGGAGGCACCGTCGAAGCCGAAGCCGGCGAAGGAGACCACACAGTCGAAAGCGACCGCGAAGCAGCCCGCCCAGCGCGGACGGCAGAGCAGCGCCCGCCCGGCACGCAAGGTCGACCCGCCCTCCTGGCAGAAGGTCTTCCGGCGCGCCGCGATCTTCGCGCCCGTGATGCTCCTCGTCGTCTACTTCCTCCGCCCGGCAGGCGCAAGCGCAGCTTCGCTGATCGTGCAGGTCGGAGTCCTGCTCCTCTTCTTCCTGCCGTTCAGCTACTTCATGGACTCGATGATGTACCGCCAGTACCGCAAGCGAATCGGTGACCCCATCCCGCCGCGCGAGCGGAAGCCGAAGGCCCGCTAGGCGTCTCGGTAGTGCCCCTCGCCGGGCCAGGGCGCCAGCACGAGCAGGAGCCGCGCACCTCCGCCGGACGAGACCACGCGCCGCTCCTCCGGCTCGAACGAGAGGAGCGTCCCGGGTCCGGCGTCGACGGTGATTCCCTCGGACTCGACCTGTGCTGTTCCGTCGACGACGACGATGAACGCGTGCTCTTTCACCTCGTGCTCGCCGAGCTCTTGCCCCGGCTCGAGGCCGATCAACACGGCACGCGCGTGCTGGTCGGACTGGAGGACGACCGGCGAGCGGCTCCCACCCCGCGTCTCGATCGCGCCCAGATCCCAGCTCTGCATGCGAGGGCGACTGTACCTGTCCGACGTTCTCCGTAACGGCGGCTGGCCGGGCCAAGCCCTGCCCGCAGCGCGGGCAGTCTAGACTCAAACGCCGGATGGCACTCGCAGTCGACCGGTACGAGCTCGGCCCCATCGGGACGAACTGCTACATCGTGCGGACGGAACGGGGTGCGCCCCAGGCGGTCGTGATCGATCCGGGCGCCGACGCCGCGACCCTTCGCCTCGAGATCGCCCGCATGGGGACGACCGTGGCCGGCATCCTCGTCACGCACACCCACTACGACCACATCGGCGCCGTCGGCGACCTCGCCGAGGCGACCGGTGCGCCGGTCTACATCTCTGAGCTGGAGGAGCCCGTGCTCGCGAATCCCGACGCGTACTTCCCCGGGATGGGCATCCGCCCCTGGCGGGCCGAGAGGACGCTCGCCGGCGACGAGACGATCGAGCTCGCCGGGATCGCCTTCCAGACTGTCGAGGTCCCGGGACACTCGCCGGGCCATCTCGCGTTCTACGCGGACGGCTCGCTCTTCTCGGGCGACGTCCTCTTCGCGGGCTCGGTCGGTCGCACCGACCTGCCCTACGGCGACTGGACGACGCTCGTCGAATCGATCCGGGCCCTCGTCGACCGCTTCCCGCCCGAGACCACCGTGTACTCGGGTCACGGCCCGCCGACGACGCTCGGCGCCGAGCTGGCCCGCAACCCCTTCCTCGCCGAGCTTCGTGCCTGAGTTCTCGGCCCCGCGCGGCACCCACGACATCCTTCCGTCCGAGCAGCCCCGCTGGCGGCAGGTGATCACCGAGTTCGAGCGCCTCTGCGCGCTCTACGGCTACCGGCGAATCGACACCCCGGTATTCGAGGACACGGAGCTCTTTGCCCGCACCTCCGGCGAAGGCTCCGACGTCGTGACCAAGGAGATGTACTCGTTCACCGACCGCGGCGACCGTTCGCTCACGCTCCGCGCCGAGGCAACCGCACCGATCGTCCGTGCCTACCTCGAGCACGGATTTCACCGCGAGCCGCAGCCCGTGAAGCTCTACACACACGAGACGATCTACCGCTACGGCCGTCCGCAGAAGGGGCGTTACCGCGAGCACTGGCAGCTCGACGTCGAGGCAATCGGCTCCGACGACCCGGCCGTCGACGCGGAGGTGATCCAGCTCTACGACACCCTGCTGCGGACCCTCGGTGTCACCGACTACCGGCTCGAGCTGAACTCGATCGGCGACGCGGCCTGCCGGCCCGCCTACCTCGAGCGGCTCGTCCCTTGGCTCGAAGAGCACGAGGCCGAGCTCGACGAGGCGACCCGGGAGCAGGCCCACCGCAACCCGCTGCGCGCCCTCGACAACATCGTCGCCAAGCCGCCTCGGACCCAAGCCGTGCTCAGGCAGGCCCCCGCGATCGGCGACTCTCTCTGCGAGCCCTGCCGCGAGCACTTCGCCGAGGTCCGCCGCTACCTCGACGCCTTCGGCGTCCGCTACGAGCTCGTGCCGACGCTCGTCCGCGGCCTCGACTACTACACCCGCACGACCTGGGAGTTCGTCGGCCCCGAGGGTGGGTCGCAGTCGACACTCAGCGGTGGCGGCCGGTACGACGGCCTCGCCGAGGCGCTCGGGGGCCCGCACACGCCCGGAGTCGGCTTCGGCGCCGGGATCGAGCGGCTCCTGCTCGCGCTCGAGGGAGCTCCCGAGCTCGAACAGGAGGGCATCGACCTCTTCTTCGTCGTCGCCGACGGCGCCGACCGCGCCGCCGTCCTGGCGAAGGTCGCCGAGCTGCGTGCCGCCGGGATCAAGGCAGACGCCGACTTCGCCGGCCGCTCCGTCAAGGGCCAGCGCACCCAGGCGAGCCGCCTCGGCGCGAAGCGAGTGGTCGTCATCGAGCCTGACACCGATCTGTCCGAGGTGACGGCATGAGGTGGCGCGACCTCCGGTGCGGGGAGGTGCGCCCGGAGCACGTCGGGCAGCAGCTCGCCCTGGCCGGCTGGGTGGACACGCGGCGCGACCACGGCGGGCTCGTCTTCATCGACCTGCGCGACCGCGCCGGGATCTGCCAGCTCGTGATCAACCCGGAGCGCGCGCCCGAAGCGCACGCGCTCACGCACGAGGTCCGCAATGAGTTCGTGCTCCGCACCGAGGGCGAGGTCGTCGCACGCGCGCCCGAGGCCGTCAACCCGGAGATTCCGACCGGCGAGGTCGAGCTCCAGGTCGACTCGCTCGAGGTCGTCTCCCGCTGTCCGCCGCTTCCGTTCCAGCTCGACGAGGAGAACGTCGACGAGACGCTCCGTCTGCGCTACCGCTGGCTCGACCTTCGCCGCGAGCGCCTGCAGCGGAACATCCAGTTGCGCGCGCAGATGGTCGGGGTCATCCGGCGGGTGATGGAGGGGGCGGAGTTTCTCGACATCCAGACGCCGATCCTCTTCAAGCCGACCCCGGAGGGCGCCCGCGACTTCATCGTTCCGAGTCGCCTCCACAAGGGCCGGTTCTACGCGCTGCCGCAGTCGCCGCAGATCCTCAAGCAGCTCTCGATCATCGCCGGCTTCGACCGCTACTACCAGATCGCGATCTGCTTCCGGGACGAGGATCTGCGCGCCGACCGCGTCCAGGAGATCACGCAGCTCGACCTCGAGATGGCGTTCCCGGACCAGGAGTTCATCTTCGGGCTGATGGAGGAGATGTGCGTCGCGATCTGGCGGGAGTGCATCGGGGTCGAGCTCTCGCCGCCGTTCCCGCGGATGACCTACGCGGAGGCGATAGCGCGGTACGGCACCGACAAGCCCGACCTGCGCTTCGGGCTCGAGATCGAGGACGCGACCGAGCTCACGCGCGGCTCGGGCTTCAGGGTCTTCGCGGAGGCGCCGTGCGTCCGCCACTTGACGGTGCCGCAAGAGCTCTCGCGCGCGGACCTCGCCGCCCTCGAGGAGCGGGCGAAGGAGTGGGGGGCGAAGGGGCTTGCCTACCTGGTATACGACGAGGAGGGGGAGATGCGGTCGCCGATCGCGAAGTTCCTCTCCGAACACGAGCTCGCCGGCTTCCGAGGAGAGCCCGCCTCGACCGTCCTCTTCGGCGCCGACGACCCGAAGACAGTCGCGCGCGTGCTCGGCGCGCTGCGCAGTCACCTCGGCGAGAGCCTCGGGCTGATCGACGAGGGCAGATTCGAGTTCGCGTGGATCAGCGACTTTCCGATGTTCGACTGGTCAGAGGAGGAGGGTCGCTGGGGCGCGATGCACCATCCGTTCACGCGACCGACGCCGGAGTGGGAGGAGCGCTTCGACCAGGATCCCGAGCATGCGACCGCGCTTGCCTACGACCTGGTCGCGAACGGGAACGAGATCGGCGGCGGGTCGTTCCGGATCCACGAGCCCGGGCTCCAGGCGCGCGTGTTCGACCTGCTCGGAATCACGCCGCAACAGCAGCGCGTCAAGTTCGGCTTCCTGCTCGACGCGCTCGGGATGGGCGCGCCGCCGCACGGAGGCATCGCATTCGGGATCGACCGGATGGTGATGGTGCTGGCCGGCGAGCCGAACCTGCGCGACACGATCGCGTTCCCGAAGAACCAGGCCGGGGTCGACCCGATGAGCGGCGCCCCGTCGGAGGTGCCCGAGGAGCAGCTGGAGGAGCTCGGAATCGAGGTCGTCGTTCCGAAGGAAGAGAGCGGCTCCCACTAGACTCCCGGGATGCCAGGCGGGTTCGCGCCGAGATTCGCGATCGAGGCGGGCTTCCTCATCCTGCTCGGCGTGGGCGCCGGGATCGCCGATCTGCGGCCGATCGTGATCGTCGCGGTGCTCGCCGGAGGGTGGGTTCTCGTCTCCCTGATCGAGCTCAGCGTCTGGCGCGCGGAAGCGCGGACGAACGCACCGCGGAGGCTGCCCGCACCGGTCGAGCGGCCGAAGCCGGTCGAGCCGGCCGAGCCCGAGCTAGAAGTCGGGTGGCCGCTCGAGGAGGACGAGGGGCCCGCGGAGGAGGCGTATCCACTACGCCGCGACGCGAACGTGGGTGCCGAGGCCGAGGAGTACACGCGGGTGATCGCGAGCGAGCACCAGTCGCCCGACGACACCGGATGACCGTCCCGCTGCTCCAGCGTGCGCTCGCGCTCGCTGCGGCCGCGCTGCTCGGCGTCGTCGTCGCGCTCGCCGTCGCGTCGAGAAACGACGAGGCGCCCGCGGCCGTCTCGAGCCTGCCGCAACCGGCGATCTCGAAGCTGAGCGGCTGGTACCCGGCGCTCGCAGGCGTGCGGAAGCGTCCGCTCGCCGGACGCCCCTCCGGGTGCAGCACGCTGCTCGACCCGAAGACGCTCGGCGTCGACCACCCCGTCCTGCCGTGCGGCGCCAAGATCTTCCTCGCCTACAACGGCAAGACGGTGCTCACGACGGTCGTCGATCGCGGCCCGCTCGCGCCGGGGTACGAGTTCGAGCTGACGCCCGCGCTCGCGGACCTGGTCGGCCTGACCGGTGTCCGGAGGATCAGCTGGAGCTTCGCTCGGCCGGCGGGACCGTCGAGTTAGACTGCTGCGGTGCCCGACCCTGTTCGTGGCTCCGCCATCCAATGTAGAACCAACAGCCAAAGCGAGGGAGCCCGAGTCGGGCACGGCGAGTCGGGAGACGAGTCGGCCCGCACGGCACCCACCTGGTTCGTCCAGGTTCGCTACGGGGTGGAGGCATCGGCAGGGTGGGGATAGAACGGGGGGAACCCTCGGTTCCCCCCGTTTCGCCCCCCTCCTCTTTTCGGTTTCACCGGATGAGTTCGAGCTTGTGCCATCCTGACTGCATGATCGAAACGAGCGGCGACTCTTCCCGTGACGGGCGCTGGGCGCTCGTCACGCTGCGTGTCGACGGCGACCGGATCGTCGAGGCGGATGCCGACGGCCTCGATGTCGAGCTTCCGGGCCTGACGATGCTGGAGGCAGCCGCCGTCGGAGGCGAGTCGCTCGCTGTCGACGCGCTCGCGAACGCGCTCGGCCCGATCTTCCGGGCGCCGCGCGCGGCAGGCCGCATCGCGGTCGCGATGAGCGGCGGGGTCGACTCCGCGGTCGCGCTGCTCCGAGCCGGGCGGAACGCCGTCGGCGTCACGCTTCGCCTCTGGACCGATCCGCACGGACCACACTCGGAGCGGACGTGCTGCTCGCCGGAGGCGGTGTTCGCCGCGCGCGAGACGTGCCACCGCCTCGGCCTCCCGCACGTGACGCTCGATCTCCGCGAGGGGTTTCGCCGGGCCGTGGTCGGGCCCTTCGTCCGCGGGTACGCCCGCGGTGAGACGCCGAACCCTTGCGTACGCTGCAACGGCGGCTTTCGCTTCGCCGAGCTCCTCGCCTTCGCGCGGCGGGCAGGCGCGACCTCGCTCGCGACGGGGCACTACGCGCGGATCGTGCGACGCCACGGCCGGCTGCTGCTCGCCCGTGGCCTCGACCCGGCAAAGGACCAGTCGTACATGCTCGCACGGCTCGACCCGGCGAAGCTCGAGCGGATCCGGTTCCCGCTCGGTGAGCAGACGAAGGCGCAGACGCGCCTCGAGGCCGCAGGCGCAGGGCTGGCCGTCGCCGCGCGCGCCGAGAGCCAGGAGGCCTGCTTCCTCGCCGGCGACGACTATCGCGCGTTCCTCGAGCGGCGCGGCCTCGTGGCCCGGGAGGGGGCGGTCGTCGACGAGCAGGGCGAGATGCTGGGGAGACATCAGGGCTACTGGCGCTTCACCCCCGGGCAGCGCCGGGGTCTCGGGATCGGGGGCGGCGAGCCGCTGTACGCACTGCGAACGGACGCGGCCACGAACACGGTCGTCGTCGGGCCGCGGGCAGCGCTCGCCCTCACCACCGTGCGTGCCGCTGGCCGGCTCTACGTGCCCGTCGAGCGGGCGCAGGTCAAGGTTCGCTACCGCTCGCCGACGATCGGCGCCGATGTCGAGCCGACCGCCCGCGGCTTCGTGCTTCACCTCGACGAACCGGCCTACGGCGTCGCCCCGGGGCAGACCGCAGTGCTCTACGAGAACGACGCGGTGGTCGGCTGCGGGCTCGTCTCCTCCTCGCACGGATCCGCCTAGGATCCCGCGGTGGTCGCCTCGTTCGGCTGGAGCGACTTCGCATACCTGGCGCTGGCGATCTTCATGCTGGTCGCCGGCGTCTCGTTTCTCTATGCAGCGATCAGACTCGGCGAAACCCTGGGCCGTGCCTCCTCGTTGTTAGAAAGTACGGAGGCGGAGCTTCTGCCTGTGATCTCGAAGCTCGGGGGGACCGTGGAGCGAGTCAACGTCCAGCTCGACAAGGCCGACCAGATGACGGACAGCGCCGTCGATGCCGTCGCGACCCTCGATTCGGCGGTGCGGACGCTGAGCCTGGTCGTCACCCGCCCGATCGAGAAGCTCGCCGGCCTCGCTGCCGGTGTGCGGCACGGCGTCTCGTCCCTCTGGGCGCACGGCTCGCTGCGCGACGCCGTGCGGACGGCCAGGGAGGAGGCCGCGCGGCGAGAGCAGGATCTGGCCGACGAGCTGGGTGCTGAAGAATGACCGACGAGATCGTTCTCACCCTGCCCCGCGAGCGGCGGTTCTACGACGTCGCTCACCTCGTCGTCAGCGGGCTGGCTGCGCGCCTCAACCTGACGGTCGACAACCTCGCCGACCTCCAGCTCGCGCTCACGGGATTGTTGCCGCGACGCGAGTCCGCCGGCGACGTGACAGTCGTGCTCCGGATCGGCGGCGGATTGCTCGGCGGGCAGATCGGCCCGTTCGACCCCGAGGCGATGGCGGAGCTCGAGCGCGTCGGCTTCGACGGGTACGGGACGCAGCACGTCCTCGAGACGGTTTTCGACAGTTATCGCGTCGACATCCAGGGCGACTCCGCGTGGGTGCACTTCTCGAAGTCGGTCATCCCGGTGACGCAGGAGGCGGAGGCATGACGTCCAACCGCCCGCCCGACAAGGAGCTCTTGCGCGCCTATCACGACAACGGCGACCTCGCCGCGCGCGAGCAACTGATCGAGCGGTACATGTCGCTTGTGCGCTCGCTCGCTCGGCGGTACTCGTACCGCGGCGAGCAGCTCGACGACCTGATCCAGATCGGCGCGATCGGGTTGATCAAGGCGATCGATCGGTTCGACCTCGACCGGGGCGTCGAGCTGACGACCTACGCCACCCCGAACATCATCGGCGAGATCAAGCGCCACTTCCGCGACCGCGGCTGGTCGGTGCGGGTGCCGCGCGGCCTGCAGGAGCTGAACGTGCAGCTCTCG
>JBKPCT010000082.1:0-26139 GCA_046727515.1 Actinomycetota bacterium | reverse complement strand
CATGAAGTGGTAGACGATGAGCTGCGCGCGGCCGTCGAACAGCTCCGCCAGCGTGCGTTCGCCGTCTTGGGTGTCGAAGCGATACTCCTTCTCGAGCGCGACCCATGGGAGCTCACGGCGTTGCTGGGCGAGCTCGTCGCCCAGCCGCGTGAGCTCCTTCTCGCGAACGAGTAACTGCGCGCGTGCGGCGAGCCAATCTTCACGTGTTCCAACCTTGTGCTTCGTCATTCGTCTCGTCTCCTTCGTCAGAGGTCGGCGGTAAGACCGCCGGCGCTGCGCCCGGCAGCATCATCGCCGTCATTCATCGGCACCGAGCTGTTGGTACCAACCCCGGGATTCCGGATCGAGCGGACACCGCCCGCCGGCCAGACGAGTGGACGGAGTAGCAGACGCCGCCTACGCCAACCGAGGCGCCGACCCCATGTTCGGACACGTTCAAGCGCACGCCGGGTTCGACCCGGATCGACTCGCGCATCCGAACGCCCATCTGCTCCCTCGGCGACTGCTCCTCAGCCGCTGGAGCGTACGCGAAACGAGGACTCGGCGTGACTCACCGATGGGTGTGATCGTTCCGCTGGACGTCGCTCATCACACCGCAGGCGCAGCCGTCGCCGTCAGCGTCCAAGCGGAACACATCAGGTCCAACGACCCGGACTGGACCTGTGTAGTACGGACCATTGCCGCTGCCCCGCGCACTAGTAGTCAGTTGGATTCCGGAAGGTCTGAAGGGCGTGACCTTGGCCCGGAACTCCTCCGCCGCCCTCTCCACGTCGGCCAGGTCGAACGGGTCGGGCCTAAAGACCCATTCCAATAGGCAGGGACCCGGACGGCGGTAGCGAAGTCCGACCTCGTTGCGAAATCGACGAGGGAGGGCGCGATGGGACTTGTGGCTGCAGACGATGGTTGGCGGATCCCGGACAAGGTGTGGGCGCAGATGGAGCCGCTGTTGCCGGCGCCGCCGTCGCATCCGCTGGGTGTCATCGCACGGCGTCTGCCTCCTGATCTCCGAGTCGGGGCTGGCAGTCGACGTCAGCCGACCGGTCGTGTCCCGGTGCCGGACTGCGCGAGCTCCTGCTTCGGGATCTCCTTCTTCGGATCGATGAAGGGCCTCGGGGCGACGACCGCCGACGTTCTCCCGCTCGGTACCTCGACCTCCAGCTCCGTGCCGAGCTCCGCGAGCTCGATCGGCACCATCGCGTAGCCGATGTTCTTCTCGAGGCGAGGCGAGTAGCAGGCGGACGTGACCTTGCCGATCCGCCCACCGCTCGAGTAGACCGGAAAGAAGTCGATCATCGATCCGTCGATGTAGGATCCGAGCTTGTCGCCGCCGATCTCGACGCCGACCAGCTTCCGCCTGATTCCCTCCTGCTTGATGCGCCGCAGCGCCTCCTTACCGACGAAATCCGCCTCCTGCTCGAGGTCGACCATCCACTCGTAGCCCATGTCCACCTCGTACGGGTTCGTGTCCAGCCACATGTCGGCGCCGTAGGCGAGGATGCCCGCCTCGATCCGCTTGATGTGGCACGGCCCGATCACGGCGAGTCCGTGCGGCTTGCCCGACTCGACGACGATCTCCCAGAGCTTCTCGGCGTTGCGGCTCGCCTCTTTCACATAAATCTCGAAGCCGAGCTCCGCTGTGTACCCGGTTCGGGAGACGATCACGTCCACTCCCTCGAGCCGGTACTCCCGGAGGTGGTAGTAGGGGATCTCGAGCGCGCTCTCGCCGAAGAGGTCGACAAGCATCGCACTGGACTTCGGGCCCTGAATCTGAACCGGCCCGATGTCCGGCTCGCCGATCTTCACGTCGAGTCCGGAGTTGTAGGCGACGCCCATCGCCCACAGGAGCACGTCGCTGTCCGCGAGCGAGAGCCAGAAGTGGTTCTCGTCGAGTCGGAGGAGGACGGGGTCGTTGATGATGCCGCCGTCGGGGGCGGTGATGAAGACGTACTTGCACTGCCCGACGGCGCACTTGTTGAGGTCGCGGGGGACGAGCGTGTTCGCGAGGGTGAACGCGTCCTGGCCGGTGATCTCCACCTGCCGCTCCACGCCGACGTCCCAGAGCGTGACGCCGTTCACCAGCTGCCAGTACTCCTCGACCGGGTCGCCGTAGTGGCGAGGGTGGTACATGTGGTTGTAGAAGCTGTACATCTTCACGCCGTGGCGGCGCGAGGCGTAGAAGAAAGGCGACTTCCGGATCCGTGTGTACAGGAGAACTGCGGGATGCTCGTTGGTCTCCGGCACGATGGACTACCTCCTCGTCGTCGGGATGGGGCGCGCTCGACTTGCCGCCCCTGGTTCGGTGTCGTCGTGGTCGAGCAGCGCCGAGAGCTCATATCGCCCGTGGGCCCGCTCGAGGCCGAGCTCCGAGCCGTGCGCGAGCGGGGCTACGCGACCGCCGCCGACGTCCTCGAGCCTGGGCTGTCGGCGGTCGCGGCGCCCGTGAGATGCTACTGGGCATTCCCTCCCGCGCCCCCGGCCGGCGGTCAGCTGGGAGGGCAGATCGCGAGTCGGTGTCGCTGCCGAAGCGGCAGCCCAGGGGTGCCCGAATGGCGGGCGCACGAACGTGGCGTGCTTTGCGCATCGCCAAGCTCCGCCCCTCAACCGATCGAGGTCTGCAAATGAACTTTCAGCCTTGACCACACTGATGACTCGTGGCACGGTCAGTAAGTGAACCGCACCTGCCTCCGCAGCATTGTCGGGCTGGCCGTCTGTCTGCTCCTCGCGTGGCGTGGAGGCGGGCACAGCAGCAGCGTACGATCCCGCCCGGCCTAGCCTGTCGTGACGGGGAACAACCTGACGAAGTCTTGCGACTCACGCTGCACGCCTTCGGACACGGTCGGCGTGGTACCCGCTCGATGAAGCGGCGAATCCGGACGGTGACGAACTACCCGTTCAGGCAGCGTCCTGCCATGGTGGCGCGCTGGGTGTTGTCGAGGACACTGAGTTCCCTCGAGCTGAGGCATCCGTGGGTGGTGCAGCGGCCGAATCCCGCCTCGCCTGACGTCCTCGACGAGTTCAAGTTGTTCGCGATCGTCGGGGCTTGGATGGAGGAGGACGTGATCGAGGCCACGGTGAGGAACGCCTTCACCCAGGGCTGCGAGCGCGTATTTCTGGTCGACAACAACAGCCCGGACGGGACGGTCGAGATCGCGATTGGGGCGGGAGCGGAGCTCGCCGACTCCTTCACCACCATGTGCCACGACGAGCATCTCCGGATCCGACTCATGAACGAAGCGGTGTGGCGCATCTCGATGGCCGAGGGGGCGGACCATGTTTGGTGGCTATTGCTCGATGCCGACGAATTCCCTCACGGGCCACGGGGGCTGACGATCCGTGACTACCTCGCCACTCTCGACCGCTCGTTCCGGATCGTCGGCGCTCGGTTCTTCAACCACTACCCCAGTAGCGAGCCGCACTACATTCCGGGGTTCCACCCGCTTGACTTCCAGCCACTCTGTGAGGAGCTCTCGTTCGGAGCCTGTCGGCAGTGGCACCGCAAGCATCCGTTGCAGCGCTTCGATCGCGACCGCCAGCGGATATCCTCGGCGGTC
Source organism: Actinomycetota bacterium (assembly GCA_046727515.1). Lineage (GTDB taxonomy): Bacteria > Actinomycetota > Thermoleophilia > Gaiellales > Gaiellaceae > DATBLE01. The sequence goes on along the minus strand of JBKPCT010000082.1, from coordinate 22,588 downwards.
GGGATCCACGGCACCCAAAGCGACGAGCGGCCGTTGTTGGAGCCGATCGAGGCGATCTTCGAGCATCACTTCCCGTTCCGCGAAAAGCACACAACAGTTCGCCGCATGCACGCACTGTTCGCGCCGGGCAAAGGGGGGACGAGTCGCATCGATCCAGACGAACCGGACCGCGGTCACATGACTATGCGCGCGCGCTCGTTGGAAGCTGTGTACGCGCAGGACTGGCAGAAACTGCCGATCGAGCTTGTTTGGGGATGTCGGCGCCCCCATGTCGAACCGCTCCCGTGGCAGGAGCTCGTCGACCCGGGGCATCTTCCGGTCCAGCGCTGGTACCCCGTGAACGAGGTCGAGCACGCCCAGAACGCCCTCGCGGCGTTGAGCCTACGCGATCCGCTGGACCGGAGCCGCCGATCACTCTGCCGCGAGGACCTTGCTGGGGGGATCGAAGATCCGACGCGTACAGGTCGACTCTGCTAGATGTATGCGACAACGGAAGCCGTGGCCACCGAATGCGCTTTCGTCCGCCTTCGTTGGCCTCACCCGCAGGGCTGGAGCCTCGACGGTGCGCTTTCACATTCTTTGCGCCAAGCCCTAATCGGTCGCACGCGTCCCATGTGCGCACCGGAAACATTCTGAAGACAGGCGGCTTCGTGACAAGCTGCGCAGGGCGAAGTGCCCTCGGCCCGCGGCGTGCCGACGGGCATCCAGGACGGCCGTCTTCGGCCACGTTAGGCCAAAAGAGAGAGCCGGGCCTCAGGCCCGGCTCCTCTTCACACGCAGGAGGTCGCTGGTTCGATCCCAGCCGCGCCCATCGAGGAAGGCCCTTCCTGCACTGCCCGAGCGACCGCGTCTTCTTGCGGCGGGAAAGGCGGCGGCTCGGCCATCTCTTCCGTACCTGCCGTCGCACTCCCGCTACAACGAGCGCTGCCGCGCGCTCACCCCAAAACTGGTGCTGCTCTGGTCTGCGTCTAGTCCCCAGGCTGTACGAGTCCGGCGTCGTATGCGGCGATCACCGCCTGTACACGATCGCGCACCTTGAGTTTGCGCAGGACCGCGGAGACGTGACTCTTGACTGTTGTCTCGCTGACGTAGAGCTGTCGCGCGATCTCCGCGTTCGATAGACCGCTGGCGAGAAGACGCAGCGTCTCCGTCTCGCGCTCGGTCAGATCGCCGAGCGAGCGCGGTTCCTTGCTGCCTTTCGGTGCGAACCGCGCGAGCAGATGCCGCGTGGCCGCCGGGGCGAACAGCGAGTTGCCGGCGGCGACGACGCGAATCGCGTCGATCAGATCGTTCGGCTCCACGTCCTTGAGCAGGAAGCCGCTCGCACCGGCGTCGATTGCGGCGTAGACGTACTCGTCGAGGTCGAAGGTCGTCAGGACGAGAATGCGCGCGCTCGTCTGCGTCCCGACGAGACGGCGGGTTGCCTCGACACCGTCGAGGTTCGGCATGCGGATGTCCATCAGGATCACGTCGGGATCGACTTCCGCCGCAAGTTCCACCGCCTCGATGCCGTCCGCCGCTTCTCCGACGAGCTCGATGTCCGGGCGCTCGTCGAGGATCATCCTGAACCCACTTCTGACCAGCGGCTGGTCGTCGACGACGAGGACGCGGATCGTCACCGCTCGTTCCCGAGCGGAAAGCTCGCGGCGACGGCGAAGCCACCGTCCTCCGCCGGCCCGGCCGACAGGGAGCCGCCGAAGACGGCGACACGCTCGCGCATCCCGATCAGGCCGTGCCCGCTGCCGCCGCCGTTGCCCGAGCCATCGTCTCGCACCTCGACGTCGAGCGCGGCGTCGCGATAGCGGAGGGCGACGACTGCGTGCCTCGCGTGCGCGTGCTTCAGCGTGTTCGTCAGCGCCTCCTGGACGATGCGGAACGCCGAGAGATCGAGTGCCGTCGGGAGCGTTCTCGGCGTCCCCTCGATCGTCACGACCACTTCGAGTCCCGCCTCGCGCACCTCGCGTACGAGCGCGTCGAGCTGGTCGAGGCCTGGCTGGGGCGCGAAATCCGCACCGTCGCCGCGCATGTCGCCGAGCAGCTGGCGGAGCTCGCCGAGGGCGCTGCGTCCGGTCGCCTCGACGCGGCGGAGAGCCTCGCGCGCGCGATCGGGCCGCGTCTCGAAGACGTCGTCCGCGGCCGCCGCCTGCACGACCATCACGCTCAGGTTGTGCGCGATCACGTCGTGGAGCTCGCGCGCGATCCGCGCCTGTTCTTCGGCAACTGCACGCGCGGCCTCGCTCTCCCGCTCGCGCTCGAGCCGCTCGGCCTTCTCCTCGAGCTCCTGCACGTACCGGCGTCGGATGCCGAGGCTGTCGCCGGCGAGCCAGGCGATGGCGAAGGGCAGGAGCCGACCGAGCATCAGGTACGGATGGCCCCAGCCGGCATCGGCCCAGAGCGGCGCAGCGAGGATGACGAGCGCGCCCGCGCCGGCCGCGAGCGAAAGCCGACGCTCGAACCGTGCGGCGACGGTGAAGAGGGCAATTCCCGCCGGGAAGGGGTTGTACGCATAGGGGCCGACGGCAATCGCCGTGACGACGGTCGTCACCGCCAGCACCGCGAGCGGGTACTCGCGCCGGAAGAAGAGCGGCAGAGCGAGCAGAAACGCGACCGGCAGCACGCTGATCGCCGTCCGACCCTCGCGGCCGAGCGCGCCGAGCGCGGTCGCGAGCGCGAACAGCACAAGCGCCAGGTCGCCCAGGCGCTTGTGCCGCTCGAACCAGCTCCAGATCATGGGTGAACGCTACGCCGTCAGGCGTCCCGCGTGGTGTCCCGCACCGCCCCGGCAACGAGCGCTGTCAGCGTCCAGACGACGAGGACGAAACCGATTGCCGCGACCGACATCCCGACGCGCGGGCCCTGCCGTGCGGCGTCTTGCAGTGCGCCGGGAAGCAGATTGTCCAGCGCGACTCCGGGAACGAGTTCGCGTACGACGCCGAGCGCAGCGATCGACGCCAGAAGCGGCGTCAGCGCGAGTCGCCACGCGAGCACCATCCCGATCGTGTACGAGCGCGAGCCGACCAGACAGGAGATCCCGAGCGCGAGCAGGTAGTAGAAGGTCGTCGCCAGCAGCATCCAGAGCCCGGTGACGACGAGGAGGTAGGTCGAGGGCGCCGGATGCCAGCCGGTGAAGAGGACGCTCGCGCCCGCCTCCAGTGCGTACGCGGCAGCCACGAACGGGAGCAGGTACATGAGGCCCGCGGGGATCCGCGAGGCGTAGAGCGAGAAGCGCGAACGCCCGGTGACGACGAGCTCGCGGTACACGCCGGAGGCGAGATCCCCGGAGCCGGCTGTCGCCGCGACGATCGTGGCTGCGGCCGCGCCAAGCGCGACGATCGTCCAGGTCAGGTGTCCGAGCATCGTGACCCCACCGTCCGGCCCGTGCTTTGCCGGATCCGAGAGGTGCATCAGCTCGATGACCGTGTTCGCGATCAGTACGGTGCCGATCGTCATCAAGGCGACGACAGCGGCTAGGCCGCGACGCTTGCGGAGCTTGAGGAGGTCCGCCGAGACGAGGCGTGCTGTCGGAAGTGCGTGGGTGAGCGTACTCATGCTGCATTCTCCAGTCGGGTCGTGACTTCGAGGAAGCGCTGCTCGAGCGAGGCGTGTGCCGGCTCGAGCCGGGTGACGTTCACGTGCTGCTCGACGAGGCGACGGTTGAGGTCGGCGACGGCGGTCGGGTCGGCTAGCACGACGCGCAGGGCTTTGCCGTCGTCGATGACGCGTTCGACCCCGACGTGGGCGCTCAGGAGCAAGCGCGCGCGGGCGGGGTCGTCGACCTCGATCAGCACGCTTGGCCGTTCGCCGTCGCGGAGCTGCGCGATCGGTCCCTGGGCGACGATCCGGCCGCGGTCGACGATCGCGATGTGGCTGCACGTCTTCTCGACCTCGTCGAGCAGGTGCGAGGAGAGGACGATCGTGCGCCCTTCCGCGACGAAGTCGCGGACGAACGCGCGGAAGTCCTGGATCCCGGCCGGGTCGAGGCCGTTCATCGGCTCGTCGAGGATCAGCAGCTCAGGGTCCGCGAGCAGGCAGCGCGCGATGCCGAGCCGTTGCCGCATGCCGAGCGAGTAGGTCTTGACGCGATCGTCGGCGCGAGCCGTGAGCCCGAGCCGCTCGAGCCCGTCGTCGATCCGGCCGAACGCAGCGCGGCTGCGGGCGGCGGCGACGATCGACAGATTCTCGCGACCGGTCAGGTGACCCTGGAAGCTCGGCTCCTCGACGATCGCGCCGACCCTTGCCAGCGCGTCGGTGCGGCGCGCGGGAACCGGGAGCCCGAGCAGGTGCATCGAGCCCTCGGTCGCGGGCGTCAGCCCGAGCAGCATGCGGATGAGCGTCGTCTTGCCGGCGCCGTTCGGGCCGAGGTAGCCGAACGCAACGCCGCGCGGAACCTCGAGATCGACCTTCTGCACGACCGTGCGGTCGCCGAATCGCTTGCTCAGGTTCGCCGTCTCGACGACCAACTCTGCGGTTGTTCCGGTTGAAGTAGTCATGACCTCGACGGTACGCCCGCTAATGGGCGCTCCGCCTCGGCCGCTCGAACGAAATCGTGCTGTCGAAGGTCGGAATCGGTCCTCCTCCGAAGGGAGGAGGTCAATCTCTGCCACCACCGCTGAGCCCGCACCTACCGCAGTGCATCAGCGCACGAGCGGCAGGCGGTGAACCGGTGCGACCGGGAGAACATGGTCGTGGCGCAACACGGTCGGCTACCCGTCGCAGGGAGGACCTTCATTTTGCGGCCGTCCATTCCCCGATGGAAGGGTGCCGTCAGAGCGAGCACGGTGGACAGTTCGGGCTCCCCGGCGCTGGGCGGACAGCCCAGCCCGGGGAGCGAGGCTCTGTCTACGAGCTGAAGTTGACGTCGGCGGTGCCGCAGCCGACCTGCTGGATCCAGACGTTCTGGACGCCGTCGATGTCGGTGGCGAGGTCGTGGTCGGCGACGATCACCTGCACGCCCTTGAAGGACGCGTCGTTCCCGTCGCCGGCGCGGTAGAAGTCGGACTCGAGAACCGCGGTGTGCGCGTCGGTCACGGCCGTCTTTGCAGCCTCGGTCGCAGCGCCCGTGCACTTGAAGCGCGTGCTCTCGAGCAGCCCGTCCGTGTCCCAACGAATGCCCTCCCCTTGGAGGCAGCCCTTGAGGGGTCCCTGCTGGACGTCTTCGAGACAGCGAAAGCCGCCGCTCGAGTGGACGAACGCGCTCTCGGGATCGTCGTTGGATGCGGTCGTGGGGTCGTAGGCGCCGCCCCCTGTGAGGAACGCCTTGCCGCCGGAGAAGTCGCCGGGAAAGCCGGCGATGGAGGGGGCGTTGAAGCCCACTCCGACCCGGTTGCTGCTTGCGGCACCGGCCGGGCCGACGAGGACGAGGACGGTGGCGGACAGGGCAACGACCGCCGCCAGACATGCGCCGATGGTGGTGCGAGGCATAGCTCCTCCCTTGGTTGGCTTACATCGGTCGTCCCTGAAGACTCCGCCTGCCGGCGTCTATTCCCGATTCGCAGCTTCTCCCTTTATGTGCTTGCGATCCCCGGCGCCGACGGGCGTCCTTCCAGGGATCCGGTGGGCCCGCGTCCAGGCCGCTCGGGTGGCGCTCAGCTCCGCTGCGCCGCGTCCAGCGCGCCCGGATTGACGACGTTGATCGGGGTGCCGGCGGCGTAGGCGACTATCTGATCGAAGACGTCGGAGAACTGGAGCTCGTATTCCTCGCGCGTCACGTAGCCGATGTGGGGCGTGCACACGACGTTGTCCATGCGCAGGAGCGGGTCGTCGGGGTCGGAGAGCGGCTCGTGCTCGTAGACGTCGACAGCCGCGAAGCCGGGGCGTCCGGCGCGGAGCGCGTTCACGAGCGCCCCGGGCTCGATCAGTGGCGCCCGGCTCGTGTTCACGAGCACGGCGGTCGGCTGCATGCGTGCGAGATCGGCGGCCGTGACGATCCCCCGCGTGGCCTCGACGAGCCGCATGTGCAGGGAGAGCACGTCGCACTCCTCGAAGAACGCGTCCTTGCTTTGTGCCACGGCATAGCCCTCGGCGCGGGCACGTGCCAGCGACGCCTCGCGTGCCCACACGAGCACGTTCATGCCGAAAGCCTTGCCGTAGCCCGCTACGACACTGCCGATCCGGCCGTAGCCGAAGATGCCGAGCGTCTTGCCGCGCAGGGTGTTGCCGACGCCGATCTGCCATCGCCCTGCCTTCAACGCTGCCATCTGCAAGGGGATCTGGCGCGCGGTTGCGAGCACCAGTCCCCACGTGAGCTCTGCGGCCGCGTAGGACGGGGTGTCGCGATGCTGGCTGGAGGAGACGATGACGCCGAGCCGAGTGCACTCGTCGATGTCGATGTGCGGATAGACGCTGCGCTGGCTGATCAGCCTGAGCTTCGAGAGGCGCTGGAGGAGCGGCGCGCGGATCTCGGTGCGCTCGCGTATCAGCACGAGCGCCTCCGTATCGATCAGGCGCTCGGCGAGCGCATCGACGTCCTGGACGTGGTCGTTCCAGATCGTGACGTCGTGCCCCTCCAGCTTCCTGAAGCACGGGAGCGCGCGGAGGGTGTCGTGATAGTCGTCGAGAATCGAGATCCTCAACGCGCGCCCAGCGCCGCCCGGCCCCACGCCGTCAGCCTAACCCTCGCCCCTACAGCCGCGAGGCGAGTACGGGTGTCTCGATGCTGGCGGCGATGAATGTTCGACTCCCTCGCGTGCCGGCGGGCCATCACGGCGGCCAGATCTAACTGTGGTGCGGTCGTCATCGGTTACCTCGTTCTCTTTTCGGGTGGCTCTCGGGTCCGTGTGAGCCGGCCCGCCCACCCACGACGAGCCGGCCCGGTCGCTCAAACGACCCGGAAGCTCCCGTGCATCGAGTCCGAGTGCGGGTCGCAGACGTAGCGGTAGACGCCCCTCTTGAGCGTGAGGACGACTCTCTTCGTCCCGGTGAAGTCGACGCTCGTCAGGACGCGGTTCAGTCCCGGCCCGGTCAGGTGGAAGTCGTGGATCGAAGAGCGGTCGCTGATCACGAGGCGATAGCGAATGCCCTTCTTCAGCGTGGCCACCTTCTTACCACCGAGCGTGAGGGTGATCGTGAAGCCGGGGCCGACCGACCCCATCACCGTCTTCGGGGCGGGCGCGGCCGGGGCGGCTGCGGCGAGCGCGAGGCCGCCTGCGGCGACGGCGAGCGTGGCGCGAAACGTGGGAGACATCCTGTGCTCCTTCGTCGGATTGCGATTCCAATGCAGAGGGCTCCGGCCCGCCTCCGTTATTCCGGTTCCTGTCACGCGTCCTCGAACGCGGGACGCGGCCCCTGGGACGTCCGCGGATCTCCGAGCACCGAAGACGTGATCAGCGGGAGCGCGAGCAGGACCCCGAGCGTCTCGACTCGTCCTGGTGTTTCTTTCGGTGGGCGCAGACGTGAGGCTCATCATCGGGTTCCTTTCGGGTGGTTGACGTCCCGGGAGGAGGACACCCGCGAGGCGGCATCCATTCCCGATTTCTGCGAGTGGAGGGAGGGCCGCGCCGGCGCACGAGGCCCTTCCTCCGTTTTGCTCAGGCGGGTGTGGAGCGGCCCGAAGGCCGCTCCACGGCTCTGGTTCTACTGGGACGCGAAGAGGTGATCGTGGATGTAGCGCTCGACCTCGCCGCCGAGCTTCGCCGCCTGCACGTCCGCATTGCGGAAGTGGATCCCGGCCCAGATCCGCGCTTCGACGATCTCGTTGGTCACGTCCGAGAACCGGGTGAAGAAGCGCTGCTCTCGCGCCAGCGCCGGGTCGGTCGGGAAACGGCTGCTGGTGAGATAGAAGGGCATGCCCATCTCGTCGGCGCCGAAGAACGACGCGAACGCGTGCATGCTGGCACTGGCGTACGTGGCCGCGCCCGACGGGTGCTCAGGGTACGGCGGCGTGATCAGCGGCGGCCCGTTCCCGGCGATCGCCGGTGGCGTCAGGAGAGGATCTGGATTGAACAACGGCGTCCAGGTCGGGTCGGCCTCGGTCGCCGGATTGCCGTCGTCGTTCCGGATCGCTGTGATCGGCCGCCAGAAGTTGTAGTGGTACTTGTCGTTCCAGGCGTTGATGATCGCGTCCGCCGCCGACAGGTCGAGCATCGCGAACAGGCGCGCGCTGTCGTTCACATCGAGCGAGAACTGGTCGACGAACCTGCGCGCGAGAGCGTTGTAGTTCGCGGCGGGGTTCGTCTGCCAGAACACGGCAGCGTGTGTCTGGTCGGCGGTGCGTGTTTTGCTGTCGGCTGCGCCAAGCGACTTGACCTCGTTGAAATCGGCCGTGTACGCCGCACTCGTCAGCGCGTACGGGCCGGCGGTGCGGAACTGCGATGGGCTCTTCAAGACGAACGGCTTCGCGTAAGCGACCCACGGACTCGGGTCACACAGCGGGGCTCCCCCAGCCCCGGCGAGCGGCATCCACTCGCCCGCCGCGCCCGATCCGAACGTGCACCCGATGATCCTGCGGTCGTCGTGCCCCTCCGCAAGCATCGCGTCCGCCGCCAAGTTCCCGACGTTGATACCGGTCTCCTTGGCCTTTCCGTCCGCGATTCCCTGGAGCGAAACGCCGTACGCCGCCAGCAGGACCCCGTGGTGCGTCGATGAGAACAGCGAGTCCAGCACGCGGAATGCCGCGGTCGCCGCTGCCGCGTCAACGGACGCCTTCGGGAAGCTCCGGTTGATCAGGTACGGCCGCCCGTGCCGGTCGACGGCGTTGACGGCTCCGTAGACGGCGCCCTGCACCATCGCCACGAACACGGCCCCGGCTGGCGGTGCCGACGTGATCGGTGCCTGTGCATTCACGGTGTTGACGGCGATCTCGTTCCATTTCGCGACTTCGTTGCCTGCGTGCGCCACCGCCGGCACGGCCACCACGACGGCTGCGGCCACCACCGCAACTCGTCCGAGTCGTCCCTTCTTCATGCCTGCCACCTCCCGGGTCGTTTCAGCCCGACAAGCATCCTCTTGTCAGCTAAAGAAGTCAACGGAGGTCGTAGGACTGCCTTCCTTGGGAATAGCTTCGGGCCGAACGGGGTCCTCGAGTGTGTGAGCACCCTCTCCGTTCTCCCTGTGGATTCGGCGTTACCGTTCCTCTTACTGTGTTGAGACGCCGTCGACGAGACGAATCAGGCAATCGGGAGGTCGCCGAGCTCGCGGCGCTCGCGGACGGGTCGCTCGCTCGCGAGCGCCGTGCCGCGCTCGAGGCACGCGTGTCGTCGTCGCCGGACCTCGCCGACCGGCTCGCCGAGCAGCGGCGAGCGGTCGCGCTTGCGCAAAGCGCTGCGGCCGAGGTCGGGGCGCCGGCGAGCCTGCGAGCGCGCGTCGATGAGCAACGACGCGCGCGCCGCACGCCGATCCCGCGCCGTCCCGTCCTGATCGCCGCCGGAGCGGCAGCTGCGACTGTGGCAGCAGTCGCCGTTCCACTGACTGTGCTCAGTTCGGGCACCCGCGGAGAGCGCTTCCACGCCGCCCTCGGAGCGACCGCTCTGGCGCCCGGTGCCGGTGGCGAGGCGACACTCACCAAGACATCCTCAGGCTGGCGGATCCAGCTCGATGCCTCAGGCCTTCCCCGTCTCGCCGGCGGACGGTTCTACGAGGCGTGGCTGCGAAGTCACGCGGGCGTGCTCGTGCCGATCGGGACGTTCAACGACGCCCGCAAGGTCACGCTCTGGGCGGGAGTGTCGCCGAAGCGCTTCAGGACCTTGACCGTCACCCGCGAGCAGGCCGACGGCGATCAGGGTTCGTCGGGCGAGAAGGTGCTCGTCGGAACAGTCGACGTCGGCGACTCCGGCTGAGCACCGGGTACCCGGGTCGAGGTCCCCTACACCGCTGACTACTACTTCTGGAAGAGAACCGGCGAGGAGGCAACGCCGGCTTCTAGGGAGCTGCCGGACGCCCGAGCCGGAGCGCATGCTCGTGAGGGCCCGGTTCAACAGGCCGGGCCCTCACTGGTGCCTGGCAGATTCCCGACTCTCCTCGCCGGGCTCGGCCGTACGACCTGGAACTTCGAGTCAGGCGCTGCCGCCCTCGACTCGGCGCACGACTTGTCGGCGCGCGCGGTAGAGCCTGCTCATCACCGTTCCCTCGCGGATGCGTAGGGCACGTGCCGCCTCCTTGTAGGAGAGACCGGTGATGTCGACGGCGACGAGGACGTCGCGAAAGTCGTCAGGGAGCTCGGCGATCGCGGCGTAGAGCATGCCGGCCTCGAGCGCCGCCTGGGGCTCGCGCGCGTGCGGGTCGGGGACGAGGTCGAGCTGGTCGGGCAGCGGGCCGGGCCGCAGCCGGCGGCTCTCGGTGCGCTTCTGAGTCAAGAACGTGTTGCGCAGCGCGCGCAGGAGGTAACCGAGGTCGTCCTCGTGACGGAGCAGGCGCGGGCGGGCGAGCACCCGCGCGTAAGTCTCCTGGACGAGGTCCTCGGCGTCCTCGCGGGAGCCGGAGAGCGCCCAGGCGGCCCGGTAGAGCCGGTCGAGGTGGTCCCCGAGCTGGGCGGGGTCGAGCAGGCGGTGGGAGCCCCCATATGGCGTCTCCACACCGTCCACCCTTAGCGCGTCGAGAGCCGCGTGTCTACGGCTCGATGTTCTGGATGACCCCGCGTCCTGGGACGCTGAGATCGTGCTGCTCCAGATCGGTGAGATTGATTCCCGGCGCGCTGCGGGGACAACCGCCTCCCTTAAGCTCGCCTTAACCGGCGGCCGGGACGATCCCCTGAGTGACCCCGGAGCAGCGGACACGGTCGAGAGCGACGACGTTCGTCGTCCGCGTGTGGGCGCCGCCGCGCGGCGAGGAGCTCCCACCGGGTCTGCACGGCGTCGTGCAGCGTGTGGGTGACGACGAGCCACACACCTTCAGCAGTGCGGAAGAGCTCGTCCGGCTGCTGCTCGAGCCGGTGACGCCGAGCGAACGCTGATGAGCCTCATCGCGCCTCCTGTGGCGTCGACAACGCGGCCGTGCGATCGCTGGGGAACGGCGCCGCCTCGACACCGATCTCGTCCATGCGGACGACGTAGTCGCTGTACATGCGGCGCGCCTCTCCGTGCTTGCCCGCGTTCGCGAGCGCCGTGACGATCCCGAGATGGGCGCTCTCGTCGTACGGATCACGCTCGAGGATGCGCCGGCGGTACCTGATCGCTGCGTCGCGTTCACCTGCCGCCTCGGCCAGGTCCGCCAGCGCGTCCACGACCGTGAGATAGACGCCGCGTGCTTCTTCACGGACGGGGGCTGCCCAGTCCTCGTAGAGATCCTCCTCGAGGAAATCGCCCACGTAGGTCGCTTCCGCGCCTTCGAGCAGGGGCCGCGCCTCCTGCGCGAGGCCGCGGCCGTAGAGATCGAGCCCCTCCGCCGCGTGCCGGAGAAAGACGTCGAGGTCGACGTCGACGTTCGCCGGGTGCAACGCGATCGTGTCGCCGGTCGTGACGAGGAAGTGGTCCGGCGGGTACCGCCGTTCCGGATCGAGCACGGCCCGCAGCGTGCTGAACGCGACCGAGAGCCGGTTCGAAACGCGTCGCGGATCCTGCTCGGGCCAGAGCGTCTCCATCAGCACGTCGCGCGGAACCGGCCGGCTCCGCCTGGCGACGAGGATCTTCAGCAGGTCGCGCGCCTTCTTCGACTGCCACTCTCCGCGGCCGACGGGCAGACCCCTGCGTGCGACGCTGAACCGGCCCAGGGTCGACACCATGACGGGAGCGTGCTGCACGAAGGGCACGCGCGGCAGCGCGGCCAGGACCGACGTCCGGTAGCCGTGCGCCCCGAACGCTCGCAGCCGCTGCTCCGCGTGCGCGGCTCGTGCTGCGCCTTCGGTTCCTCCGGCCGTGACCCCGAGGATCAGCTCGGTGCGCACCTCGCCGAGTGGATTGCCGATCCCGCGCCACAACGAGATCGCCTCCTCGAGCCGCACCGTTCGCCGCTCGCGATCCCCCGACGCGAGCGCAGCGAGCTCGAGGGCCTCCGCGAGCCCGGCGCGGTCCCGCCGCAGCCGAGCCGCGGCCGCCGCGCTGTCCGCGCTCGCTGCGGCGGACGCCGGGTCGGCCTGCGCCAATGCAACCCAACCAGCCGCCAGGTGCGCGGCGACCTGCGCCATCCCCTCGCCGCACGCGACCGCCCGCTCGGCGAATGCCCGGGCCCGGTCCGGGCTCTCCACGGCGAGCACCTGCGCGAGCCCCGCCAGCGCCGGGACGAGGCCCTGCACGTCGCCTGACTCCTCGGCCCGTGCATGCGCCTCCTCGTAGAGCGCCTGCGCCAGCGCCAAGTGGCCGCGCTCGCGGTAGACGTCTCCGAGGAGCGCGAGCGGGTAGCACACCATGCGTGAGCCGGCACGCTGGTAGAGCGCTTTCGACGCCTCGAAGTCCGCCGTCGCCTCCTCCAGACGGCCGAGGCGGAAGCGCGCGTGGCCCCGGTTGGTGAGCGCGAGCGCACGGAAGACGGTGAAGCCGGTGAGGTCGCCGAGACGCGTGGCGTGCTCGAGCTCGGCGAGTGCCTGCTCGTACTGGCCCTCCTCGAGGTACTGCGAGCCTCGATTGGTGCGGACGCGGACGATCTGCAGGACGTCGCCGGCGCGCTCGGCGTACTCGAGCGCGCGCGAGTAGTGGGCGTCGTTCGCGAGCCGGTCGCCCGTGAGCGCCGCCAGCAGGGCCAGCACGGTGTGTGCGGCGGCGAGCGCGCGGGCATCGCCGGCGGCGCTCGCGCGGGCGAACGCCTGCTCCGCCGCCGCGCGGCATCCCTCGACGTCGCCGCGGAGCCAGCGTGCGCTCGCCTCCCAGGCGAGCAGGAGCGCGGCCTCGCGCGGGTCGCTCGACTCGAGCCGTCCCCGGGAGTACACCTCGAGCGCCTCGTCCAGCCTGCCGCGGAGATGATGGATCAGGCCGAGGCGCCATGCGAGGCCGGCGTCGAGCAGCTTGGCGTCTCCGGCCGCGCGACGGAAGCACTCGAGCGCTTCGTCCCAATCGCCCCGGATCTCGTGCGCCTCTCCTTCGAGCTGCTCGATCGACGGGCTACGAAGCGCCGGCCGCAACCGTCTGGAAACATGGATGATCGACTCGACCTTGCCTGCCGCCAGGAGCGCGGACCCGTGCGCCTCGAGGACCTCGGCGACGGCCCTGGTGTCGCCCAGCGCGACGAGCGACTCGAGCGCTTCGTCGAAAAGGCCGCGCGCCTTGAACCACGCCGCCGCCCGCGCGTGCACGTCTCGTAGCTCGCTCTCGTCGAGGGGCCATCGCTCGCGAACGAACTCCCGCACGAGTGTGTGCAGGCCGAACCAATCGCCCTCGTCGCGCGCGCCGGGCCGCAGCTCGAGGAAGAGTCCGGCGCGGCGAAGCGACGCCAGCGATTCTGCCGCGGCCTTGATGGCGAGTGCCTTGCAGAGGCCGATGTTGAACCGCGCGAAGGGCGCCACTCGGCGAAGGAGCTGGCGGACGCCGGGAGGGGCATTTCCGAAAACCTCCTCGGCGACGTAGTCGAACAGACGGCCGCCTGGGCGGTAGAGAGCCGCGAGCGTCTCCGGCCGCGCAGCTGCCGGCACCGCGCGAAGCGCTTCGACCGCGAGGCGAACGGCTGCAGGCCAACCCGCCGTCACCTCGTGTACCTCGGGCGCGTGAGCTGCAGCGTCGTCGCCGACGGCCGTCGTTAGCAGCTCGGCGATCTCGTCCTCTGTGAAGGCGAGCGCGTCCGCGTCGAGGTCGAGGACCTCGCCGCGGCCACGTAGGCGCTGAATGGGGAACGGCGGCTCGAGTCGGCTCGAAAGGACCACGTGCAGGCGCGCAGGCGCCTGGCGGCAGAGCTCCTTGAGCAGCCGCACGGACGGCCCCCTGCGCCCGAGAGCGTGCACGTCGTCGAAGACGAGCGCCAACTCCTCGTCGAGCTCCTGCTCGAGCGTGCCGCACAGCAGCGTTGCGACGGGCGCGGCGCGGTCTGCCTCGTCCCCGTCCGGGCCGACCGACGTCTGCACGACGAGGCGAAGCTCCCTGCTGAGCGAAGGCAGACGCCGCTGGAACGCCTTCGCGATGCCGAGGACGAACACCGCCAGGCTCGTGTCGTCCGGGCTGACGGCGTACCAGAGACACGGGACGGTCGCCGACCACACGCCGAGGAGGACAGACTTCCCGTAGCCCGCGTCCGCGAGCACGACGGTCAGCCGCCTGTCCAGCGCCGCGTCGAGCCGCCTCAGGAGACGCGGCCTGGCGATGATCGGCTGCGCAGGCCGCTCGGGCACGGACTGCGAAATCGGACCGCGCGCCGGAAACTCCGTGTGCGCCGTAGGCGAATCGTCGGTCGCCGGCACGGTCCTCCTCGGGTTGGGCCCAAGGAGAGTCTTACCGCCGCAGGCCTCGCTTGTCGAGGGCGCCGCTCTAAGCCGACCTTAAGAGGCGAGTCGTACTGTCTCGACAGTCGACTCGGAGGTGAACGAGATCGATGGGCAAGGTGGCTTATGACGGCGATCCTCGACGGCAACTTCTCGTTGCCGGCAGGCGCTGCGTCGGTCGCGGCGGGCGCACGGGCGCCCGGCGTCGGAGGCCCGGATCCGAAGCTGCGCGCGATCGAGCGCTTGCGCGCCGCGGCCGACGGGGCGGACGAACGTGTCGTTCTTGAACGGCGTTCCGGCCGTCGTGACGAACGTCCACGCGGAATCGTCTGCGAACGGCTCGTCGACTCGTGGACGTCGCGCCGCGACGGACGCGACTCCACGTCCCGAGCAATCGAGGGGAGACACGATTTAAGAAGCGCCTGTTCTTTAGCACGGTGATCGTGTCCACGCTGGCGGCGTCGGGCACGGGGGCACCGTCCGCGGACGGGGATGGTTCCGGGGCGACCGACACGAGGGCCGTCCACTACTACGTTGCACTTGGCGACTCGCTGGCAGAGGGGGATCAGCCGAACGGCGATCTCGGGCATGGCTACGCCGACCAGCTCTACGCCGCGCTCAGGGGTGACGACCCTACTCTGCAGCTGGAGAACCTGGCCTGCGGCGGCGAGACGACCTCGTCGATGATCAGCGGTGTCGAGCCGACCGGCAGTCTCGGCTCGCGGTACTTCTGCGCACCGCCGGGCCCCCGGAGGGAGGAGCTTGCGCACGGCTCGCAACTCGCCGATGCGGTCGCCTTCCTGCACGCGCATAGCCAGTTCGTCTCACTGATCACGATTGACATCGGTGGCAACGACGTCGGCCCATGCCTGGTGTCAGCCGATCCCGAGTGCTTCCAGGAAGGCCTGTTGGATATCCAGACCAACCTGCCGCCCATCCTCGACGCGCTCCGAGTCGCCGCCCCTGGTGTGCCCATCGTCGGCATGACCTACTACGATGTCGTCGCTCCGATTTGCGTGTCGGATCCCTCGTTGGCCTTTCCTATGCAGCGAAGTCGACACGCTGAACGCCACCCTCGGCGACACATACACAGCGAAGGGCGATCCGGTCGCGGACGTGGCGGGTGCGTTCGAGAACGACGACTTCGTGGCGGCGGCGCAGCACGTCTGCGCCTGGACGTGGTTCTGCACGCTCGGCGACCTTCATGCGAACACGGCCGGCTACGGCGTGATCGCGCAGGCGTTCGCGGAGCAGGTGCTGCCATGAGCCACCGGAAGCAGGCAGACATAACTGACATGGCGTTCACGAGCCCCACGATCACGGTTGAGCAACCGCCGGAAACGGTCGTGCTGACCGTCACCTGCAGCTCCAGCTCGCCGAGCGCGGATGGCGATGTGCCGCGGAGCCACGTCACCTGCACGTCGAGCTAGACCGCAAGTTCACACTTCATCTAGCGGATCCTGCTCTTTGAGCGGGATCCGCTCC
The DNA here is from genome assembly GCA_046727515.1 of Actinomycetota bacterium. Lineage (GTDB taxonomy): Bacteria > Actinomycetota > Thermoleophilia > Gaiellales > Gaiellaceae > DATBLE01. The sequence continues at coordinate 6,831 of JBKPCT010000082.1, read as the reverse complement.
TTTTCGCCGCATCGGCCATACGGATCAGCCTTGTCCAGGCAAGCTGATGGCGACGAGGGCGCGCGGTGGGTTTGGCGCGTCGGCCGGCGGCGGTGACTGGAGGAGGAGATGAACCGCGAGGAGCGCGGTGAGCGCGAGTACCAAGGTCTGATCGGGGGTGCGGCGGCCGAGTCGCTGGCCGATATTCACGCGATGGCGCCGGACATGTACGAGGCGCTGGTTGCGGGTGCGTTCGGGGGGACGCTCGCGAACGCAGAGCTCGAGCGGGCGGCGCGCGAGCTGGGAACGGTGGCGATGCTTGCCGCTGCCGGTGGCCTCGAGCCTCAGCTGGCGACCCATTTCAGGGCGGCGCTGCGCCTCGGTGTCGCACCCTCCGAGCTTCGCGCCCTGTGCGAGCATGTCTCCGTCTACGCCGGCTTTCCGCGCGCACTCAACGCGCTGCGCCTGCTCGACGAAGTCCTGGGGGATGCCGGGATCGCGCGACCGGCGAGCGTGAGGCGCTTGCGTCTGCGTGACCACGAGACAGTGGTCGCGACACGCGGTCAGCACGGCCCGCCCGTCGTCCTGCTGCACGCCCTCGGGCTGGATTGGCAGATGTGGGAGCCGACCATGGAGCAGCTCGCCGTTGGCCGACGCGTCATCGCCTACGACCTTCGCGGCCACGGCCGCGCCGCCGGCTCGCCGATCCCCTTCACGATGGAGGCGATCGCCGCGGACCTGATCCGCGTGCTCGACGCCCTCGGACTCGAGCGGGCCCATGTCGTCGGCCTCTCCTACGGCGGCGGCATCGCCCAGACGGCTGCGGTGTGCCATCCGGAACGTTTCGCGTCTCTGGCGCTGCTGGCGACGACCGACTTTCCGTTCGCCGCCTTCGAGGACAGGGCCCGCTCCGGCGAGGACGATGGGATGGAGGCGCAGGTCGTTCCAAGCTTGACCCGCTGGTTCACACCGGAGGATCTCGCCATCAACGACTGGGGCGTCCGCTACGCCCGCGAGCGTGTCCGCCGCACCGACGCACGCGACTGGGCCGCCGCCTGGCGGTCGTTCGAGGGCCTCGACGTGCAAGACCGTCTGGCGACCTTTCCCGCGCCGACGCTCATCCTGGCCGGCGAACTCGACGCCTCGACGACACCGGAGAACATGGCGGCGATCGCCGAGCGGATCCCAGGCTCGGTCTACCGAGAACTGCCGGGTACCCCCCATATGCAGACCTTGAGCAAGCCCGATCTGGTCGCAGCCGCACTCGACGAGTTCCTAGGGCTGACGACGCGGGCGGATGAGCGGCAGACGCATCGTCGTTGAATCTCGCCGTCTTGTCACGGCGCTCGACGCGTCTACATCGATAGGACGTAGCCGATGCCTCGCTGAACGGCCGTGCGGTAGGCGATCTCGGCCGCGACCATGTCCTCGATCACATGCCCCATGGCCTTGTAGATGGTGATCTCGGCACGACCTCGCCGGCCCGGCCGGCAGCCGCGAACGACCTCTCCGATCTCGGTCGCGTCGCTGGGGTTCATACCTTGCAGTTCGGCACAGCCCACCGGCGTGGGCCTGAACGCAATGCGTGACTCGACGAACAATGAACCGCGCTCGACTAGCTCGCGCGGCAGCTCTCCGCTCGGTGGCTTGTAGCCGACCGAGCTGACATGAGTCCCGGGCCTGACCCAGTCTGACTCGATGATCGGCTGCCCGGCGTGCGAGGCGAGCGCTACGACGTCGCTATCTCGGACGGCAGCCCGGAAGTCCGTGATTGCATGCGCGCGGGGATGCTGCTGCGCAAGCTGTTCCGCGTCCTCGAGGCGGAGGGATCCGACGCGGATTTCCTCGAAGTCGCGTACGAGCGGAAACGTTTTGAGGTGGTGGGTTCCCTGGACACCGGCGCCAAGGATCGTCAACACCTTCGCGTCCTCCCGAGCCAACAGTCGTGCCGACACCGCCGCCGATCCGGATGTCCGCACCGCAGTGATGTAGGTCCCGTCCATGATCGCTCGGCAGGCCCCCGTTTTCGCGTCGAACAGCAAGACAACGGCCAGGTGCGACGGGAGGCCGACCTCGAGATTGTCCTCAAAGACAGTGACGACCTTCACCGCCATGTCACCGCCTTCCCGGTGCCCCGGCATGCTAAGGAGGAACGCTTCGCGCGGCATGCTCAGCTCGTTCCGCTCAGGCGCGTTCACCTCCCCGGCGCTAAGCCAACGAAAGCCGTCCTCAAGCCCGTCGAGGAGCTGATCCAGATCGATCAGCTCCTCGACCTGCTCCATGCTCAAGAACAAGATGTCCATGCCGACGGGGCCGCGGCGCGCTGACGAGGGATCAAGACAACCGAGGGCTCACGGAAGTTCTAGCCAAGCCGACCGCGCCACGCATCATTGCCCCGTGTGACTGACCGTCGGCTTCACGGTGTTCGCTGCGGCCGGGTCGATCGGGTGCCTATCCTGATTTCCCTGCGTTCGAGGCGCCGCGAAGCAGGAGGCTACCCAATGAGCGTACAAGCAGGAGCACTGCCCCAAAAAGGCCCCATGTCAGCGGGCGCCCTGAGCGGGATGTGGGATGCCGTATTCTCTGGAGGCTGTGAGCAGGCGATGGTTGCTTGCGATCGTTGTCGGGCTCGCGTCGGTGGTGTTGACACCGTTCGGCGCCCAAGCGACCGGCACTCAGGACGTCTCAACGTGGCGCACGGTCGATGGCGCACTCGTTGATTTTCAGGATTTTCCGAGCTTCCGCGTGATCCGTAGCGTGTTTGAACTCCGTGGCCATGAGCATGGGGAGAAGGCGTACCTGTTCATTCAGTGGCGCGAGGGTAATTTCAGCACTCGAAAGCCGGCGATGTGTGGCGGTCTCCGATATGCCGGGAGATACGTCGTCGACACCCGGGCCCACGCGGGACAGGGTTGGTTCGGCCTCGCGAACGGCGAGGGACGGGTCCATCTGACGATCACCCGTCGGCTTTCCATCTTCAAGGAGAACACGCGGATCGGGCCCCCGATTTGCATCGAGACCGAGGGCACATGGTCAAGCGTTTGGTCAGGCGTACCTGGGTCAGGCTTGCCTGGCTTTGTGAGTTTCAGAGGAACGTTCCTCTTCAACCACGATGACACGCTGACGTTCAGAGGCCTGTAGCGTCTCCCACCGGCGGGACGGAATTGACACCCGTCGACGCTTTCAATCATGGCCGAACGTGCGACTGGGCAGCGGCCCTCGCGGCGGATAGCGTCGTGAGGTGGCCGCTGTTGGTTATCTCGTCTGTGCCGAGTGCGGCGGGCAGCGAGCGGCGAGTCCGGGAGAGTGAGGTATGGGCCCTGTCACTTTCTGGTGGGAGTGCCACGGGCCGAGCCAGTGTCAATGCCCCTCACGTCGACTCCTCCGAGGGGCTACGTTCCGGCGAACTCGTGGACGGCCCGCCCGGATTGTCGACAGAGTGGGATGACCTCTTGGCCGAAGAGGCGGATCGTCTCTAGGGCGAGTTCTGGATCCATGCCGGGGTAGTAGAGGCGGAACCACATGAAGGGCACGCCGAACTCGTCACGGTAGTCATTGACCCGTTCGGCAACTTGCTCCGGTGAACCGACCAGGATTCGCTCCTGCTTGAGCTCGTCGAAATCGAGGTCGTAGCGCTCGCCGGGCTGACCCCAGCGGGCGTATGACTCGTACTGCGCACGGAAGGCCTCTTTCATCTCCGCCTCGGCCCGGCGGGTAACAGGGGCCACGTGCAGCTCGCGAAACATCGGCACGCCGGTGTATGGCCGGTCGAGCTCGTCGAGCCTCCGCCGGTAGCCGGACAACGCTTGCCTGAGGAAGGTTCTGGTGTGGCGCCCACTCGCAATCCAAGCGTCGCCGAAGTCGGGGACGCGGGCGACGCTCTCGACGGTGTCTGCACCCACCCAAACCGGTGGGCCTGGCCGCTGGATGGGTTTCGGGCTGATAGAGACGCCGACAAACTTGTAGAAGCGGCCTTCGTAGGAGGCAGGATCGTCGGCCCAGAGCGTCCGGATTGCTCTCACCGCGTCGACCAGCCGTGCGCCGCGTTCGTGTCGCGGGATGCCGAAGCTCTCGAACTCGGGCACGCGGTAGCCCTGTCCGACGCCGAAGAGCAGCCTGCCGCCGCAGATCACGTCGAGCGTCGCGGTCGCCTCGGCCACGCCCAGTGGTTGGGCCAACGGCAGAATGAAGCAGGCGGTGCCGAGATAGCTGCCGGGACATTCTGCGGCCAACCGCGCCAGGGTCGTGAAGGGGTGAAACATCTGGTGAGACGGCCCGAGAGCGTAATGGTGGGCGGCAAAGATGCCGTCGAAGCGGTTCTCGTGCGCGGTTCGGGCCATTGCCAGGGCGAGTTCGAACGCGTCGGCTGCATCCATCTCACCCGGATAAATCGGTCCGATATAGACGCCGAACTTCATGCCCACCACCTCCCAGCGAAGAGAGCCGAACCTAATTGTGCCGGAGCTATGTGTCAAACGCTGCGAGCATTCCGCACAGATGTAGCCCCTTCACGGGAACTGCAACACGCCGTTGGACGGTCGGTGACGAGCGCCGGGCAATTTCAGATCAACTTTCTAGTAGTGCGGCCCGCCCAGTCCCTTCAGCCAAAGGCCCCTGCGCAAATGCTGGCGCGCGCTCACGATTCCGCAGTTCGGGGGGCCGGACGTACTCACGATGACAGAGCTTGCGTCTCCCTCCCCTGGTCCAGGCGAGCTGTCGATCGACGTCGCGTTCGCCGGTCTGAACTACGCCGAGGTGCTCTATCGTCGTGGACTCGTCGATGTGCCGCTCCCGTTCGTGCCGGGCATCGAGGTCGCCGGTCACGTCCGCGCGGTGGGCGAAGGCGTGACGGGATTCGAGGTCGGCCAGAAGGTCGCCGCGCTCACGATCATCAACAGCGGCGGGTACGCGGAGGTCGCCGTCGCAGACGCTCGGCTGACGGCGCCGCTCGACGACCGGCTCGAGCTAGCGGTCGCGGCGTGTGTGCCGTCCAACAGCACGACCGCGATTCTCGCGCTGGAGCGGGTCGCAGGACTGCAAACCGGGGAGGCGGTGCTCGTGCACGCCGCAGCCGGCGGCGTCGGCAGCCAACTCGGCCAGACGGCGCGCCTGCTAGGAGCCGGCCGCGTCGTCGGGACCGTCGGCAACCCGAGTAAGCTCCAGGCGGCGAGGGCGTTCGGTTACGACGATGTAATCGTGAGGGAGACGCTCGCGGACCGCGTCCACGAACTCACGGCTGGTCGCGGCTTCGATGTGATCGCCGATCCGGTAGGCGGTGCGACGCGTTATGCGAGCGTCGATGCGCTCGCGCTGGGCGGGCGGCTGATCGTGATGGGAAATGCCTCCGGCGCCCACGACGTCCTGATCCCAGCGAATGACTTGTGGCTCGCCGGCAAGGCTGTGCTTGGCTTCAACCTCGCTGCCTTCAGTGCCGTCCGACCTGAGCAGGTCGGCGCTGCCCTGCAGCGTGCGGTCGCGGCCGTCGCAGAAGGTCGCCTGCGCATCCACGTCCAGGACGTCGTGCCACTCGATCGAGCAGGAGAGTTTCACCGGCTTCTGGAGGACGGGAGGACTGTTGGGAAGATCTCTCTCTCGCTGGCCCGTCGAGAGCCGCATGGCGCGAGGCTATCCTCGGCTTGATGTCGGCATTGGCCGTCATCGGCGCGGGGCCCAAGGGCATCGCGATCGCCGCCAAGGCGCGCGCGCTGGCTGCGGTCGGTCTCGATGCGCCAGAGGTCGTGCTCGTCGACCGAAGCGCCGTTGCCGGAAACTGGAGCGGGCGGCAGGGCTACACGAGCGGCCTCTTGCCGTTGGGGACGCCCGCGGAGAAGGATGTGGGTTTCCCCTACGCCGAGAGCTGGGGCGCCGCGTCCTCCGCGGTCACCGCCGCAATGGCGGAGTTCAGCTGGCAGCGCCATCTGATCGCGCACGGCGTCTACGCCGACTGGGTCGACCGGGGTCGCCTGCCACCGACGCACAGGAAGTGGAGCGCCTACCTGCGCGAGGTCGCCGAGCGGGCCGAGGCGGAAATCGTGCCCGGCGAGGTCGCCGGCCTCGACGTCGAGGGCGACAGGTGGCGACTGATGCTCGAGCCGGGAGAGGCGATCTCGGCGGACGGCGTCGTCTTCACCGGCGCCGGCCCGCCGATCACAGTCCCCGGCCAACCTGGACAGCACCCGCGCGTGTTCGACGGGCGCACCTACTGGCTGCGCGAGCGAACGCTGACGAAGCACCTCGCCGAGAGCGTGTGCGTGATCGGTAGCGGCGAGACGGCGGCCTCCATCGTCATCAGCCTGCTGAAGAAGCCACACAAATGCTCGACGGTCGACGTTCTGACGAGCCGCGGGGTCCTCTATTCGCGCGGGGAGAGCTACGACGAGAACCGCTTCTACTCCGACCCCGGCGAGTGGCCGCGGCTGGCCGAGGGGCACCGGCGCGAGTTCCTCGAACGCACCGACCGCGGCGTCTTCTCGCTGCAGGCCGAGGCGGCCCTCAACCGGTCGCGGCGCTTCCGCACGCTCGCCGGACGTGCGGCGGCGATCGAGGCCGGCGAGCGGCAGGTCGTCGTCACGATCGAGTACGGCGACGAACGCGAGCGCGTCGCCTACGACCTCGTCGTCGTCGCGATCGGCTTCGAGGCTGGTTGGTTCGAGGCGCTCCTCGGCGGCGAAGCCCGGCGCCGGCTCAAGGACGTGCTCTCGGGAGCCGAGCTCGAACCGCGCATCGACGTCGACCTATCGATCACAGGGCTGAGCCCGCCGCTCCATCTGCCGGTGCTTGCCGGGCTCGCACAGGGGCCGGGCTTCCCCAACCTGAGCTGTCTCGGCCTTCTGAGCGACCGCATCCTGCGCC
>JBKPCT010000081.1:0-11695 GCA_046727515.1 Actinomycetota bacterium | reverse complement strand
CCTGGTGAGCGACGGGTGCTCGAGAGGGGCGCCGTCGAGGGCGAGATCTTCCATCGCGGCGCGGTCCAGGCACTGGCGCCCGAGGAGACCCAGATCACCCCTCGCCTGGCCGCGCTCGTTCGCCGGGAGCTGATCCGCCCGGACCAGACGCAGCTCCCCGGCGAGGACGGTTTTCGCTTCCGGCACATCCTGATGCGCGACGCTGCCTACGATGCCCTCGCAAAGTCGACCCGGGCCGACCTGCACGAGCGCTTCGCCGACTGGCTCGAAGTCCACGGCGCCGACCTGGTTGAGGTGGACGAGATCCTCGGCTACCACCTCGAGCAGGCCGCCCGGTACAGCGCCGAGCTCGGGCAACCCAACGCTGCGCTCGCGGAGCGAGCGGGTGATCGTCTCGCTGCGGCTGCCCGCCGCTCGCTCAGACCCGGCAACGAGCTGCCCGCACGTCGGCTCCTCGGCAGGTCGCTGGCGCTGACGCGCCCACTCAGGCTCGACGTGGACCGCGAAGTGGATCTCGCCATCACGTTCCACACCGACGACCCAGCACAGGCTGCGGCGATCTGCGACGCTGCCGCCGATCGCGCGCGCGCCCGGCGTGACGAACGAGGTGAAGCGCACGCGCGCGCCGTGGCCGCGCTGCACCGGCACTTTCTCGAGCCGGAACCGGACGTCGACGAGCTCGAGCGGCTGGCGCGTGCCGCCCTCCGGCTGCTCGAAGAGGCCGACGACCACGCAGGCCAGGCACAGGTTTGGATCGTACTCGGGTACGGCGTTGCGAATTCGCGTGGACAGATGGAGGCGTGGGCGCACGCGGCGGAGCAGTCCATTCGCCACGCCCGCGCGGCCGGTTGGCGCGCGCCGGACGACTTCGGCATCCAATCCGCATTGATCGTCGGGCCGCGGCCGGCGGATGACGCACTGCGAACGTTCGACGAGCTGCTGCCCGACCCCTCGGAGCCACTCGACCTCCTCAAGCGGGCGTGCCTCCTGGCCATGCTCAGCCGCTACGAGGAGGCATCGACACTCTCGGGCCGCGCAGCAGAGCGGCTTCGAGAGCTGGGCGTTTCGCGCTTCGAGGTGTGGTTCGCCGAGCTCGCCGCTCTAGCAGGCGACTACGAGGAGGCAACGCGACAGGAGAAGCTGGCGGTCGACGACTTCGCGCGGCACGGCCATCGCGTCTTCCAGGGGTACTACGCGGCGAAGCTCGGCCGTTGGCTCTGCGCTCTGGGCCGTTACGACGAGGCCGAACCGTTGGCTGAGCTCGGTCGAGCAATCGATACCCGGCAGGACGAGTGGGTCTGGCGACAGGTACGGGCTCTCGTGCACGCCCATCGAGGGCAGCACTCCGGCGCGGCGCGGCTCGCACGCGAGGCGGTGGACCTGGTCGAGCGGACAGATCAGCTCAGCTACCAGGGCGACGCGCTGTGCGACCTGGCCGAGGTGCTCGCGGCTGCGGGCCGCGTCGACGAGGCCGCCGAGGCGCTGGAGCAGGCGCTCGAGCGGTACGAGCGCAAGAAGAACCTCGCGATGGTCGCGCAGGTGCGCCCACGACTCGCCGAGATTCGCGCCGGAGCGCGATCGTGAGCCAGGACGACCTCCCCGCCTGGAGCCTGCCGCCGGACGCGGCGTCGAAGATCGCGCTCGAGAGCTCCTGGCCGGCGGCGATCACGCGCGACTGGGCCTACGGCGACGCGACCGGCGCCGGCGTGCGCGTCTGCGTGCTCGACAGCGGGGTCGAGCTCGGGCATCCGCTGGTCGGTGAAGTCCAGAGCGCAGTCGTCGTCACCGCGGGCGAGGACGGCGAGCCGCGGGTCGACCAGGACACCGAAAGCGACGTCTGCGGGCACGGCACCGCCTGCGCCGGGATCGTCCGCGGGCTCGCGCCCGAGGCCGAGATCCACAGTGTCCGGGTGCTCGGCCCCGGCTACACCGGCAGCGGGAAGATCCTGCTCGCCGGTCTCCGGCATGCGGTCGAGCAGGGCTTCGACATCGTCAACATGAGCCTTTCGACGACGAAGAAGGACCACGCCGCCGTCCTGCACGAGCTCGCGGACGCGGCCTACTTCAAGCGCATAGTGCTCGTTGCCTCGGCGCACAACATGCCGGTCGAGAGCTACCCCTGGCGCTTCTCGTCCGTGATCTCCGTCGGCAGCCACACGGAGGAGGACCCGATGACCCTGTACTACAACCCGAGCCCACCGGTCGAGTTCTTCGCGCGCGGCGTCGACGTCGACGTCGCGTGGCTCGGCGGCGAGACGATCCGCTGCACGGGCAACAGCTTCGCGACGCCGCACGTCGCCGGGATCTGCGCGCTCGTCCGCTCCAAGCGTCCCGAGCTGACACCGTTCGAGCTCAAGAGCCTGCTCCACCTGACCTCGCGCAACGTGGCGGATCGACGATGAGCGCCGCCGACCTGAACACAGCCGTCGCCGCGGGCGTGCTCGGCTCCGAGGAGCGGTTCCGCGAGCTTCTCCGCTCGATCGTCGAGGTCGCACGGGCGATCTTCTCTGCGAAGGCCTCCTCCGTCCTGCTCCTCGACGAGGCCGCGAAGGAGCTCGTCTTCGAGGCGGTCGTCGGCGAGGGCGAGGAGAAGCTGCTCGGCACGCGGTTTCCGGCCGGCACGGGTGTGGCCGGCTGGGTGCTCGCGACGCGAACGCCGCTCGTGATCGAGGACGTCGGTCGTGACCCGCGCTTCGCGAAGGACGTGGCCGAGGACACCGGGTACGTCCCCGAAGGCCTGATGGCCGTTCCCCTGCTGCACGACGAGCGGGCGCTCGGCGTGCTCGAGGTGCTCGACAGGAGGTCCAAGTTCACGCTCGAGGAGATGGAGCTGCTCGGCCTCTTCGCAGCGCAGGCCGCGATCGCGCTCGACCTGCTCCAGCGGGCCCGCGAGGCGGAGGAGGCGCTCGCCGGGGACGGGCGACTCGCTGTCGTCGCGCGGGTCGCTGCGGCGCTCGAGTCGCGCGAGGACGAGGCCGGGGCTCACCTCCTCGCCGCCCTCGAGGAAGTTCTGCGCTAAGCGCAAAACGAAGGCCCGCTCGCGCGGGCCTTCGCCGCGCTCGATCCGAGCGAACCTACGCGCCGCCGTGCTGGCGATGGGCCTCGACTTCGTCGTCGCCCTCGTCGGTCATGCCATGGCTTGAGCGGTGCGCCTCGACGTCCTCCCCCTCGTCCTGACCGTCGTCAGATGCGGGCTGATCGTGCTCCAGCTCGTCCGACACGGTGTCCTCCTTCGGTCGCCTCCGCAGGTCGCGGTATCGCCCTACTGGACGGGCTATCCATGCTGGATCTTCCCACGATTTGCCTTCAATTTCAGCCCCATCCCTGCGTCCTCGCAGGTAGTGACGGGGCTCCGCGAGAAGCTGGCCGAGTCCGCGGCCGCGTTCAGGGGGAACTTCGCGAACCCGCAGCTCCGCCGGCTGCAGCTGGCCGGCGCCGGATCGGTGATCGGGCAGTGGGCGTACAGCGTCGCGGTCGCGGTGTACGCCCCGCCGGTGCAGTCGCGCTCTCGGACGGGCCGGCGTGGGCCGTCTACACGCTCGCCGGCCTCGCCGCGATTCTCGCGACGGCCTTCCTCCCGGCCGAGTCGGCGCTGCTCCCCGAGCTCGCCCGCAACCCCGAGGAGCTGACGGCCGCAAACGTCACGCGGAACACGATCGACAGCGTCGGCAGCTTCCTCGCGCCCGGCGATCGGCGGGTTGCTGCTCGCCGCGACCAGCGCCGGCTGGGTCTTCCTGGTCACGGCCGCGACGTTCGTCTGGGGCGCGGTGATCGTCGGGCTGGTCCGACCTCAGCCCGGCGCAGCCGTGCGGCGGGAGGAAGAGGAGAAGCCCGCCGCCGACCGCCTCCTGGGCCGGTTCGAGGTGACCTTGGACTGGGCGCCCACGGGCTAGCTCGGCCGCGGCGACTTCTTCGGCGAGATTGCGCTCCTGCGGAACGTGCCGCGGACGGCAAGCGTGAAGGCCCTCGCCGACGGCACTGTGCAGGCACTCGGGCGGCACGAGTTCCTGACAGCCGTCGCGGGTCACCCGCCGAGCGCCAGGGCGGCCGACGCCGTGGTGGGTGCGCGGTTGGATGCGGCCCGCATGGAATGATCGAGCTGTGACCGACCCGCGGATCGAGCGATACGCGCGCCTGCTCGTCAACTGCATCAGGCCCGAACCGGGCTGGCAGGTGCTCGTCCGCTCCCAGCCGCCCGCCCGGCCGCTCGTCGAGGAGGTCGGTCGCGAGCTCGGGCGCCGCCGGGTGCGCGCGCTCGTTCGGCTCGGCTTCGACTTGGTCGGGGGCGTCTTCGTCCGTGAGGCTCCGATGGAGCTCGTCGGCACGCTCAGCGCGATCGAGCGCCACGAGATCGAGACCGCGGACTCCTTCGTCGCGATCCTCGCCCCGGAGAACACACGCGAGGGAGAGGACGTGCCGGCCGAGCGTGCCGGGCTCCGCCAGCAGGCGCGGCGCGGGCCGCACGAACCCTTTCTCCGCGACGAGAAGCCGTGGGTCAGCTGTTACTTCCCGACCGAGGCCGTAGCCCAGGACGCCGGCCTGACGCTGCGCGCGTTCGAGGAATTCCTCTACGGAGCCGTGCTCGTCGACTGGGACGCCCTGGCGGCCAAGATGGAGAAGATCGCGGAGCGTTTCGACGCCGCGGACACCGTCCGGCTCGTCGGCGAGGAGACGGACCTCACGTTCAGCCTGACGGGGCGACAGGGAAAGGTCGACGCACTCGCGGCGAACATGCCGGGCGGGGAGGTCTTCTACTCGCCGGTCGAGGACTCGGCCGAGGGCGTGATCACCTTCTCGGAGTACCCGGCGTGCTACATCGGCCACGAGGTGGCGGGCGTCCGCCTTCGCTTCGAGTGCGGGCGGATCGTCGACGCTTCCGCGGCCAGCAACGAGGAGTTCCTGATCGGCATCCTCGACACGGACGAAGGCGCGCGGCGGCTCGGCGAGTTCGGGATCGGCTGTAACCCCAGGATCACGCGGCACATGAAGAACACGCTCTTCGACGAGAAGATCGAGGGAACGGTGCATCTCGCGGTCGGCACCGGCTTTCCGCAGATCGGCGGGAAGAACAAGAGCGCGATCCACTGGGACATGGTCAAGGAGTTGCGGAACGGCGGCCGGATCGAGCTCGACGGCAAGGTCGTCCAGGAGGGCGGGCAGTGGCTCTAGGACGATGGCTGTAGACCCGCGGGTGACGGCCTACGCAGCCCTGCTCGTCGAGCGCTGCCTCGACGTCCAGGCCGGCTGGCAGGTGCTGATCCGTTCCCAGCCGGCCGCCCGCCCGGCGCTCGAGGAGATCATGCGGATGATCGCCCACCGGGGCGCCTACCCGCTCCTGCGCATGAACTTCTCGCTTTGGCCGACGGACGAGGTCTGGGTCGAGACCGCACCCGACGAGCTCGTCGGCGAGCTTGCCGAGATCGACTGGTTTGCGGGCGAGCACATGGACGCGAGAATCACGATGGAGGCGCCCGACAACACCCGCGGGACCGCCGACCTTCCTCCGGAGCGGCGGGCCTTGGCTCGGAAGGCGTCCGCGCCGTTCTTCCGGCGGACGATGAACCACGAGATTCCATGGGTGAGCTGCCAGTTCCCGACGAGCGCGCTCGCCCAGGAGGCCGGAACGTCGCTCGCCGAGTTCGAGAGGTTCTTCTACGGCGCGTGCCTCCGCGACTGGGAGGAGGAGTCGGCCTCGATGGGCCGGCTGCTCGATCGCTTCGACGCCGGCGACCAGGTGCGGATCGTCGGCGAGGACACCGACCTGACGCTGTCGATCGCGGGCCGCTCGGGCGAGCTCGACGACGGAAAGACGAACATGCCGGGCGGCGAGTTCTTCTTCGCTCCGATCGAGGACTCGGCGGAAGGGACGATCCTCTTCGACGTGCCGACCGATCTCGAGGGCGCGCCGGTCGACCGCATCCGGCTGCGGTTCAGCGCCGGCCGGGTCGAGGAGGCGCACGCCGAGCGGGGCGAGGATGCGCTGCTCGCCGCGCTCGACCTCGACGACGGCGCGCGCTTCGTCGGCGAGCTCGGAATCGGCTGCAACGAGGGGATCACGCGACCGGCCCGCAACATTCTCTTCGACGAGAAGATGGCCGGAACCGTCCACCTCGCGCTCGGCGCGAGCTACGCCCACATCGGCGGGAAGAACAAGAGCTCGCTGCACTGGGATCTGATCAAGGATCTGCGCGACGGGGGGCGGCTCGAGCTGGACGGCGAGGTGGTCCAGGAGAACGGCACCTGGCTGATCTAGGCATGTCTGGGGTCAGACCCCCAGCGGCTTCGGGGACGAAATCGGCCCGCAATCGTCACACCTCCGGTGCCGGGCACCGGCCGTGGAAAACAGCGTGAGCGGGCGCGTCGCGCTCGCGACCTGCGCGGAAATTCCGGAGGGGGACGAGGACTTTCCGGCCCTGATTGCGGCCCTGGCCGAACTGGGCGTCGAGGCGGAGCCCGCGGTGTGGGATGCCGATCCGGACTGGTGGCGGTTCGAGCTCGTCGTACTCCGCTCGACCTGGGACTACGCGGAGCGGCGTGACGCCTTCCTCGCGTGGGCGCGCTCGCTCCCGCGCGTCCTCAATCCGGTGCCGGTGCTCGAGTGGAACACGGACAAGCAGCGGTACCTGACCGACCTCGCTGCCGCGGGCGTGCCCATCGTCCCGACCGAATTCGTGACGCCGGGCGAGAAGCTCGATCCGCCGGGAGGACCGTTCGTCGTCAAACCGGCGATCTCGGCAGGCGGGCGCGGCTCGGCGCACTTCCGGCCGGGCGAGCTGGAAGCGGCGCGTGGGCTCGTCGCCCGGATCCACGCCGACGGCCGGACGGCGATGCTGCAGCCCTATCTCGGAGACGTCGAAGAGACCGACCTCGTCTACCTCGACGGCGGGTACTCGCACGCGTTGCACCGCCGAGTGCCGCTTCCCACGACCGGCGAGCGCGACGTCTTCTACCTGCACGAGGAGCTCCGGCCCGCGCAGGCCGGCACACGCGACCGCATGGTCGCCGAGCAGGCACTGGCAGCGGCCCCCGCGGAGCTGCTCTACGGCCGGGTCGACCTCGTCGACGGCGCCTTGCTCGAGCTCGAGCTCGCAGAGCCCTCGCTCTACCTCGGGTTCGGGGACGGCGCGGCCGCGCGCCTCGCCGCCGCGATCAGCCAACGCCTGCGGATGAGCGCGGAGAACCGCCCGACGACGAGCCAATAGCTCCGCCCACTCGAACAACCGCGTCGACCTCGCCGGAATGCTCGTGATACTCGCGCCGCTCGTAGTGCGGGAGCCACGCATCCAAACCGGGCACCGGGGGTAGCCTAGTTCCCACATGAACGTGCGGGACACCCTTCAGCGGCCGCTGCGCGACCTGCGCATCTCTGTCACCGACCGGTGCAACTTCCGCTGCGTCTACTGCATGCCGAAGGAGATCTTCGGACGCGACTACGCCTTCCTCGAGCGCCGCGAGCTCCTCACCTTCGAGGAGATCGAGCGCCTGGCGCGCGCGTTCGTCGTGCACGGCGTCGAGAAGGTCCGCATCACCGGCGGCGAGCCGCTCGTCCGCCGCGACCTCGAGCGCCTGATCGAGCAGCTGGCGGCGATCGAGCTGGGAGCGCCGCCGGCGACGACGCCGGGGCCCGGCAGAAAAGCAGGCGTGCCTGCGGCGCCCCGGCGGCTCGACCTGACGCTGACGACGAACGGGTCGCTGTTGCCGCAGAAGGCGCAGGCCCTCCGCGACGCAGGTCTCCGCCGCGTGACCGTCAGCCTCGACTCGCTCGACGACGAGGTCTTCTCGGCGATGAACGACGTCGCCTTCCCGGTCCGGCGCGTGCTCGACGGGATCGACGCCGCGGCGGCGGCCGGCCTGCCGGTGAAGGTGAACATGGTCGTCAAGCGCGGACTGAACGAGGACGCGATCCTGCCGATGGCGCGGGAGTTCCGCGCGCGCGGCCACATCCTCCGCTTCATCGAGTACATGGACGTCGGCCATACGAACGGCTGGCGGCTCGACGACGTCGTCCCGGCGGCGGAGATCGTCGAGACGATCGACGCCGAGTTCCCGCTCGAGCCGCTCGACCCGAACTATCCCGGTGAGGTGGCAAGGCGTTGGCGGTACAGGGACGGCGCCGGCGAGATCGGCGTGATCGCGTCCGTAACCCAGCCGTTCTGCGGCAACTGCACCCGAGCGCGACTGTCAGCGGAGGGGCGGCTCTACACCTGCCTCTTCGCGTCGCGCGGGCACGACCTGCGCGCGCTCGTCCGCGGCGGCGCCACCGAAGAGGAGCTGCACGAGGCGATCGGTCGCATCTGGCATGCGCGTACAGACCGCTACTCGGAGCTCCGCTCCGCACAGACAGAAGGGATGCCCATGCCCAAGGTCGAAATGAGCTACATCGGCGGCTGAATACAGCCGCCCCCAGAGCGGGGTAAGCGCCGCGATGAGCTCGTCACGGAAGAAAACGTCAGCCACCGTCGTTTAGAATCGCCAAGCCCGTCTGGGGCTACGTCCCATGACCGCAATCGTCACAGCAGGCCGAAGACATCTGCCGAGGGGATGGCTCGACCTCTGGCTTCAGCTTGGGATCTGGTTCGGCTTCCTCGGCCTCTACCAGATCGCACGGGGCATCGCGGACCGCAATCCAACGCGCGCGTTCGAGAACGGCCTCGGCGTGATCAACATCGAGGAGCGGGTCGGCGACCTGTTCGAGGTCACGCTCGCGAACCTGATCTCCGGGTCGCAGTTCCTCACCCTCCTCGTCTCGTGGACGTACTGGAACTCCGAGTTCACGGTGGTCGGGCTCACGCTGCTCTTCGTCTACCTGCGCCGCTACGCGTACTTCCACCGGTTCCGGAACTGGGTCCTGCTCGCGAACACGATCGGCCTCGTCGGCTACGTGCTCGTCCCGACAGCGCCGCCGCGGATGTTTCCGACCTTCGGCTTCCCGGACACGCTCGCCGAGTTCGGCGGCCTGAACCACGGGAGCGGCTTGGTCCAGCTCGCGGCCAACCCCTATGCGGCGATGCCGAGCCTCCACGCCGCCGACGCGCTGATCGTCGGCGTGAGCATGGCCGTCGTCTGCCGACACTGGTGGTCGAAGACGCTCTGGCTGCTCTGGCCTGCGTGGGTCTGGTTCGCCGTGATGGCGACCGGCAACCACTTCTGGCTCGACATCGTCGCCGGGATCGTCGTCGCCGCCCTCTCGGCGGTCATGATCTATCGGAAGCCGCTCTGGCGGCGTCTGCGCGCAGTCCCAGCCCCGGCCTGAGGTCGACCACCGCGAGCATCAAGGCCACCTACACGGACGGCGCGCGTCGTCTGGCGTCGCAGTCGATCTCGGGACTCGCGCGGACGCGCGTGACGCCGTCGATGCTCACCGCAGGAGGCGTGTCGCTCTGCGTGCTGGCCTCGGTGCTCGTCTACTTCGAGTACGAGAACGAGTGGTTCTTCTTCTGGGCCGGGTCGATCGTGTTCGCGCTCGGGTCGATCCTGGACATCCTCGACGGCGCGCTGGCGCGGGCCGGCGGGAAGGCGACGGTGTTCGGGGCATTCCTGGACTCGACTCTCGACCGGGTGGGAGAGGCGTTCATGCTCGGCGCGATCTCGGTCGCCTTCGTCCGCGACGGTAACGAGACAGCGTTTCTATTCACGTTCGCGGCGATGGCCGGTTCGTTCCTCGTCTCGTACACCCGGTCGAAGGCGGAGACGCTCGGGCTGAAGGGCGATGTCGGGATCGGCTCACGTGCCGAGCGGGTGGTGGTCATCTGCCTCGGGTTGGCGGTCGCGCCCTGGGGCGGGCTTCAGTGGGCGATCTATCTGCTCGCCACGACCGCGTGGATCACGGTCGGCCAGCGCATCTGGTTCGTGCGCCGACAGCTGCAAGAGCAAGGGCGCGCTTAGCGCAAGCCTGCTAGCGTGCTAGCACTCTCGTGCTAGCACGCAGGAGCGTCTTTGTCCGGCTGCCGCGGGCGCTGAAGCGCCGGCTTGTCGACGAGGTGAAGGAGAGCGGTCGCAGCTTCAACGACGTGGCGGTCGGCCACCTCGCTGCGGGCTTCGCCGTCGCCTTCGAGCCGAGCGGCCGCACGGGCACGCCGCCTCGCGAGGGCGGCTCGGTGCTGCTGCGGATGCCGCCCGAGCTCAAGGAACGCCTGGTCAGGCGCGCGGCCGAGCGCAGCCAGACCCTGAACGAGCTGATCGTCGGGACGCTCTCCGAGCGGCTCGGCCTGAACGGAAAGGAAACCATGGCATCCACGAATGGAAAGCAGGATGGGCGCGCTCGCACAAGTGACAAGGTGCGCGTTGCGATCATCGGCGTCGGCAATTGCGCCAACTCGCTGCTCCAGGGCGTCGAGTACTACAAGCACGCAAGCCGCGAGGACTCGCCCCCGGGACTGATGCACGTCGACCTCGGCGGCTATCACATCAGCGATATCGAGTTCGTCGCTGCGTTCGACGTCGTCAAGGGCAAGGTCGGCAAGGATCTCGCCGACGCGATCTGGGCAGCGCCGAACGACACGATCAAGTTCGCCGACGTCCCGAAGACCGGCGTCGCCGTCTCGCGCGGCATGACCCACGACGGGATCGGGAAGTATCTGGCCGAGATCGTCGAAAAGGCGCCGGGCGAGACCGACGACGTGGTCGGGATCTTCAAGGAGCGCAAGGTCGACGTCGTCGTCAACTTCCTCCCGGTCGGCTCCGAGGAGGCGACCAAGTGGTACACGGAGCAGATCCTCAACGCCGGCTGCGCGATGGTGAACTGCATGCCCGTCTTCATCGCCCGCGAGGCCTACTGGCAGAGGCGCTTCGAAGAGGCCGGCGTCCCGATCATCGGCGACGACATCAAGTCGCAGGTCGGCGCGACGATCACCCACCGTGTCCTCACGACGCTCTTCCAGGATCGCGGCGTGCACCTCGACAAGACTGTGCAGCTGAACGTCGGCGGCAACTCCGACTTCCTGAACATGCTCGAGCGCGAACGCCTCGAGTCGAAGAAGATCTCGAAGACCAATGCGGTCACATCGATGCTCGACTACGACATCGGCGAGCGAAACGTTCACGTCGGGCCGTCCGACTACGTCCCGTGGCTGACCGACCGCAAGTGGGCGTACATCCGCATGGAGGGCAAGGCCTTCGGCGACGTGCCGCTGAACGTCGAGCTGAAGCTGGAGGTCTGGGACTCGCCGAACTCGGCCGGGATCGTGATCGACGCCGTTCGGCTCGCGAAGCTCGCCCTGTTGAACGGCGTCGCCGGCGCGCTCGAGGCGGCGAGCTCGTACCTGATGAAGTCGCCTCCGGCCCAGATCCGCGACGACGAGGCGCGCGAGAACACCGAGCGTTTCATCGAGCAGCACAGGCGGAAACCCGCGAAAGTCGCCGCGAAGCCCTGACCCGTGCACACGAGGGACAGACCTCGAAAAAGGATCTCATGAAGGGGGCCTCCGAAGGCCGCAGTAGCGTCGCGGCCGGTCTGTCAAGCGAAGGAGGCCCCGATGGGAATGCTGTACGCAGCGATCGATATCCACAAGAGCGTGTTGCAGGCGGCGGTGCTGGATCCGGCGTCGGGCGAGTCGAGCGACGCGCGATTTCCGGCCACGCGGGAGGCGCTCCGCGACTGGGCGATGCCGCTACGAGGTCGGGTCGCCGCGGTCGCGATCGAGGCGACCTCGGGCTGGCGCTGGGTCTGGCGCGAGCTGAGCGCGCTCGGCATCGA
>JBKPCT010000080.1:0-8817 GCA_046727515.1 Actinomycetota bacterium | reverse complement strand
GGGCCCGTCGGGTCGCCGGCAAAGGGAGGCAGCGCTCCCGACGACGCGGCAGCGGTGCTCCGCTCGCTCGTCGAGTCCGGCGACGCGCGGATCGACGCCGAGACGATCTTCGATGGGATCGCCGCGTACAAGCTGACCGTCAGCGGTGCCGCCCAGCACTACCTCAACGGCACCGTCTTCGTGGCTCGGGACGACTACCGCCCGCTCCAGATCGAGACCACGACCGACACTCCCGCCGGTCCCGTCAGCGAGACGATCCGCTTCGAGGCGTACGAGTATCTGCCCGGCACGCGGGCGAGCCGTGCGCTCCTCGACCTGGCCGCCCAGCACCCCGGCGCGCGGATGGTCAGCACGCCCGCGGGTGGGAAGACCACGACCACCTCCAAGTAGCGCCTGTCACTCGGGTGCGCTTGCCGGGTCGGGCGGCGCACCCCGTTGGCCGTGCCGTTTTGGCTACGCTCGGGTCGCAATGGAGCCCTCCCGCGACGCGATCATGAAGGCGCTCGAGCAGGTGATCGACCCAGAGCTGAAGCGGGCGGTCACGGAGCTCGACATGGTCCGCGGCGTCGACATCGACGGTGGCGACGTCTCCGTGACGATTGCGCTCACGGTCGCCGGCTGCCCGCTGCGAGACAGCTTCCAGAGCCAGGTCGTCGAGCACATCGGCAAGGTGTCCGGCGTCGAGCGCGTCCGCCTCGGCTTCGACGTGATGAGCCCCGACGAGAAGGCAGCCCTGTCGGCGAAGCTCCGCGGCGGCGTCGAGAACCGGTCAAAAGGCATCTCTGTCGACCGCTCGACCCGCGTCCTCGCCGTCGCGAGCGGCAAGGGGGGCGTCGGCAAGTCTTCCCTGACGGTCAACTTGGCAGCAGCGTTCTCGCAGCTCGGCCACCGCGCAGGAGTTCTCGACGCGGACATCTACGGCCACTCGATCCCGCACATGCTCGGCGTCACGCAGCGTCCCGTCGTCGTCGACAAGATGATCGTCCCCCCGGTCAAGGACGACCTGAAGCTGATGTCGATCGGCTTCTTCCTCGAGGAGAACTCCCCCGTGATGTGGCGCGGACCGATGCTCCACCGTGCGCTCGAGCAGTTTCTCTCCGACGTCCACTGGGGCGACCTCGACATCCTGCTCGTCGACATGCCTCCGGGCACGGGCGACGTCTCGATCTCTCTCGGCCAGCTTCTTCCGCGTGCGGAGGCGGTGATCGTGACGACCCCGCAGCCGCTCGCGCAGGAGGTGGCGACACGCGCCGCGATCATGGCCCAGAAGACGAACATGCGCCTGATCGGCGTGATCGAGAACATGACCTCGGAGATCTTCGGGACGGGCGGGGGCGAGCGCCTGGCCGAGCAGATCGGCGTTCCGTTGCTCGGACGGGTGCCCCTGGACACGCGGCTTCGCGAGTGCGGAGACGAGGGCGAGCCGCTCGTCTTCGCCGACTCCGAGTCTGTCACCGCAGGAACGATCGTCGCGATCGCCGAGGCGATTCACGCGGCCCGTCAGACGTTCAAGCCGCTGACCGTGCTCTCGAGCTAGGTCGGCGGGAGCGCCGCCGCTCGCGCGCGCCCCCGCCGTCTGGTGACCCCGTCTACCGGTGCTTGCCCTTGGGTGTGAGACTCGGCTTCATGACGTGCAACAGCGTCCAGGTGCCCATCTTGAAGGTGCAGACGGCGCGAACCTGGTCGCCGACCTGGATGTGCTGACGCGAGATCTCGGCCCGCGACCGATCGTCGAGCGAACAGCTGAACGACCCGTCTGCGGGCAGCGTGACCGTGATCGACCCATCCGTGAGCGCGCTGACGTTCCCGCCGAGCAGCTTGAGCTGCCCGGTCGCGGGCTGCGCGCCCACGCACTCGCCCCGGCTGAGCGCGAGTGCCGCCGGTGAGACGTTGCCGGCACCGATGCCGCCGGCGCCGAAGCCTCCGTCGGGGCTGTAGGAGGCGGTGAAGGTGCCGATCAGCCGCTGGCCGGGCGGAAGCGCGGCTCCGGTCAGGAGGCCGCTGACGCTGCCGTCGTGGTAGACCGCGGCCAGGCGGGCGTGCGTATCTCGCCCGGCACGGTCGACCACGACGCTGCCGACGATCGTGCCCAGCCGCTTGCTCGTGTTGATCGACGCGCGAACGGTCAGCCTGATCGGGCCGGCCAGCAGCGGATCGCCGGTCGAAGAGCCGGTATAGGTGCCGTTCGTAAGCTGGTACGTGCCGTCGGCGCTGGAGCACGTCGTGGTCGCCCGCGAGTCCACGGTCGTGGCAGTGAACGTCGCGGTCACTGCCGAGGTCGTCCGATCGCGTGCAAGGGCGCCGATCGCGACGCTCGCCGCGACCAGGCCGAGCGCCGCGGCAACGACCAGCACGAGTCTCCTCATCTCGGGTTCCCTCCTTCGGTGAACAGCTCGTGCCTACCCGGAAGCGCCGAACCTTTACCTGGAGAGGCGTAAGGATTGTGTGAGAATCGACGTGTGGAGCCCCCGCTCGCGCGGCTACGCCGGATCGGGTTCTCCGAGGCGGACGCCCAGACGCTCGCCG
The DNA here is from genome assembly GCA_046727515.1 of Actinomycetota bacterium. Taxonomy (GTDB): domain Bacteria; phylum Actinomycetota; class Thermoleophilia; order Gaiellales; family Gaiellaceae; genus DATBLE01. The sequence goes on along the minus strand of JBKPCT010000080.1, from coordinate 6,291 downwards.
ACCACTTTCTCGATGCCGAGCGGCGTGGGAAGCCGAGTCACGGGCTGTCGCGGATCGACTGGCTCGCGGAGCTCCCCGGTCTCGATCCGGGCGCTCGCCCGCAGCGCGTCGTCGCCGAGCCGGGCTACGAGCGCTGGGACGGCCGCGGCGCGGTCGGCTACCTGACGCTCGCTGCGATCTGCGATGCGCAGCTGGCGGCGCCGCCGGAACATGCTCGCGTCGTTGCGGCCTCGCGCTGCTTCCCGACCGGCGCGCTCGGCTACTGGGTCCGCCGGCTCGCTGCAGCCGGGCTCGCGGCCGCCCTGACCGCGACCTCGCCCCGGCGGCTCGCCTCGCCGGAGGGCGGTCCGGCGCTCGCGGGGACGAATCCGATCGCGATCGGCGTCCCGAGCTCCGACGGCCGCGCGCTCGTCGCCGACGTCTCGATGGGACGCGTCACCCACGGGGACGTGCTCGCCGGCACCGCGGCGCCGGAGGATCTCGTGCCGTTCGGCGGCGACCGCGCCCACAAGGCGTTCGCGCTCGCGGTCGGGACCCAGATGCTCGTTTCTGCGCTCGCCGGCGAGCAGCCCGGCGCGGTTCTCGTCGTCGCCCGGCCGGAGTTCGACCCGGTGCCGGCCCTACGCGGTCTCGCCGGCGGCGTCCGCCTGCCCGGCGATCGCTGAGAACCGCGCGTCCTCCCGGATCGAGTCGAAGTCGCTGTCGTCTACCGCGAGCTCGGCCACCCGCGTCGGCTCGAGCTCGTGCGCGCGCCGGAGCTCGGCGATCGCTGCCTCCGGGTTACCGTGGAGGGCCTCGAAGCAAGCGAAGTTGTAGTGGCTCTGCCAGTCGTCCGGTCTGGCTTCGACGGTGCCCTCGATCAGGGTGCGCGCCTTCTCGACCTGCCCGATGTCGGCATAGGAGCCGGCCGCGAACACGTCCTCCCACAGCGACGGCTCGAAGACGACCCCGGGCTTCGCGCCGACGCCGAGCACTGCCGTTCCGTCCTCGACTGCAATCGCGCCACGCTTCGTGCCGGGCTGCGCAAAGACCAGCGTTCCTGCCGGCGCATCGACCTCGTCGTCGCCGAGCGTGAACCTCGCGCGGCCGCGGAGGACGACGTAGAGCTCCTCGTGGCCGCCGCTCTCGGTGTGCTCCTCGATCACGCGCTGTCCCGCCTTCGCCGTGTAGGCGTTCGTCCCGAACGCGCTGATCCCGAACCTGCGTCGCACCGGCCGCCAGACGAACTCGCCCTTGTTGATCGGGAGTTCCTCCAGCTCGTCGATGTGCGCGACCTCGTAGCCCTTCCCGGTCATCGCGCCTCCCTCAACGCCTCCAGCAGGACAGGATCGATCTGCTCGATACCGTCAACGCGCTCCTCGGGGTTCTCCTTCCCGGCCCAGCGAACGTCTCGGCGAGTGCGTCCACCGTCGTCGCCGAGACGAGGATGTTCCCTGGGCCTTGTCAGTCATACGTGAGCGCGGTCAGGTCGAGGTCGAGGAGGTCGCGGCGGTCGGGCGGGACGAGGACACAGGCAACCTCCGGATGGGCGAGCGCGACCTTCACGCCCTCCGGTGTGTCGGCGTGTGCCGCCACGGGGCGGCCGGCGGCGTGGGCCTGCTTCAGCTCGTCGGCGCCGGCGTCCTCGAGCCAGAGCACGTCGTCGGGCAGCTCGAGCCCGCCGTCGAGCGCGATCTCCGGGACACGCCGGCCGGTCGCGCCGAGCCAGCGTTCCCTCACAGCTCGACGGTCTCGCCCGGCTTCGGCGTGATCAGCTCGACGCCGGGCGCCAGCTTCGCGAGCTCGTCAGGCCTTCCGGTCAGCAGCGGGAACGTGCCGTAGTGGCACGGGACGCAGCGCTTGACTCCGAGGAGCTCGAGTGCGACCGTCGCCTCGCGGGGCCCCATCGTGAAGTGGTCGCCGATCGGCAGCACGGCGACGTCCGGCTCGTAGATTCGTCCGATCAGCTGCATCGACATGAAGACGTTCGTGTCGCCGGCGAAGTAGATCGTGAAGCCGTCCTCGAGCTCGAGGACGATTCCGGCCGGCTCGCCCGTGTAGGTTCCGTCCTCGACGCTACTCGAATGGTTCGCGTCGGTCAGCGTGACCTTGACGCCCTCGACGGTCACCGTGCCGCCCTTGTTCGGCGCGTGCGACAGGTCCTGCGCCTCGACGCCCTGCTCGGCCAGCCACTTGCGCAGCTCGACGAGCGCGATCACGGGCGGCTTGAACTTCTGCCAGAGCTCGACCGTGTCGCCGACGTGGTCCCCGTGCCCGTGCGTGACCACGATCAGGTCGATGCGCTCGGGCTCCCTCTCCGCGTCGGGGCACGTGGGTCCCGACAGCCAGGGGTCGACGTAGATGCGCTTGCCGCCCGGGCTGTCCAGCCGGAACGACGCGTGTCCGAGCCAGGTCAGCGGGACGGGCATGCCCCGAATCTAACGAAGGAACGTCCGGTCTGGCGGCGAAGCTTCCAACGTGACGCGTCGGGAACTCTTGCCGGTGGCGCTCGTTCTCCTCGTCACTGTCTGCGACGCCGCCGATCTTCCGACGCTCTCGTTCTACTTCCTCCTCGCCGCGGTGCCGGCGATCGTGGTCGCCGGGCTGGCCGCTGTCGAGGAGCGGCTCCAGGAGGGCGCGCCCGCGCACCGGCGCGCGATCGGGTTGCTGCACGTCGTCTCGCTCGTGCTCGTGGTCCTCTCCGCGGCGCTCCGCGCTCCGCTCCGCGCTGAGGGCACCGTCCCGCGGGCGGCCCTCTCGGCCGTGATCGCTTGCCTCGCCGTCTTCGGGGTGCAGGGCATCCTGGCCACCGTCCCCGCGCTCAGGCGCGGCCTCCGCCTGCGCCCGTCGGCAGTGCCGGAGCCGACCGAGCTGCCCCTCCCCTAGAGCGTCTGGATCGCGTTCTCGGCCAGGTCGATCAGCGACTGCGCGCCGAAGAACGAGCCGACGGCGACGGCGAAGCACGCGAGGACGCCGAGCTCGAGGAGCCGGTCGCGCGGCGGTTGGCCGCCGGCGGCGAACTGTAGCTCGGCACTCGGGCGGAGGTAGAGCGCGCGGATCACGGCCAGGTAGTAGTAGAGGCTCACCGCAGTGGCGGCGATGCCGACGATCACGAGCCAGAGCCAGCCGCGTTCGTAGGCCGCCGAGAAGACGTAGAACTTGCCGAGGAAGCCGCCGGTCGGCGGCAGGCCGGCGAAGCCGAGCATGAACGCCCACATGGCCGCGCCGAGCAGCGGTCGCTCCCAGCCCATCCCGGCGAGGTTGTCGAGCGTCACGTCCCGGCCGAGCTCGCGCTCCCGGGCCGCGACGACCCCGAAGGCGCCGAGCGACATCGCCGAGTAGGGGATCAGGTAGTAGACGAGTGCCTTGGCGCCGAGGTCGTTGTGCGAGGCGATCCCGATCAGCATGAAGCCCGCGTGTGAGATCGAGGAGTACGCGAGCAGCCGCTTGAGGTTTCGCTGTACGAGCGCGGCGAGGTTCCCGACCGCGAGCGACGCACAGGCGATCACCGCCACCGCGATCGTCCAGATCGACGCCTCCTGCGGGAACGCGGTGAAGAGGACGCGCAGCATGAGCATGAGCGCGGCGACCTTGGTCGCGGCGGACATGAACCCAGTGACGGGGGTCGGAGCGCCTTCGTAGACGTCCGGCGTCCACATGTGGAACGGGGCGGCCGACGCCTTGAAGCCGAGCCCGGCGAGGATCATCGCGAGCCCGAGCAGAAGCAGCGAGTCGTGCGCCAGGCCGTTTGCTCCGACCGAGTCGGCGATCTTCTCGAACTGGAGCTCTCCGGTGGCTCCGTACACGAGCGCCGAGCCGAACAGGAGCACAGCGGAGCCGAAGCTCCCGATGATCAGGTACTTCAGCCCGGCCTCCAGCGAGCGCTCGCGGTCGCGGTCGATCGCGCAGAGGATGTAGAGCGAGATCGAGAACCACTCGAGCCCGAGGAAGAGCGTCATCAGGTTGTTCGCGTGGGTGAGGAAGATCATCCCGGCGCCGGCCGCGGCGAGCAGCGCGTAGTACTCCGCGAGATGCTCCCGCATCGGCTCCGAGTAGGAGATCCCGACGGCGGCGAGGCCGGCGCCCGCGACGATCAGGGCCGCGATCGCCCCGAAGCGGTCGCGCCGGATCGCGCCACCGATGATGCTCTCCCCGTCCGGGCTGCGGTCGTACAGAATCGCGGCGGCGACGAACGCGCCGGCGAAGCCGCCGGCAGCGAGCAGCGAGGAGGTCGCGCGGCGCGCGGCCGCGGGGACGAGGACCGCGACGAGCAGGCACGCGCCGGTGACCGCGAGCAGCGCGAGCTCGGGCGAGATCGCGAACCAGTCGACCGGTGGGCGCTCGATCGCCGCGATCATCCGGTCACCCGGTCGGTGATCGCCGCCGGCCAGGCGGACAGGAAGAGGAGCAGCCCGATCAGCGGGACGACGATCGCGAGCTCGGCGGGCCGCAGGTCGAGAGCGCTCTCGGACACGGAGGCGCCCGGCTGTCGGTGCAGCACGGCCGAGATCATCCGCAGCACGTACGCCGCCGCGAGCAGGATCGCGACCGCGCCGACGACCGCGTAGAACCACCCCTGCCGGAAGACGCCGGCGAGGATCGCGAACTCACCTGCGAAGGCCGACGAGCCCGGCACCGCGAGCGCGATCACCCCGGTCGTCATCAGCACCGTCGCGAGCGCCGGCCGGCCGCGTGCCATCCCGCCCAGCCGGTCGAACTGTCCGGTTGACGTGCGTCGTTCGACGGCGCCCGCGAGCATGAACAGGATGGCCGAGAACAGGCCGTGGTTGACCATCTGCAGCACGGCGCCGTCGATGCCAAGGTCGTTGGTCGCGAACAGCCCGAGCGTGACGAGACCGAGCTGCGCGAGCGACGAGTAGGCGACGACGCCGCGGATGTCCGGCGCCCGGAAGGCGAGCAGCGACCCGTAGACGAGCCCGGTCGCGGCCAGCACAAGGATCGGCGTCCGGAAATCGTGGACGCCGGCGGGGAAGAGCGAGAAGCAGATCCGCAGGAAGCCGAATGCAGCTGTCTTCGAGACCACGCCCGAGAGCACGGCCGAGACCTCGGCCGAGGACTCGCGGTAGGCGTCCGGCAGCCAGCCGTGGAACGGGAAGAGCGGCGCCTTGACGATGAACGCGGCCGCGAACCCGAGGAAGATCCACGAGCTCGCGTTCGTCCCGCCGTCGATCATCGAGAACGTGCCGGCCTGGAGGCCGTAGACGATCACGGCCGCGAGCATCAGGAGCGACCCGACCATCGTGTAGATGACGAACTTGATCGTCGCCGAGAGCCGGCCCGGCCCGCCCCACACGCCGACGAGCACGTAGAGCGGGATCAGCATCGCCTCCCAGAAGACGTAGAAGAGCAGCAGGTCCTGGGCGGTGAACACTCCGACGATCGCCCCGGTCAGGAAGAGCATCAGTCCGTAGTACGCGCGCGGCCGGTCCCGGCGCGCCCAGACCCCGTACGCGATCGAGGCCGCGAGCACGACCACTGTCAGGCCGACGAGCCAGACCGAGAACCCCTCGAACATCCCGACGTGGTACGAGACGCCGAGGTCGTCCAGCCAGGCGATCTTGCTCGACTCCTGCAGGCCGCCCTGGTCGAAGTCGAAGCGGGCGAGCGCCTCGATCCAGAAGCCGATCTCGAACAGCGCGACGAGAAGCGCGGTCGACCCGATCCAGACGCGTGGCATCGGCACGAGCCACACCAGGAGCGCACCGCAGAGCGGCAGCAGGATCAGGACGTCGGTGATCCAGCCGTGCGCGCTCATGCCCCCCTCCACCCCCGTCGAAGCCGGCGCCTCCGCTGCTTGCTGAACTCCGTCGAGCCTACGTTCATCGCACTGCGACGAAGACGAGGACGAGGACGGTGACGCCGGCGGCGAGCGCCAGCGCATAGGAGCGCACAAGCCCGGTCTGGAGCGAACGGACGCGGGAGCCTGCCCAGCGCGCGAGCGAGGCGATGTTCGCGATCGAGCCGTTCACGAGGGGGACCTCGACGACCCAGTAGAGAGCCTTCGAGAGCGCGACCGTCGGCCAGTAGAAGAGCGCGTCGTAGAGCTCGTCGAAGTAGAACTTGTGCTCGAGGATTGCCGCCGGCTTCGGCGCGTGCGCCCGGTGCGCCGAGTAGATCCACCAGGCGAGTCCGATCCCGGCCGCACCGACCGCGACCGCGGAGATGCTCGCGACCGCCTCCTGCGTGTTGCTTGCCTCGACGAGCGGCTGCGCGACGGGCGCGAGCCAGTCCGAGATGGTCGTCCAGACTCCGGCGAACTGGAAGCCGCCTCCGATCACGGCCAGCACCGTC
>JBKPCT010000079.1:0-5293 GCA_046727515.1 Actinomycetota bacterium | reverse complement strand
TTCGGGCGCTCACGCACCGCGATCTTCCGAGGTCTCGAGCGGCTGCTCGCGCGCGCCGCCGACACACTGATCGCCGTCAGTCCCGAGGTCAGGGACGATCTCGTCGCGCTCGGCGTCGCGCCGCCGGAGAAGTTCACCGTCATTCGCCTAGGGATCGAGCTCGACGAGCGGGTCGCCGCCGCACGTGAGGCGCGGAGGCGAACGCGCGGAATCATGGGTGTTCCCGACGATCGCTTCCTCGTCGGCTGGATCGGGCGAATGACGGGCGTCAAGCGCGGCGCAGATGTCCTCCGCGCCTTCCGCCTCCTCCGCGACCAGGAAATCGACGCGATCCTCTGCATGGTCGGCGACGGCCCGGAGCGGGAGCAGCTCGAGCAGCTCGCGGCCGAGCTCGGACTGATGCACGACTGCCTGTTTCCCGGCTACCAGGAGGACGTCGGGCCGTTCTTCGCCGCGTTCGACTCCTTCGTCCTCACATCCGCGAACGAGGGTACGCCTGTGACTGCGATCGAGTCGCTCGCGAGCGGCTGCCCTGTCGTCGCATCCCGCGTCGGCGGCGTGCCCGACGTCGTCCGGGAAGGCGTGGACGGCTTTCTCGTCGAGCCGGGCGACCTGGATGCGATCGCCGGCCGCCTCGCCCGGCTGGCCGCCGACCCCGAGCTCCGCGCGCGGATGGGCGCCGCCGGGCGCGAGCGAGTTCTCCCGCGTTACGCGGTCGAGCGCCTGATCGACGACGTCGACGGCCTCTACCGGAGCCTGCTCGAGCGGAAGGGGGTTCCCGTCAGTGCGGGAGTCGCTCAAACGCCGCGAACGCCGGCTTCTGTCGGCCGCCGACCGTCATGAGCCCGGACTGCCAGCCGGCGAGGTCGGGCTGATCCTTGACGAGAAACCAGAGCATCAGGTCGATGCGCGGGTTGCGCCGCGCGATCGCGAACGCCTGGGTCAGGTACCGAGCCTGCCGGGCCCAGGAGACGCCGAACAGTGAGTCGGGCGGCTTCGTCTGGTAGCCGTACTCGGTGATCCAGAGGTGCCGCGGGCCGTACAACCGCGAGAGGACGGCGATCAGCACGTTGATGTTGGCGAGGGTGATCGCCGTCGGCGTCAGGCCGGGGCGAGGCGACGGCGGCTTCGTCGTCGGTGTCTCGGTCGGCACGCCGTAGTACGGGTTGTGCGCGTAGGCGTCGAAGGTGCGCATCCCGGCCTTCTTCGCCGCGGTCAGGAATGCGACGGGCGAGACGGAGGGGCGGGCGCTTCTCGGATTGTTGTTTCCACGCGGGGCGGTGAGCCCGCAGGCGACCTTCTCGTCCCGGTACATCGTCGCGTGGACGCCGTTGTAGACCGCGTTGCAGATCCGCGCATAGTCGCGGGCGCTCTGGATCACCCACTCGCCGCCCCGCTTGACGAACTGCGGCCGCAGGAAGACCGGGTTGTTCGGCTCGTTCCACGCCGCCCACAACCTCACCGCGGGGAGCGTCCGGCCGTCGGTGCCGATGTAGGTGCCGCTGTAGCGGGCGGCGGCGGCGTAGGCGAACCTGTAGAGGTCGTTGAAGTTCGTGGGCGGTCGGTTCGAGCTCTGGCCGCCGTTCGCCCAACGCGGAGTGCCGGTGATCGAGAGCAGCACCTTGATCCCGTACGCGTCTGCGTAGGTGACCACGCGGTCGTAGAGCGACCAGTTGTAGGAGGCATCGCGGGGATCCGCTGCCTCGAACGGCCGGTATCTCGCCACGCCGAGCTTGCCGCCCCAGTAGAGATTGACCCTGAGCACCTGCGTGTGTAACGCCCGGTAGCGCGAGAACGTCTGAGTCGCGTCGTCGAAGAACGTCGCGCCCTCGTCGTAGATGCCCGTGTACATCCGCGGCGAAGCACTCGCCGCGGGCACGGCGAGGCCGGCGGCGGCCGCAAGGGTCGCCGCCCACGCCCACACCCGTTTAGACACCGACCGGCTCCCGCCCGTAGGACGGCAGCATCCGGCTCAAACCCTCCTCCAGCTGGATCTCCGGCTCCCACCCGAGCACCTGGCGTGCACGCGTGATCTCCGGCTGGCGCACCTGCGGGTCGTCGACCGGCAGCGCCTCGTAGACGATCTCGCTCCTCGAGGCGGTCACCTTCAGCACCGCCTGCGCAAGTTCGAGGATCGTGAACTCGAACGGATTGCCGAGGTTGAGCGGCAGGTGCTCCCCGCTCTCGGCGAGCAGGACGATCCCGCGGATCAGGTCGTCGACGTAGCAGAAGCTCCTCGTCTGCGAGCCGTCGCCGAACACCGTCAGCGGCTCGTTCGCGAGCGCCTGGCGGACGAACGTCGGGATCGCGCGGCCGTCGTTCTGTCGCATCCGCGGCCCGTAGGTGTTGAAGATCCGGACGATCGCGGTGTTCACGCCCTGCTGGTTGTGGTAGGCCATCGTCAGCGCCTCGGCGTAGCGCTTCGCCTCGTCGTAGACCCCGCGCGGGCCGATGGGGTTGACATGACCCCAATAGGTCTCCGGCTGCGGGTGCACCTGAGGGTCGCCGTAGACCTCGCTCGTCGAGGCGAGCAGGAAGCGCGCCCGCGTGAATTTCGCGAGGCCGAGACCGTTGTGCGTCCCGTACGACCCGACCTTCAGCGAATGCAGCGGCATCCGCAGGTAGTCGACGGGGCTCGCGAGTGCGGCGAAGTGATAGACGAAATCGACCGGCCCCTCGACGCGCAGCTCCTCCGTCATGTCGTGGTTCAGGAAGACGAAGTCGTCCGCGTCGAGGTGCTCGATGTTGGTCAGCGAGCTCGTGACGAGGTTGTCGACGCAGATCACCCGATGTCCCCGGCCGAGCAAGTAATCGCAGAGGTGCGAGCCAAGGAAGCCCGCGCCCCCGGTGACAACGGAGACGGGCACGTCGCGACGAATTGTAGACGCGGCCCTCTCGGCCCTCACGAAGTGCTTACAACGGGTGGAAGGCCAGTGCCGCCCGAGCGAGAATGTCAGCCCGATGCGTTCCCCCCTTGCCGCGCTCGCGGCGGCCCTTGCCCTCACGGCCGTCGCCCTGCCTGCCTCTCCGGCGGAGGCCACGACCCGCTGCGCGCAGCAGCGCGTGAGCTCCGCCTACGCCGGGAGCGTCCTGCGCGCGCTCCGCGCCAAGAAGGACGTCTGGGGCGAGCAGCTGATCCGGCGGCCCGCCGGGCCGACCTACGCGGCCGTCCGGCGGCTGCTCAAGCCGCTGCTCTTCGCGCGCGCGAGGCGAAAGCCGCTGACCGCCTCCGGCGTCTACTACCTCCCGTTCGCCCAGCCGCTCGGCAGCCACGGCGCCCACGAGATCGCACTCCACGTCGCCGACGGCAGCCAGATCCTCGCGCGCACCGCGAGCGGCGCCAGCCTGCGCGTTCTCGTCGGGCCGGGAGGAAGCGAGCCGTTCGGCTCCTGCCTCACCAGGCTCTCCCACCCGACGCTCGCGGAGGGCTACCTGCCGATCTTGCAGACTCAGTACGTGGACTCGGCCGGTGTCCGCTACCGGCAGGAGTCGTTCGCCGTCCGGGGCCTCGGCACCGGCGCTCTCGTCAGCTTCGTCAGCGTGACCGCGAGCGCAGGTGCGGGGAGAGGCGCGGTCATCCGGCTCGTCCACTCGACGCACCGACGCGGGCGGACGGCGCAGTCGCGGCGCGAGGACGCGGCCCTTCACTACCGTGTCGAGCCGGGGGAGACGGCAACCGTCTACGTCGCCTGGCTCCCCTCCGACCTGCGGCCGGTGACGATTGACGCGGAGACCTACGAGGTCGCACGCGAGCAGCTCGTCGATTTCTGGGACGCGCGCCTCGGGCAGGCCGTGACCTACGACGTCCCCGAGCCGGTTGTGATGAACGCCCAGCGCAGTCTGCTCGAGCAGGATCTCGCGCTGACCTGGCGCTACAGCATCGGCAATCCGTACGAGGAGTTCTCTTCCGCGGAGAGCCTCGACGTGGCCGAGGTGATGGGGAGCTACGGCTTCACCGGCGTGATGCGGCAGATCCTCGGCACGTCCTTCCGGCGGTTCCCGCTGGCGCCGTCGACCTGGCGCATGGGCGAGCTGATGATCGCGAGCGCCCGCTATTACCAGCTGACCGGAGACCGCGCCTTTCTGAACTGGGTCACGCGGCGCATCGACTGGTTCATGACCGTCTTCGGACGGCAGCTGCGGAGCGATCCGCACCGCCTCCTCCGCCAGCAGCGCTTCTCCGCCGACATCGCGACCAGGGTCTACGGGCTGCACGCTCAGGCGTCGGTCTGGCAGGGACTGAACGCGATCGCCGCCGTCTGGGCGGCGACCGGCCGACCCGCGCACGCCGCCCGCGCGCGTGGGCTCGCCTTCCGGCTCAAGCTCGGCCTGCAGCGGGCGGTGCGCGCCTCGTCGCATCGCCTGAAGGACGGCTCGCTCTTCGTCCCCGCCGTCCTGCTCGCGAAGCACAAGCCGTTCGACGCGCTGACCCGCTCGCGGCTCGGCAGCTACTGGAACCTCGTGATGCCCTACGCGCTCGCCACCGGGTTCTTCGCCCCCCACGGCCGACAGGCGAGCGAGATCCTCCGCTACATGCTCGGTCACGGCTCGCGGCTGCTCGGCCTCGTGCGGGCGGGCGCCTACTCGCTGTACGGCGGGAAGACGCGCTACCCCGTCACCGGCACCGACCAGGTCTACGGCCTCGCCGTCGCCCGCTTCCTCGCCGACAACGACAGGCCGGACCAGCTCGTTCTCAGCCTCTACGGGATGCTGGGCGCGGCCATGACGCCCGAGACGTTCGTCTCCGGAGAGGCGGCGACCGTCGCGCCGCTCCGGGGCGCCGCGTTCCGATCGATGTACCTGCCCCCGAACGCCGCCTCGAACTCGGCCTTCCTGGAGACGCTTCGGCTGATGCTCGTCCACGAGACGACGCGGGAGGGCCGCCCGTTCGGCCTCGAGCTCGCGTACGCGACGCCCCGCGGCTGGCTCGCGCCCGGAAAGTCCGTCGCGGTGCGCGGCGCGCCGACCAGCTTCGGGCCGGTCTCCTACGAGATCGACGCAGGCTCCGGACAGATCGAGGCGACCGTGGAGGTGCCCACGCGGCGCCCGCCGGTGTCGCTCCGGCTCCGCCTGCGCGTGCCGACCGGTCGACGGGTCGTCGCCGTGCGCGTCGAGGGACGCCCGCGGCCCTTCGACCGCGCGACCGGGACGATCGACCTCTCGGGCCTGCGCGGGACGATCTCGCTGGTCGCCGCCCTACGCTGACCGTACGCTTCGCCCCTTGAACGTCGCTCGCCTTCGGCTGGCCCCTGAGGCCCGATGAGCATCGACCGGCTCCGCGAGTCGCGCGAGC
>JBKPCT010000078.1:0-13013 GCA_046727515.1 Actinomycetota bacterium | reverse complement strand
CGCGCGGAGTACGCGGCGTCCGTCGCGGACGCGAGCCGACGGCCGACGCGCAGCGCCAGCTCGCGGCCGAGGGGCTCCAGGTAGGTCCCCTTCTCGATCCGGACGAGGACCTTCTCGGTCACGCGCGCACGCAGCCGCGGAGCCCGGTCGTAGCGTGGATGCGCGTAGCGGGAGAGGTCGGCGATCGAGCGCACGAGCCAGGCGACCCGGCGCCAGCCGTCCGCTTGGCGGCGGTGGGGCGCGTAGCCGGAGGTCAGGCCCTCGCGCTCGATGACGGCGAGGCCCCGCTGGATCCGGTGCCAGCGGGTCTTCTTCGTAAAGGCGAGATGCACCTCGTGCCCACGATCGATCAGCTCGTCGATCAGCGGCGCGTAGATCCGGTCCACGTACGGCAGCTCGCGAACGAAGAAGAGGACCTTCACGGCTAACCCTCAGCAGGAGCGCTGATCCGGCGCGGCTTACCGCGCTTTGCACCTCCCGAACGCTTGGCGGCGAGCGCGCAGAGTGCCGCCTCCGCCGCGAGCACCGGCCGCAGCGGCGCGGGCCGCCAGCGCTCGACCGGCAGCGTGGCGAGCTCCTCGATGGCGTCCGCGAGGATCGGCGTCGCGGGCCGGTCGAGCCCGAGCGGCCGGACGAACGACTCGACGAAGCGCCGCCGCCGCTCGGCGCCCGCCTCGTCCTCGTCGAGGACCTGCGAGAGCTGCGCGAAGTGCTCGTCGAGCGCGGCGGCGACGTGGAGGAACCCGCCGTTCTCCTCGAGCAGGTAGTGGAAGTGCAGCGTGCTCTCCTGCGCGAAGTCCGGCGCCAGCACGGTCAGGACACTCGTGCCGACGATCGCCGCCTCGATCATCGCCGTCGTGTTGATCCCGACGACCGCGGCGCTGTGGGCGAGCGAGTCGAAGAAGTCCGCCCGCGCGTCGTCGGTGACGGGGAGCGTGCCTTCCCGCGGGTAGACGGCGACGTTGCCGAAGCGGGAGAGGTCGATCTCGCGCCAGTGGCCCTCGTCGTTCGGGTGCGGTCGGACGGCGATCCCGATCCGCCGCAGCCGCTCGTCCGGCGCCGAGCGGAGCGCCGCGATCCACTCGAGCACGAAGCGCGACTCGGGCGTCTCGGTCATCGCCGGGTTGGAGCAGGTGTAGAGGACGTACGGCTCGGCCCAGTCCAGGCCCATGCGCCGAACGAACTCCTCGCGCTCCATGCTCGGCCGCCGCTCGAACCAGGAATCGAAGAGCTGCGCACCGGTCGCGACCACGCGATTCGCGGGCATCCCGTGCAGCTCGACCGCCTCGCGGCGCTGGATCTCGTTCCAGACGAACACGCGCTCGGGCACCCACTTGAGCAGGCCTTTGTTCGTCAGGTTGTCCCAGCTCGCCACCAGTGTCGCCGCCGGGATGCCGAGCCCGTGGGCGCTCTTCAGGAACTCGACCTGGTTCGAAGCCCGGTTGACGACCGGCGTCGCGAGCACGACGTCGGGCGCGCGCTCGCGCATGTACGTGTCGATCTCGGGGCTCGTCGGGATCGCCTGCTCGAGCCGCGCGGCCCTGCGGATCACGCGCTCGGAGAGCGCGGCGTCCGGGCCGGCCGACAGCCGCTGCGCAAGATGCATGGCGAACCGCCGGACGACCGGCTCGAACTCGTTCGACTTCCGGAGCTGCCCCGTGATCTTCGCGGTCATGCGCTCGCGCAGCTCGGGCGCGCGCTGGTAGCGGGGGTGCGCGTACCGCGCGAGGTCCTCGAGGCCGCGGACGAGCCAGGCGACCGAGCGCCAGCCGTCCCCGTCGCTGCGCGTCGGCGCGAAGCCGTGCGTCACCCCCGGCTGCTTCGCCGATTCCTCGAGCTCGCCCTTCGTCGGCTGAAAAGCGACGTGGACCTCGTGCCCGCGCGCCGCCAGCTCGGTGACGAGCGAGGAGAACTGCCGCATGTAGAAGCGAGGTCCGCCTGCAAAGAAGAGGACTCGCAGGCGCCGCGCGCTCATGGGCGGACCCCGCCCCATGAGCGTGGGGAAGGGTCCGAGAGGAACGAGCGAGCTGCAGGCGAGCGACGGCTGGTCATGTCGCGAACGATATCGGGGCCTCCTCCGAGCCGAGCGCCGCCGCCCGCTCGTACAGATCGCCTGCCTGCCGCTCGATCGCCCGGATCTCGGCGCGCTCGAGGACGTCCCGATAGGCGGTGCCGCGCTCGGGGAGGATGCCGGTGCGCTCGACCGCCTCCGACGAGTTGGCCCGGATGGGGAGGCGGTTGAAGGTAGGGACGAGCAGGTCTGGCGTCGGCGCGATTCCGATCCGGGCGGCGAGGCCGGCCACGCTCGCCTCGGGGTCTTCGAGCAGCTGCTCGTAGGTGAGGATGACGACGCGCTCGCCGAAGCGCTCTGCCGCCTCGATCGCCGACTCGGTCGACGCCCGCCAGAGCCCGATCGACTGCTCGAGGTCTGCGTAGTACTTGCGGTGCCGCCGGGCGGACGCGTACCAGCCCCGTGGATCGCGGACGATCGAGACGAGCAGGCCGTCCGGGTAGGCGCCGAAGAAGCGCTCGACCCGATCGAGCTGCATCGCCAGCCGCGGCGTGAACCCGACCACCGCCTTCTTCGCCCCCGTGTACAGGTTGTGGTTGTCGAGCCAGGCGTTGAAGTAGGAGGTGAAGTACGCGTCGAGCACGTCGCGTTCACGCTCGGCGCCGGCGGCGCAGCGCTCGAAGATCTCGCGCTGCAGCTTCAGCGAGAAGACGAACGGGAGAACGTCCGGATCGCGCTGCTTGCGGAGCGCGGTCTGGTCCTTGACGTACCCGGTCTCGATCCACTCGGCGAGCAGCGGCTCGTGCAGCGTCGCGAACCACGTCTCCGGCGCCGACAGGTCGAGCGGCGGCCAGTCCCACTTGTCCGGCTTGCCGATGCAGATCTCGTGTGGATGGGCGTGCACCTCGGGGTGACCGTCGAAGAGCTGGCTGAGCAGGGTGCCGCCGGAGCGCTGGATCTGCGAGATCAGGACGAGCGGCTCCTGAACCGGGACCAGATGCTCCCGCCGCATGCGCATGAGCTCTGCGCACTCCTCGAGCTCGGAGAGCCGCTCCCACGCGGGTTTCCGCCGGTCGGTCTGGAGGCGCCCGAACGGCGGTCGGGCGAGGAAGGCGTCGGCGACGAGCAGGTCGTCAGGGTTTGCGACCTCGGCGCCGTGGACGTTCGCCGGGTGTCCGCCGAGGACGGCGAGGTACGCCTCGACACCGTATGACCCCTCGTACGGGGCGCCGCCCGGCAGCGGCGCGAACTCGAGCAGCCGGTGCTGAATCCGGCGTCCCGGGTCCTGGCGCGCGAGCTCCGAGCGCGCCGCGAGCACGAGCTCCGGGGGGAGCGGCTCCGCGCCGGCCGGAGCCTCGGTCCCCGCGCCGATCCCCGCGTACCAGGCGTCGTGCTCGGCACGGCGTGGGATGTACAGCCGCTCGCGCAGTCCGATGTTTGCGGTCTGGGCCCAGCGCAGGAACGGGATCCAGTAGAGGAGCTCGCCGATCTCGTCACCCGTCCACGGGCCCGCGACGATCGGCGCCTTGCCGCGCGCAAGCCGGTCGACCGCGCGGCGCAGCTCGCGCGCCGGGCTCGTCATGCGCGTCTGCTCTCGCTTCGAGCCGCTGCCGGTGGTGAGCCGCGCCGTCAACGCCCGCACGAGCGGCGCGTACGAGGGGGCGTCCTCCGGCGCGGGCGCCGGCCGCGCACCGAGCTCCTCGATCGCGTCGGCGACGAGCTCGGTCGCGGAGCGGTCGAGCCCGAGCGGACGGACGAACCGCCGCAGGAACCGCTCGTTCCTCCCGTCGTCTCCCTCGCCGCGCAGGGAGGCCTCCAGCTGCGCCGCGTGCTCGTCCCACGTGCGGCCGACATGCAACAGGCCGAAATCGTCCGCCTCCAGGTAACGGAAATGCAACGTCCCCTGCTGTGTCTCTGAAAACTCCTCGGCGAGAATCGTGTGCACGGGCCGCCCGACGATCGCGCTCTCGATCTGGGCGGTCGTGTTGATCCCGACCACCGCAGCCGCATGGTGGATCTCGTCGTAGTAGTTACGACGCGAGGCCTCGTCGTGCGGCGACTCGCCGAAGCGCGGCCAGACCGAGACCTGCGCCCGGTCGAGGCCCGCCGCAATCCAGCGCTGCGCCGTGTCCGGGTACGGCCGAATCAGGTAGCCGGCCTCGGCGAGCATGCCGCCGTACGAGCGCAGCCGCTCGACCCAGCGCGGGACGAACTCGACCTCGTTCGGCGCGACGAACTCCGAGGAGCACACGTAGAGCACGATCGGCTGCCCCGGGTCGAGCCCGACGTCGCTGCAGAGTTCCTCGCGCGTTCGACTCGGCTGCCAGTCGAACCACGGATCTCCGACGGGCGCGCCCGTGATCCGGATCCGTGCGGGCGAGACCCCGTGCAGCTCCTCGGCCTCGCGTGCCTGGAGGTCGTTCCAGACGAGCACGAGGTCGGGCTCGTCGCGGACGAGGCCCTTGTTCGTCAGATTGTCCCAGCTGAAGACCGGGTACCCAGTGCGGATCCCGAGCCGCTTCGCGGCGCGAAGCCAGTCCGCCTGCCGCGAGCCGAGCTCGACGAGCGGCGTGACGAGCAGGACGTCCGGACGCTCCTCCGTGAGGTGGCGGGTGACGTAGTCCGGCGGCGGCAGAGAGCGCTCGACCGCACGGAGCACTGCACTCGGAACTCGGTCGAAGCGCCGCACGGCGGTCTTCGCGGCCCGAGCACGGAGCTTCGGCGTGTCCCGGAAGCGCGGATCGAGGTAGCGACGGTAGTCGAGCGCGAGCCGCACTTCGCGCGCGAGCTTCGAGCCGGCGCCGGAGGGAAGTCTCGTGTAGTCAATCCGCTCGCACTCGTCCGCGAGCGCCTGCAACTCGTTGTGCGAGTGCCCGGACTTCACGCGCCGCGCCGCGAGGTGGATCGAGTGGCCGCGCTCGTGCAGCAGCCTCAGCATCGGGACGAGCGGCCCGATACCGGGGTGCTCGAGGACGAAGAGGATCCTCATCGGCCGCTCTGCCGAGCGATTCATACGAGGGCGGCGGCGCGGTCGTAGCGGCCGCCCGCGAGCTCGGAGATCCGCCCGGCCGTCTCCGGGGCGAGCGACTCGCGGAAGGCGACGGCACGCTCGGGCAGGATTCCCTCGCCCGCGACCGGGTCGCTCGAGTTCGCCCGCGCAGGCCGGCCGTTGAACGTCGGCCGGAGGAGCGCGGGCGCCCAGTCGATCCCGATCCGGTCGGCGACCCGCTGCATCGTCGCCTCCGGGTCTCCGACGAGCTGCTCGTAGGTGAGGACGAGGACCCGATCCCCGTAGCGGTCGGCGGCCGAGATCGTCGCGTCGGTCGACGCATTCCAGAGCGCGAGCGCCCCGTCGATGTCGAGGTAGTGCTCGGGCATGTGCTTCGCCGCCGACTCGTACCAGGCGCGCGGGTCGCGGACGATCGAGATCAGCACGCCGTCGGGGTAGGCGGCGAAGAAGCGCTCGAGGTTCCCCGGATCGATCGCGAGCCGCGGGGTGAACCCGACGACCGCACGCTTCGGCCCGGTGTAGAGGTTGTGGTTGTCGAGCCAGGCGTTGAAGTACGAGGTGAAGTACGCGTCAAGGATCTCGCGGTCGCTCTGCGGCGGCCGCGTCACGATGCAGCGGTCGAAGACCTGCGCTTGCAGCCGCGGCGAGAAGAGGTACGGGAAGACGCTGCGGCCCGACTCCGGCCGCCGCGTCCGCTCGGAGCGGCGCAGCCGCTCGACCGTGCCGCGGAAGTAGAGCATCTCGAACCAGCGATCGGGCTGCGAGACGTCGAGCGGCGGCCAGTTGTGCTTCTTCGGGTGGCCGATCTTCAGCTCGTATGGGTCGACGTGGCACCCGCGGTGCCCGTCCAGGAGCTGGAGCAGGAGCGTGCCGCCCGAGCGCTGGATCTGCGAGATCAGGACGAGCGGCTCGACGACCGGGACGACGTGGTCGAGCCGGGCGCGGACGAGCGCCCGGTAGTCGGTCAAGTCGTCGACCTCCCAGGCGGGGACAGCCGTGGCCACGAGCTAGACGGCGGCGAGTGCCTGCGTCGTCTCGAGCAGCCGGGCTGCGCGCTCTTCCGGGTCGCCGCCTGCATCGACCTCGAGCTGCCCGAACGGCGCCTCGGCGAGGTAGGAGGAGACGAGCTTCAGGTCGTGCTCGTCCGCCGGCTCGACCTCGGACGAGAACGCGACCGCGTCGACCCCGCAGAGCACCGCGACGATTGCCTCCGGCCCGTAGGGCCCGACATAGCCCGCGGAGCGGGCGAGCGCGGCCGTCTGCGCGGCGCGGTCGAGCGGATGGAGGTCGACGACCTGAAGGCGCTCGCGGAGCGAAGCGGCGAGCTCCGCGTCCCCGACCGCGACGAAGCGCTCCGGCAGCTCGATGTCGGTCTCCGGCGCGCTCAGCGGCTGGAACGAGAGCAGGCGCTTGCGCTCCGACGGCTTCTGACCGGCCAGCGCCTCGCGGGTCGCCGCGACGAGGCCCGCCGGCAGCACCCGGAAGGCACGGCTCCCGAAGCCGAACGTGCGCGCGATCTCGTCGCGAAGCGGTCCCTGCAGCTCCTCCTCGGTGACCTCGTCAGGCGGCTCGTCGGGGATCAGCCGCTCGAGATCGACCTGGCCGGCGCCGATGCCGTCGTACCACGCAGCGCCCGCCGAGCGGCGGATGACGAACAGCCGCTCCTTCAGGCCGTTGTCGAGCCCCTGCAGCCGGCGCAGGAACGGAATCCAGTACAGGAGCTCGCCGATCTCGTCCCCGGTCCAGGGCCCGGCGACGACCGGTGCGCCCGTGCGGTGTAGCGCGCGCTTGCGGACGAGGCGCATCAGCTCACGTGTCGGCGTCTGCTCGGCCGCGCGCGTCTCGAGCCTGCGTGCGGTGCCGCGGCCGGCGAGCCAGGCCCACGGAGCGAGCCCCGCGCGGACGAGGGGGGCGAGCAGCGGGCCACGGGCGGGGGCGGGCGCCGGCGACCGGCCGAGCTCCTCGACCGCGTCTGCGACGAGTCCGCTCGCCGAGCGGTCGAGCCCGAGGGGGCGAACGAATCGCCTCAGGAAGCGCTCGTTCCGCCCGTCGTCGCCCTCACCCCGGAGCGAGGCCTCGAGCTGCTCGGCGTGCTCGTCCAAGGTGCGCGCGACGTGCAGCAGTCCGAACTCGTCCGCCTTCAGGTAGTGGAAGTGCAGCGTCCCTTGCTGGGTCTCCTTGAACTCGTCGGCAAGGATCGTGTGCACCGGCCGCCCGACGATTGCGCTCTCGATCTGGGCGGTGGAGTTGATGCCGACGACGGCATCCGAGTGATAGAGCGAGTCGAAGTAGTTGTCACGGGACCGCTCGTCGTGCGGCGCCTCGCCGAACCGCGGCCAGACCTTCGCGCCTTCGCCGAGGTCGACGTCGGCCCACTGGGCGGCGTTCAGCGGGTGCGGGCGGACGAGGAACCCGGCCCCGGCGAACGGCGCTCCGCGGGCACGCAGCCGCTCGATCCACCTGCGGACGAAGTCAACTTCGTTCCGCGCGACGAAGCCCGACGAGCACACGTAGAGCACGATCGGGCGGTCGGCTCGCAGGCCGACGTCGCGGCAGAACTCCTCTCGCGTGCGGCTCGGCTCGCGCTCGAACCACGGGTCGCAAAGGGGCGCGCCGGTCAGCCGGATGTTCTGCTCGGGGATGCGGTGCAGCTCGCGCGCCTCCTTCGCCTGGAGGTCGTTCCAGACGAGCACCGCCTCGGGCGCGTCGCGCAGCAGGCCCTTGTTCGTCAGGTTGTCCCAGCCCCGGACCGGAAAGGCCGTCCGGATCCCGAGCCGCTTCGCCGCGCGCAGGTAGTCGGCGTGCGTCGTTCCGATCGGCAACAGGTGCGCGAGCAGCAGGACATCCGGGCTCTCGTCGGCGAGCAGCGACTGGATGTGCTTCGGCGGGGCGAGGCAGGCCTCGAGCACCTGGAACCAGCCCTTGAGCGCCCCGATTCCAGTCGGGCCGAGGAGCTTCGCGGCGCGCGCAAGGTTCCGCGTCGCTCCGGGAGCCTTGCGCGCGGCGCGCGTGCGCAGCCGCGTCTCCGCCGGGTAGCGCGGCTCGAGGTAGCGCAGGTAGTCGATGCTCCGTCGCAGCCAGGCCGCGAGCGCGACCCAGCCCGAGTTGCCCATCGCCGGGAGCTGCATGAACTCGATCCCAGGGCAGTCGTCGGCGAGCTCCTGCAGCTCTCGATGCGACTCAACGGACTTCAGCGTCTCGTAGCCGAGCTTCAGGTGGTGTCCGCGCTGGTGCAGGAGCCGGAGCGCCGGCATCAGCGACCCCACGCCCGGGTGCTCCATCACGAAGACGATGTTCAGCGGCTTGCCGCTCGGCACGGGCTTGATGGTAGCGGCGCCCCTAGACCGAGACAGCCGCGGCGCGGTCGTAGAGATCGCCCGCGAGCCCGGTCACCTGCGCGGCAGTCTCGGCGTCGAGCGAGGATCCGGTCCGCGTCGCGAGGATGCCGTACTGCGCGACCTCGTCGGCCGAGTTCGCGCGGATCGGCCGGCCGTTGAACGTGGGCTCGAGCAGCACCGGCGACATTGCGATACCGATCCGCTCGGCGATCCGGGTCATGACCTCCTCCGGTCGCCCGACCAGCCGCTCGTAGGTGACGGCGACCACGCGCGGATCGAGCGCCTCCTCGGCCGACCCGCGCCAGAGTCCGAGCGCGGTCTCGACGTCGGGGAAGCGCCTGAGGCTGTACTTGACCGCCGATTCGTACCACGAGTGCGGCTCGCGGACGATCGCGATCAGCGTGCCGTCGGGGTAGGCGGCAAAGAACTTGTCGCGGTTTCCGGGATCCATCGCCAGCCGCGGCGTGAAGCCGGTGACGACCTTCTTCGGCCCGGTGCAGAGGTTCTGGTTGTCGAGCCAGGCGTTGAAGTACGACGTGAAGTAGCAGTCGAGGATGTCCCGGTCGCCGTGGACCTCCCGTCCGGCCACGCAGGCGTCGAAGATCGCCTTCTGGAGCCGCGGCAGGAAGAGGAACGGGAAGACGTCGTACGAGGGGTAGCTCTTGCCCTCCAGCTTGGCCCCACGCTTCTGGTAGCCCTCGACGAAGTGCGTGAGCGCCTTCTTCTCGAACAGACGCTCGAACCACTCGCCGGGCCGCTCGAGGTCGAGCGGCGGCCAGTTCGCCTCGCGCGGATAGCCGATCTTGATCTCGTGCGGATGCGCGTGGCACTCGGGGTGCCCGTCGAAGAGCTGGCTGAGCAGCGTCCCGCCCGAGCGCTGGATCTGAGAGCACAGAACGAGCGGCTCGGCGACTGGGACGAGGTGCTCGAGCCGCTGGCGGACGAGGGCTGCGTACTCCTCTGCCTCCCCGAGCTGCTCCCACTCCGCAGCCCTGTCGTCCTGCAGCGTCACCGGGCAAAGCCCGCTGACGCGCCGAAGGCGATTCCAGCTGGCATCAGATCTGCGCGGGCTCGGCTGATGCGTCCAGGAGGCGCTCGGCGTCCTCCGGCGAGTCCGCGACGTGCAGGCGCCCTCCCAGGAACGACTCGACAAGCTTGCGGTCGCGCGCATCCGGCGGGGTGTAGACGATCGCCGGCCCACCGTCTAGGAGTGCGAGCACCGCCTCGACGCCCCAAGGCCCGACGTAGGCGCGGTCGCGGCCTGGCGGCTCGGGCGACGGGAACTCGAGCCGGCGGCGCGAGAACGGTGCCTTCGGGTCGCCGGCGGCGAGCTCGTCGCGCAGCCGCTCGATCAGCCCCGCCTCGATCGTGGCCTCGCCCTCGAAGTCCTCCGCATCGGCATGGGTGGAGCCGACGCCCTCGTACCAGGCCGCCGAGGACGCCCGCGCGACCACGGTCAGCCGATCCCGCAGGCCGAACGTCGCGGTCTGGGCCCAGCGCAGGAACGGGATCCAGTAGAGCAGCTCCTCGACCTCGCTGCCGAGCCACGGCCCGGCGACGACCTCGCCCTCGCCGCGCTTGACCATGCGCAGCACACCGCGGAGCTCGTCGAAGGCGTCGCGGTGGGGCGGCTTCGTCCGCGCGGCGGCGCGCTTGCCGGCAGCGGCAGCGACCGGCGCCAGCGCCTGCCGGAGCAGCGGCGCGGGCGCGGGCTCTGGCGTGCGGCGGGGCCGGGAGCCGAGCTCCTCGAGCGTCTCGACGTAGAGCGGGGTGGCCGCGACGTCGAGGCCGCGCGGGCGGACGAACGTGCGCAGGAAGCGCTCGTTCCGCCCGTCGTCCTCGCGGCCGCGCAGCGACACCTCGAGCTGGTCGAGGTGCTCGTCGAGCGTTCGGCCGACGTATAGGTGTCCGAACTCGTCCGCCTTCAGGTACTGGAAGTGGAGCGTCCCCTGCTGCGTCTCCCGGAACTCGTCGGCGAGCACCGTGTGCACAGGCCGACCGACGACGGCGCCCTCGATCTGGGCGCTCGTGTTGATCCCGACGACCGCTGACGAGTGGTAGATCGAGTCGAAGTAGTTCTTGCGCGACTCGGCCTCGAGTGGCTCTTCGCCGAGCCTCGGCCAGACCGTCGCCTGCGGATCGTCGAGCGCGACCCCGGCCCACTGCGCGGCATTGCGCGGATGCGGGCGAACGATCACACCCGCATCGCTCCCATGCGCCCTCAGCGCCGCCAGCCAGCCCCGCACGAACGCGACCTCGTCGCGGGCCACGAAGCCGGACGAGCAGACGTAAAGGACGATCGGCCGGTCGGCGCGCAGCCCGACCAGCGCAGAGAAGTCCTCGCGCGAGGTGCTCGGCCGCCAGTCGAACCAGTGGTCGTACGACCAGGCCCCGAGGACGCGAACCCGCTCGCGCGGGATGTCCTGCAGCTCGACCGCCTCCTTGGCCTGGATCTCGTTCCAGACGAGCACGACCTCCGGGATCTCGTGTACGAGGCCCTTGTTCGTCAGGTTGTCCCAGCTGAACACCGGGTAGGCGCTGTGCTGCCCGAGCCGGTTCGCGGCGCGGACGTAGTCGGCCTGTACCGAGTCGCGCGCGAGGTGCGTGACGACGACGACGTCCGGGTCGAAGTCCTCGAGGAAGCGAACGACGTGCGGGGGCGGCTCCAGGCTCCGCTCGACGAGCTCGAGCGTTCGCCTGAGCCCGTGAACGGCACGCGGGCCGACCGCGTGTGCAGCCCGCCCCAGACGGCGAACGGCCGGGTGCGCGTTCGCCTCGGCGCGGGCGCGCAGCGCAGTCGCCTGCTCGTAGGACGGCTCCAGGTAGCGCAGGTAGTCCGAGTCGGAGCGTAGGCGCCGCGCGAGCTGCTGCCAGCCGACGGCGTCCTTCGACCAGCCGGGCGCGCTCCGGGCGGGCAGGCTCCCGAAGGTCAGGTGCTGCATCTCGTCGGCGAGCCGCTGGAGCACCTTGTGCGCCTCCGGCTTCACTCCGCCGAACACGAGGTGGACGCGGTGGCCTCGCTCGTCGAGCAGGCGGAGGACCGACGTCAGCGAGCGCACCGCGGCCGGGTGCCGCATGACGAAGAGGAACTTCACCGGAATCTGAGGGTACCGCTAGGCTGAGCCGGATGACGGTGCCCGCGGAAACCCCCGCGTACAGCCCGTTCCTCGACGACGTGCAGGCATTCGAGCAGGCGGTGCTCACCCAGGAGCGGGTGACCGTCGAGCACTACGACGACGACTACTACGCCGCCGGCTGGCGCGAGGGCGGCAACCGCTACGACCTCGAGACACGACGCCGCGTCGAGGACCGCAACCCGGCCTTGATCAAGGACGTCTTCGAGCCGGAGCGCGTGCTCGATGTCGGCTGCGGCCCCGGGTTCCTGATGCTCTTCCTCGCCGAGCTCGGCGTCGAGGTCGAGGGCATCGACTTCAGCCCGTCGTCGCGTGAGCTCGCGCCGCCCGAGGTGCGCGAGAAGATCATGGTCGGCGACGTCGCCGAGCCGCACGTCTCGGAGCGCTCGGCCGATCTCGTCATCTGCCGCGAGGTGCTCGAGCACCTGACGGTGTTACAGGTGCGCCGCACCGTCGAGCAGCTCTGCCGCGCATCGTCGCGCTTCGTCTACGTGACGACGCGCTTCCATCCCTCGCCGGCATCGCTACTCGACTTCACCACGGACTTCGAGACCGACCCGACGCACCTGACCCTCCTCGCCAAGGATTTCCTGCGCTGTCTGTTCGTGCTCGAGGGTTTCCGCCGGCGCGAGGAGCTCGAGGAGCGCATGGACTGGGCGCGCAAGGGACGCGTGCTCGTCTACGAGCGCGCGTGATCGCGGCCGGAAACCGGCCGATGAGCCCGCGGCGCGTCCTCCTCGTTCTCAAGCACGCCGGCTACTTCGGTGTCTACGCGCAGCTCGTCTCCGAGCTCGCGCGCCGCGGGCACCGGGTTCACGTCGGCTGGCTTGCGGGGACCGCGGAAGACTTCGCGGCCCTGGACCGTGCGGCCGTCGCGCAGCCCGGGATCACGCACGGCCGGGCGCCGCGGCGGGGCACGCTCGACGGCTGGTCGTCGGTCGCGTTCCTGACGCGCGCGCTCGGGGATCTCGGTCGCTACGCCGACCCGCGTTTCGCAGAGTCGACCGCGCTGCGCAACCGGATGGCGTCCAAGGTCGAGAGCCACCTCGCCGGCGCGGCGGGATTCGACCCGGTCACACGCAGGCTGGCGCTCAGGCAGGCGCGTGGGCTCCACGCGCGGACCGATCCGGAGCTCGCCGCACAGTCGATCCGCCGCAGCGAGCGGCTCGAGGCCGGCGTCCCCGCGGGGAGCCGCATTACGGAGTTCGTGCGGGAGCAGCGACCGGAGGTCGTGCTCGTCTCGCCGTTGATCGACCTCGCCTCGCCGCTCCTCGACTACCTGAAGGCCGCGCGCTCGCTCGGGATCCGCACCGGCATCTGCGTCGCGAGCTGGGACAACCTGACGTCGAAGGGCTTGCTCCGGTTCGTCCCGGAGCGTGTCTTCGTCTGGAACGAGACCCAACGGCGCGAGGCGATCGAGCTGCACGGCATCCCCGCGGAGCGCGTCGTCGCGACCGGAGCCGCTCGGTTCGACGACTGGTTCGCACAGCGGCCCTCGACCACCCGTGAGGAGTTCGTGC
>JBKPCT010000077.1:0-12728 GCA_046727515.1 Actinomycetota bacterium | reverse complement strand
CGTCAGCCGGCGACGGTTCCCGCCCCCCGGGTCGGCCACCACCCGCAACAGCCCCTCCTCGGCCAGCACGCGCGTCATCCGGCTCACCGAGGGCTCGCTCACCCCCAATCGCTCGGCCAGAGCGCGCTGGGTGTCGGCGCCCAGCGAGCGGACCATGAACAGGGCCAGGAAGCGCGGATAGGACAGACCGGCCTCGGCGCGCAAGACCGCGTCCGCGGCCCGGTCGAGGCGCGCCGTCAGCGCGTGCAGGCTCCGGCTCAGATTCCTTTCCACCTCGGTATCTTAGCATGCTAAGTTATCGACACAATTCATCGGCACGAGTCGGTCCACGCGGTGGAGCGGGTACGGCGACTGAAAAGGCTTGAAATCTGACCGGGGTGACAGAGGCGCGGGCTGGCGCGCCGCCTTCCTCACGCCTGGTGCAGGAAGGCCATCAGCTCGGCGGTTGTCTCCTCGGATCGCTCCTCGGCGATGAAGTGGCCGCAGTCGAACGCGCGCCCGGCCACAGCATCCGCATGCTCGCGCCAGATTTCGAGCACGTCGTAGGAGGAGCCGATCCCGCCCGCGCTCCACAGGACGAGCAGCGGACAGGTGAGCCGTTCCCCCTTGTCGGCACGATCGTGGGCGAGATCGATCGTGGCGCATCAGCTCGAGCTGGTCATGGGCCATCACCCGTTTCGAGTAGGGCTCGTGGCTCTGGTCAGAGGGCGGCTTCGCGCTGTCGCCGTAGCCGCGCAGATCGGGGCAGACGACGGTGAAACTCTCCGCCAGCCGAGGCGCGATCCGGTGCCAGGTCACATGGGTTTGCGGATAGCCGTGCAGGAGGAGAACCGGCGGCCCCGAGCCGCCGTGAACGGCCTTGATGGTCGTCCCGTTGACCGCGAACGCCGCCTGCGAGAATCCTGCGAACAGGTCGCTCGCGGCGCCGTTCATCGCCTCTCGTGCGCCGGGCGGGTAAGGGGCTTGTCCTGCCACGCGTGTACCTCGTCGAGCAGCGTGGCCATCACCCGCGCATGGAGGTCGGCCTGGTCGTCCTCGTTCACGCCGAAGGCCGTCTCGAAGAAGTCAGCCCTGGCCAATTCCGCGCGCGCCTGCTCCGCGTCGGCGGTGCTGAGGAAGCCTTCCGCGGTCGGGACCGCGATATGTCGCATCCCTACCCGCGCCCGCTCCGGCAGGACAGTGGCGGCGTGCACGATCGCGCCGGCGCCGACGCGGACGTGGTCGGCGAGCGTCGCGCCCTGCAGCAGGATCGCAGCAGTCGCCAGGTAGCAGTTCCCGCCGACGGTGCAGCCGGTCAGCACACACAAGGGCGAGACCAGCGTCCGCACGCCGATGCGGGCGGGAAAGGCGGGTCTGCTCGGGCCGCCGACGGAGCGGACAATCGCGCCGGCAAAGACGATCACCTCCTGGCCGATCTCAACTGGAGGCCCGCTGCTCTCGAGGACGACCCCGTGATCGACGTAGGCACGAGCGCCGATCTGCACGTTGCCGACGACGCTCGCGGATGCGGCAATATGGGCGCTGGCGTGCACTCGGGGGGCATCGCCATTCCTCTCGATCAGCACTCGCTACCTCTTCCGCTCATCGTCGCGCTCAGCGCCTCGGCCACGTCCGTCCGCTCCTTTCCCTCGACCGTTTGCCTGATTGTGCTGCGCCTAACCGGTTAGCCGAGTTGCGCGCGTCCGCCGGGGCGTTGCATCAGGAGGTCATCGCGTGGCCATGTCTGCGATACCACCCTAGGAAGCCTTACGCGAAGCGGTCTGGGAACTGGCGGATGATGCCGGCGGCCAGCGTATTGGACATCATCAGGATCTCGCCCCGCACTTTGTCGTAAGCGGTTATGTCGGCCTTCCAGTGCCCCTGGAGGCGGGCGACGGCCTCATCGGTGGTGAGCTTGAGATGGTCGTTCATCATCTTGGTCGTCGCGCGCAGCGGCCAGTTGGCCTGATTTGCCCGGCTGAGGAAGGCGGCGATCTGGTGCGCGTTCGCGTACCAGTCGGTGAGCGCTTGCTTCAGGGCCGGCTTGTCGCCGTCCTTGGCCGCCTGCAGCACCGGCACCGCTTCCTTGATGTGGGTCAGGAGGAGGCCGGTCAGGCTCGCTGCCGCCTTTCTCCCGTAGAAGGGCTCGATCGCGTTGCCAATGTCGTTCTGGTTGCGCAACAGCCGGGCGAGAGCCGGTTTCAGGTCGGGGCTGTCGGCGGCGAAGCTGACGATCACCAGCCGCGTCCAGGTGACGTGGTCCTGCCAGAGCTTGTCCATCGCCTCGTGGAAGGCGACGACCTTGCTGAGGTTTGGCGGGGGCGCTGCCGCCGCGGCCCTGG
Organism: Actinomycetota bacterium; assembly: GCA_046727515.1. GTDB lineage: Bacteria > Actinomycetota > Thermoleophilia > Gaiellales > Gaiellaceae > DATBLE01. The sequence continues at coordinate 10,407 of JBKPCT010000077.1, read as the reverse complement.
CTTGCCTGCCGCTTCCGCCGGCGGCGACGACTGCGGGTGTTACGGCAACGGTGGCCGCGGCCGCGAGAGCGACCGCACCGGTCCAGAGCAACTTGGTGCTCATCTGACACCTCCTCGTGTCGGGCAGCCGGATGACGGCCGTCTTCGAGGTTGGTGTCGGGGCGAGACGGCGTCTTACGTGGGTTGGTAAGAGCGGCGCGGTCGCCGACACAAAATAAGCATGACCACCGAGGAGGTGATTCGGAGGTGATTACTCCAACAGCTCGTCCTGACCGTGTGCGCAGCGCCGCCCATCAGTCGTTCTGGCTTCTGCGTATCGGCTTCACGGTCGCGCCGATCCTGTTCGGGATCGACAAGTTCTTCAACTGGACCGTGCACTGGCCCGACTACCTGGCCGGCTGGATCAACGACCTCGCGCCCGGTAGTGCCCTGGGCTTCATGTACTTCGTCGGTGCGGTCGAGATCACAGCCGGCCTCATCGTTGCCGTGGCACCGCTGATCGGGGCGCCCCTCGTGGCCGCCTGGCTCACGGGGATCGTCGTCAACCTGCTGACGAACGACCCGCCCGAGTACTACGACATCGCTCTCCGCGACTTCGGATTGCTGCTGGGCGCGCTCACGCTGACGCGGCTCGCTTTCGCTTTCCGCCGGACGGCCGGGCAGCCTTCGCTCGAAAGCGAACAGCGACCCCGAATGCAGCGAGCAGCCTAAAGGCAGCCTAGAGTGGGCCTCGCATGCGCGCAGCGATCAAGCAGAAGCGGGAGGTTGCGAAGGGGACACTGCTCGTGCTCTTCGATCTCGCGGGCGCCGAGCTCGACTACCGCCCGGGCCAGTACTTCTGGGTCGAGCTGCTCCACCCGCCCTACGAGGACGAGAAGGGCACCCGTCGCCACATCACGGCGGTCACCTCGCCGAGCGAGCGGGGTGTGATCGGCCTCTGTACCCGCCTTCGCGAAAGTGCCTTCAAACGTTCACTCGCCGAGCTGGCGATCGGGACCGAGGTCGAGATCGAGCCGCCGAAAGGAACCTTCGTACTCCCCGAGGAGAGCTCGCGCCCGCTGGTCTTCGTCGCAGGCGGGATCGGCATCACGCCCTTCCGATCCATGCTCCGCTACATCGAGGACGAACGGCTCCCGCACCGCGTGACGCTGATCTACTCGAGCCGCGACCGCGCCTCCGCCGCCTTCCTCGACGAGTTGGAGGAGATCGCGCGAGTGAACCCGAACGTCCGCCTGATCCTCACCATGACCGACGACGACGCGTGGCCTGGCGAGCGGCGCCGGGTCGACGCCGACTTCGTCCGGGAGCACCTCGGCGACAACCTGAACGCAGCGCGCTACATGGTGGCCGGCCCGCCGGCTATGGCAGAAGCCGTCAGTACGGAGCTCGAGAAAGCGGGCATCGACCCCGCCCTGATCGCCACCGACAGTTTCAGTGGCTACTAGCTCGGCGAGCGGGGCTGTTCGCCCGAGCTCGTCGTCCGCATCCTGGCCGCGCTCGAGCAGGAGGTTTCAGCCGCATGAGCGCGGCTAGTCTTCCTCTCGTCGCGCCCGTGGACGTCGTACGCCAGCCCGCCGCGGCCGAGCACTCGCCGCCCCGAACCTCCCTCGATCCGGAGTCGCGGGACTGGCTGGACTCACTCCGAGGAGAGGGGCCGAGACGCGAGGAGGCGGTCGCCCGCCTGCACGCCGTGCTCCTGCGCGCGGCGCGCTTCGAGGCCGCCCGCCGCTGCCCCACGCTTCCACACCTGCGCGGAGACGAGCTCCACGACATCGCGCTCGAGGCGGCTGACGACGCGCTCATGAGCGTGCTCGCGCGCCTCGGCGACTTCCGGGGTCTGAGCCGCTTCACGACCTGGGCATACAAGTTCGCGCTGCTCGAGGCGGCGGTGAAGCTGCGCAAGCGCGCCTGGCAAGGACGCGAGGTGCCGCTGGAGCCGGAGACTTGGAGCTTGTTCTCGAGCGATGGGCCGGGCCCCGACGAGGAGGCCGAGCAGAGCGAGTTCCTGCAAACGCTGCGGCGCGCGATCGAGGAGGTGCTGACGCAGCACCAGCGCCGCGTCCTCGTCGCCCTCGCGCTCAACGGCGTCCCATCGACGTCCTGGCGGAGCACCTGGGGACGACCCGTGGCGCCCTCTACAAGACCCTGCACGACGCGCGACGCAAGCTGCGCAGGCACCTGACGGATTCCGGTCTCGCCCTCGAGGCCTGGCTGGGGGAAGCGAACTGATGCAACGAGGAGACGTGAAGCAGGCCGTCGAGCGGCTGCTCGGCCCGGACGAGCCGGAGATCGGTTGCGACGACTGTTTCGCGGAGCTCGACCGCTACGTCGAGCTCGAGCTCGCAGGCGAGGACGCCGACGCCGTCATCCCCGGCCTGCGTGCGCACCTTGCCGGCTGCCCGGCCTGCCGCGAGGAGCACGAGAGCCTATACGCGCTCCTTAGAGGCTCCTGAGGTACTGGACGAGGTCTGCCTGCTGCTGGGCGGTCAGGCCGAGGCCGAAGCAGCTGTTGTAGTGCGCGACGACGGCCGCCAGATCGGCGAAGCGTCCGTCATGCCAGAAGCCGCCCTTGGCGTGGGCAAACAGGCCCTTGAGCGGGGTCGTGCGGTACATGCCCGTCGGCGATCGGTCGGCCTGGAAGGAGTCGGTGCAGATCTCCGCCGGTCGGTGCAGGTTCTGGCCGGGCTCGGTGAAGAGCGGCGGGATGTGGCAGCTCGCGCACTTGCCGATCCCATTGAAGATGTTCTTTCCGCGCTGCACGGCCGCCGGGTCGACGCCGCCCGGCGGCGGTTTCGGGGCCGGCAGGCCCAGTTGGTAGTCATGGAGGGCGGCCAGCTTGGGGGTAATCAGGTCGGGCGTGTTGCGGACGTTCGCGAAGCCGGCCGCGGCGGCGATCGGGAACTTCGTGGAATCGTTGAGGCGCGGGTCGAAGAAGCTGCCCTTGCCGTGCATCTCGAGGTTGGCGACGAATGCGTTCCAGTAGGTGACCGAGCCCCAGCCCGTGTAGGTGTGGAGGTTGACGCCGGCAAGGCCGAAGGCGGGCGGGATCAGCACCGCCGCCGTCTGGCCGTCGAGGCGGAACCCCTTCCCGTCGAGGACGAGCTCTGCGTCGAACTTCCCAGGTCCCCACGCGGCCAGGACCTTGTTCAGGGTTGTCTCGTCGACACCGAGCAAGTCTGTGAGCGGCGTCTTGTTCGGCGCGAGCGAGATGATCGTGCCGACGTTGAGGTCGCGGTTCGGCCAACCGTCGAGCCGGCGCCCGATGCCGGGGGCAAAGGAGTCGTCGACGGTCGAGTGGCAGAAGGCGCAGGTGATTCCGATCGAGCTCAGCGTTCCCTCGCTGTTGAAGAGGCCCTTGAGGCCGACGACCGCGTTCAGCTTCAGCAGGGCGAGTGGCGTTGCCGGGTCGTCGAGGTTGACGTGGCCGGCGGCGAGCGCGTGCTTGAGCGAATTGGGCAGCGCCGTGGAGTCGACCTTGAGGCCGACGGCGAGCGCGGTTTTTGGGCCGACGCCGGGCCCGACCCCGCCGAGCTTCTCGCCCTCGATCGCCCGGTGCAGCTGGAGCGCTCCGCCCCAGAAGGCCTCGTCGCCAAAGGTGTCGAAGCGGAAGACCCCCTTGCCCTGGTCGAAGAGCTGCTGGGCGGCGCTGCTATTGGCGGGGTCCGGATCCGGGTTGCCCGAGGCGGTCACCGCGCTCACGGTTCCGTTGACGATCACGACTGCGAGGTAGAGGAGCAGGCCGGCGACAACCACCATCGCCAACCGGCCGAGCCCCTTCGCAATCAAACCCATGCAGTACCACCTCTTTTGCCGAAACACGGTCTTCGGCTCGGCCGATCCTAGGCCGCCGCTCCGCCGAAGCGGTGTGATCTCTGTCACATTCTCGGGCCGCGCTTCGGCGGTGATTCCGATCACGCGTGAGGGAATCAAGCCCAACAGCACCTCGTCCACGGTCGGTGGGAGCAGCACTCGACCCGGCCCTGCTTCGCAGGTGACGATCGGCCGAGCGAAGCCCTCGGGTGTGCTGCGAACGACCACGAAGCCCTGTTCGACTGCAAGCAGCTTGGCGTCGACAAACGATCTTCGGAAGTGCGGTTCTCCTGCGCTGAGGTCGAACATCGGACAGCCGGCCAGGATCTCGGGGGCACTCTCGGCTTCCGGATCGGCTCCGTCGAGCAGCAGCCACCTCGACTGTCTGCATTGGCGACTCTCCAGCACCTGTTGGTGTCGCGGCGGCCCGCGCCGCTTACCAGGGGCCGGCGGTGCTACTGGTCGATGCCGAGCTTGCGCAGCTCGACGATCGCCGCTCTGCGCCAGCGGACGGTGTCGGGCGAGAACGGGAGCATGAACGGCATCCCGTTCGCCTTGCGGAGCGGCTTTCCGTCGCGGAGGACGCGGTAGTGGCCTGGGCGCAGAGCAACGTCGTCGTGATCGGCGGCCGGTCACGCGTAGAACGAATCAATCAGTATTAGATTGTTCGCATGTCCGAAGAGCGCTGTGATGTTCTCTGCCTCGATCTTCCGAAGGCCGAGAGGCTGCGTCGGTTGCGCTTGCCGGCTGCTGCGGCGGAGGATGCCGCCGCGCGGGCTCGCGCGCTCGCCGACCCGACCCGGCTCAGCCTCGCCGTCTCGCTCCGCGACGGCGGCGAGCTGTGCGTCTGTGACCTGGCCTGGATCAGCGGGCGCACGCAGAGCCTCGTCTCGCACCATGTGCGGGCGCTAAAGCAGGAAGGTCTGGCCTCGTCGCGCCGGGACGGCAAGATCGTCTTCTACTCGCTGACCGACGTCGGCGCCGAGCTGCTCGACCGCGTGCTCGGACCGGCGGCGGCTTCCCGCGCCGCGATCGAGGCGGTGCGGTGAGCGATCGGCTGCTCCAGCTCACACGGCCGCAGGCGGCGACGGTCGGCGGAGCTCTGAGCGAGCGGCGGAAGCTCGAGCAGCAGGCGCGCCGGCTGGCCTGGGGCGGCATTGCGTACCACGTCCTGGAGGCCGCAGTCGCCGTCGCCGCCGGGCTGGCCGCCGGCTCGATCGCCCTGATCGGCTTCGGTGCCGACTCGCTGATCGAGGCGCTCGCCGGTCTCGTCGTCCTCTGGCTCTTCAGCGGTGCCCGGCTCGGCTCGCCGATCGCCGAGCGCCGAGCCCAGCAGCTGATCGCGATCTCGTTCTTCGTCCTCGCCGCCTACGTCAGCGTCGAAGCGCTGCGCTCGTTGCTCGGCGACCACGAGCCCGAGGTCAGCTGGCTGGGAATCGGGCTCGCCGCCTTCACCGCATGGACGATGCCGTTGCTCGCCGCCTGGAAACGACGCCTCGGCCGCGCGCTGAACTCCCCGGCGGCAGTCAAGGAGGCGTCGCAGACGCAACTCTGCGCCTACCTGTCGATCGCGCTCCTGATCGGTCTCGGCGCGAACGCCCTGTTCGGACTCTGGTGGATGGACCCCGCCGCGGCGCTCTTCATCGCCGCTGTCGCGGTCAGTGAGGGTCGCGAGAGCTGGCGCGGCGAGGGCTGCTGTGACGTTTGCTGAGGCTTCCGTTCCGATGTTTGCGTGGATGGCGATTATCGTCTATCGTCGATTAGCGATGATATTGGAGCGGGAGGAAGCGGAGCTGTATGCGAGCTGGTTTCGCTGTCTCGCCGATCCAACACGGATACAGATCCTGAACCTGCTTGCTCGTGAGCGGCGGCCGTTGTCGGTGGGTGAGATCGTCGCGGCGGTCGAGGTTGGTCAGTCGACCGTGTCGGAGCATCTGCGGCGCCTGGCCGAGACCTGCTTCGTGTTGGTCGAGCACGAAGGAACGAGCAGTCTCGTTCGGATCAACGAGCGCTGCATCGCTTGCTTCCCCACGGCCGCGGAGCTTGTGATGGGTGAGGCGAAGGCCGGCAGCCTGCCGCCGCCCCGGCCGGGGGCGACGAGTCGCGCTGCGCGCCGCACGGCGCAGCGTCAGCGGCCGATACGGGTTCGACGATGAAAGGACCGTGCCGGCGCTGATGCGCGTCGAGGCGCCCCCGATCGTCACGATCGAGCTGCGGCCGGAGCACTGGTTGGAGGTCGCTCGCATCTACGCCGAAGGGATCGCCACCGGCGACGCCACCTTCGAGACCGAAGTTCCCAGCTGGCAGGAGTGGGATTCCTCCTACCTCGCCGATCACCGCTTCGTCGCCTTCCGCGACGGCCGCGTGCGCGGGTGGGTGGCGGCGAGCGCCGTCTCCGACCGCTGCGTCTACGCGGGCGTCGTCGAGCACAGCGTCTACGTCGCCGCGAATGCACGCCGACAAGGTGTCGGCCTGCGCCTCCTCGAACGGCTGGTGAGCTCGACCGAAGCGGCCGGGATCTGGACGATCCAGACCGGCATCTTCCCCGAGAACGAAGCCAGCCTGCGCCTGCACGAGCGCGTCGGATTCGAGCTGGTCGGCCGGCGCAAGCGCATCGGCCAACGCGCCGGCGTCTGGCGCGACGTGCTCCTCCTCGAGCGCCGCAGCGATACCGTCGGCTGAGCCAGACGACGCTACCGGTTCCCGGCCACCGCAAGCCCGCCAGCGATCCTACGCGATAAACCACTCCGGTCCCGGCGCCGGCCCATTGGGGAGGCGGCGCTCCGTGACCGAGCGAGAAGTTTCGCGTTCGCGGGAGAGGGAAGCCATCGCGGTCGCGTGAGAGGGAACCCTCGGGGTCGCGTGGTACGGGATCTGTCGTCGAGACGCAGCGGACATTCGCGTCGTGACGCGCCGCCGTCCCCGCCGCGGCTTCGGGTCAAGCCAATGAGGAGGGATGGTCACATATGCCAGAACGTATGAGGTCGCGGCGACCGCACTTGTGGATGGTGCTGGTCTGTGTCGCTGTGGGGCTAGGACTTTTGGCTGCGCCGAGCGCGGGCGCGAGCACATCGGCTGATTGCGACACCCAGGTAAATGACACGCCGGGCAAGCTCCTGCCTTGCATCACAACGGATGATCTCTGGAATCACATGAAGGCGTTCCAGGCGATCGCCGACGCCAATCCGAGCCCCGCCGACGAGCATCCGTCGCGCAACTCCGGCGAACCGGGCTACAAGGCGTCAGTGGACTATGTCAAAAAGGTGATGGAGGACGCCGGATACGACGTCACGATCCAGCCGTACAAGTTCACGTATTACGCGTACACAGCGATCCCGGTTCTGAGGGAACTGTCGCCGACTGCTCACGATTTCGTAGTCGGCGATGAATGGAATCCTGGGCAGAGCACAGGGACGGCCACCGGTGCTCAGCTTCAGCCGGCCGGAGGCATCGTCATCCCGCCGACTCCGACGCCCAGCTCGTCGAGCGGCTGCACGATGGCCGACTTCAGCGGCTTCGTCCCGGGCCGGATCGCGTTGATTCAACGAGGTACATGCTTCTTCGGAGTGAAGGTGCTGAATGCGCAGGCTGCAGGGGCATCTGGGGTGATCATCTTCAACGAGGGCAATCCCGGCCGCACGGCTCTGCTGTCAGGCAGCCTGCTCGACGCGGCGGGAAATCCGATCATTCCGACGATCCCGGTGGCTTTCACGTCCTTCGACACCGGCGCCAAGCTCTACAACGAGTATCAGCAAGCGGTGCAGACCGGAGCGGCACTGCCGGTCATGGACCTCAGTATTCAGGCGATCGTCACCCCGAACGCCGACGACTACAACGTCATCGCGGAATCAAAGGGTGGCGACAAGAACCACGTCGTCGTCGTCGACGCACACCTGGACGCGATTTACGGCGCAGGGATGCTCGACAACGCCTCGGGCTCCGCGACGATCCTGGACATCGCTCAGATGATGAAGAACGTGAATCCGCGGAACAAGCTGCGATTCATCTGGTTCGGCGGCGAGGAACTGGGCCTCCTGGGCTCCGCGTACTACATCAACAACCTCAGTTCGAACGAACTGAGTCACATCGGCTATGACCTCGATGCGGATGTCACGGCCACGCCCAACTACGTCATCGGAGTCCTCGATCCGGCGGGGCCGGATTTATTCAGCCGCACCGTTACAGCCACGTTCCCCAACCGGGTCTACAAGGCGTCGACGATCTCGCGGGATCAAGCGATCGCGTACTTCGGCTCGATCGGGCTCAACCACGAGCTGTTCTCACCGGTCGGAACCGACGCCTTCAGCTTCAACGCCGTCGGAATTCCCGCCGGAGGTCTGCTGACAGGGCAGGACTGCTGCAAGACCCGGGCCGAAGTCGACCTGTTCGGCGGTTACCTCGGGAACTACGAAGGCAACATCCCGAGCTTCGACGGAGGGTGTGTCGACAACCCCTTCCGGTGGTGCGACAACTTGGACAACAACAACGATCCAGCGGTGCTCACCTTCATGTCGAAGGCATTTGCGACCATGGTCGTCCAGATGGCATTCGACACGAAAGTGATGTCCGCCAGCAGCAGCGTCGTCTACAAGAAGAAACTGCCGATCGCTGGAGAGGTCGGCCGACGGTTCGTGGCCGAATAGGCGCCCATCGCGCGGCGCCGGGCACGACTTGTCCGGCGCCGCGCGACCGAAGCTTTGAGGCTCTGATCCCGGGGAGGGTTCCCGGCGGAGCCGAGCGCGTCCCAGAGCGCCTGCAGCGGCGCGCGGGTCGCGAGGCGGATTCGCCTGCTCGCCATTGCCGCGCCGCGGAGAACGACCGCCGAGACCAGGAGCACGACGAGCGCCCCGACGACGGCGACGAGCGTCGACGCCCACCACTGGGTGAGGCTGAGGCTCTGGATCAAACGCACGAGCGCGAGGACGATCGGGACGAGGACGCCGCCGACGACGAACGAGGGCAGGCCGAGCTCCCGGCGTTCGAAGACCACGATCAGCCCCTCCGCCTCGACCCGCGCGCGACGGAGCACGAGCCGCCCCGGCGTGCCGACCGGCGACTGGATCGCGCGGAGCCAGTAGAGGTTCCGCATCTCGGTCGAGACGCGCCGGAGGTAGGAGACGACGACGTAGCGGGCGACGAGCTCGACGACGAAGCGGCCGATCGAAGCGTGTCGAGGAACCGGGCGACCTCGTCGTCACCCTCGTCGACGAGCTGGACCCGGTCGAGCCAGTCGTCGACCTCGTCGAAGACCGACTTCGCCATCTGCCGAGTCTTAAAGCGAGTGTCTACGGCCGCACTGCAGATCAGTACGCTACGCCGCGTGATTCCGCGTACCGTCGCGGTGTTCGTCTTCGCCTCGCTGCTCCTCTCGCCTCCTGCATTCGCGCAAAAGGCGCTCGACATCGGCCCGGACGACATCGCCGGGATCCACCTCGGGATGGCCCAGGCGAAGGCGAATGCCCTCCTCGCGAAGCCCGTGCGGCTCGATCGGCTCGAGGAGGGGTACCAGCGGCTCGTCTCGGGGAAGCAGAAGGTCGAGGTCTACTTCCAGAAGGGCACTCCAGGAGTCGTCACGGTCACCACCTGGAACCGGGCGCTGAAGTCCGATAGGCACATCGGCCCGTGCTCGACCGTCGCCGGGTTGAAGCGCGCGTACGGCGCGAAGCTGAAGCCCTTCCGCCGGGGCGGGAGGATCGTCGCCTACCGGCTCGGCGACCTCATCTTCACAGTCGGCGCGGCACAGAAGGTCGGTGTAGTGGCACTCGGGCGAACCGTGCCCGCCGTCTACGTCGCGCTCAACGCACCTGAGTGTCGCTAGCCCGCGTGGGCCAGGGGACGAGGACCGCCGCGCCGCGGATGCGGCCGGCGCGCATGCGGGTGAGCGCCTCGTCTGCGGCCACGAGCGGGAAGGTCTCGATGTGCGTGCGGACCGGTACCTCCGGGGCGAGCGCGAGGAACTCCTCGCCGTCTGCCCGGGTCAAGTTCGCAACCGAGCGGATCTGGCGCTCCTCCCAGAGCAGCTCATAAGGGAAGGCCGGAATCTCGCTCATGTGGATCCCGGCGGAGACTACGACGCCGCCCTTGGCAAGCGTGGCGAGCGCGGTCGGGACGAGCTGCCCCACCGGAGCGAACAGGATCGCGGCGTCGAGCTCCTCCGGCGGCCGTTCGTCCGAGCCGCCCGCCCACTCGGCGCCGAGCTCCTCGGCGAACACCTGGCCCTCCAGGTCACCCGGCCTCGTGAACGCGAAGACGCGCCGGCCCTGGTGGCGCGCGACCTGGGCGACGATGTGCGCCGATGCGCCGAACCCGTACAGGCCGAGCCGCTCGGCGTCACCGGCGAGGCGCAGTGAGCGGTAGCCGATCAGGCCGGCGCATAGGAGCGGTGCCGCCTCCTCGTCCGTGTAGCCGTCGGGGATCGGGAAGCAGTACCGCTCGTCGGCGACGACCCGCTCGGCATAGCCGCCGTCGAGGTCGTAGCCCGTGAAGCGCGCGCGGTCGCAGAGGTTCTCGCGGCCGCTGCGGCAGTAGCGGCACGTGCCGTCCGTCCAGCCGAGCCAGGGAACGCCGAGCCGCCGGCCGTCCTCGGTGAGCCCGACG
>JBKPCT010000076.1:0-3311 GCA_046727515.1 Actinomycetota bacterium | reverse complement strand
GGCGTCGAGCCGGGTGATCGCGTCGCGCTGATGCTGCCGAACGTCCCACACTTCGCGATCGTGTACTACGGCGTGCTTCGGGCAGGGGCCGCCGTCCTGCCGATGAACGTTCTGTTCAAGCGGCGCGAGGTCGCCTACCTGCTCGGAGACTCCGAGGCCAAGGTCCTTGCCGCCTGGCACGGGTTCGGGGAGGAGGCGGCGCAGGGCGCGGCCGAGACCGGGACCGAGTGCCTGATCGTCGCTCCAGGCGAGTTCGAGCAGGTGCTGGGAAGCGTCGCCCCGCTTCCCGAGGTCGCGCGACGCGACCCCTCGGACACCGCCGTGATCCTCTACACCTCGGGGACGACCGGGACGCCCAAGGGTGCCGAGCTGACCCACGCCAACCTCGCCCGGAACGCGGAGGTCTCGCGGCAGCTGTTCGGCCTGGACGCGCGGAGCGTGGTCCTCGGCTCGCTGCCGCTCTTCCACTCGTTCGGCCAGACCTGCTCGCTGAACGCGGCGCTGCTCGCGGGAGGCACGGTGACGCTGCTGCCGCGGTTCGACGCCGGCAAGGCGCTCGAGATCGTCGAGCGCGACCGCGTAACCGTGTTCATGGGCGTCCCGACGATGTACAACGCCCTCCTCAACCATCATCAGCGCGGGCGTCTCGACGTCTCGAGCCTGCAGGTCTGCGTCTCGGGCGGGGCATCGCTGCCGGTGGAGCTGCTGCACGGCTTCGAGCAGTCGTTCGGGTGCACCATTCTCGAGGGATACGGGCTGTCGGAGACGTCGCCGGTCGCCTCGTTCAACCATCCGGGTGCCGAACGCAAGCCCGGGTCGATCGGAACGCCGGTCGACGGTGTCGAGATGAAGCTCGTCGATGCGAGCGGCAGGGACGTCGCGCTCGGCGAGGTCGGCGAGATCCTGATCCGCGGCCACAACGTGATGAAGGGCTACTGGCGCAAGCCGGAGGCGACCGCGGCGGCGGTCTCCGCCGACGGTTGGTTCGCGAGCGGCGATCTCGCCCGCCAGGACGAGGACGGCTACTTCTTCATCGTCGACCGGAAGAAGGAGTTGATCATCCGCGGCGGCTACAACGTCTATCCCAGGGAGATCGAGGAGGTCCTCTACTCCCATCCCGCCGTGCGCGAGGTCGCCGTCGTCGGCGTCCCGCATCCCGAGCTGGGCGAAGAGGTGGGCGCCGCGGTCGCCCTCAAGCCGGGTGCGGACGCAACCGCCGACGAGCTCCGCGACTTCGTCAAGGAGCAGATCGCCGCCTACAAGTACCCGCGGCTCGTCTGGTTCGTCGAGGAGCTGCCGAAGACCGCGACCGGAAAGATCCTGAAGCGGGAGGTCCTGAAGCGGGAGGTGACCGTGTGATCGGTCCGGACTCGAACGGCGCCGGACCGAGCAGGGTCGGCGACAGGGCCGTCGACGCAGTCCTCGGCGCCAATCCGTTCGTGCGCGTCGATCCTACGGACACGCTCGCGGCGACCGGCAAGGTCGCCGCCCGGGCGCTCGGCCGGCCGGGGTTCCTGTGGCGCAAGGCGCGCGCGCTCACGGGCGAGAGCCGGGCGATCCTCGCCGGCGACGGCGGTCCCTCCGTACCCGCCGACAGGCGCTTCGCCGACCCGAGCTGGCAGGCGAACCCGCTCTATCGGCGCTGGATGCAGCTCTATCTGGTCCTCGAGCGCGAGCTGAAGGGCCTGCCGGACACCGTCCCGATCGACGGCAAGGACGCCGACAAGGCGCGCTTTCTGCTCTCGCTGCTCGCAGACGCGGCCGCGCCGACCAACTTCCTGCTCGGAAACCCGGCCGCGCTCCGGCGGGCGCGGGAGACGCGGGGACGCAGCCTCGTCGCCGGCGCGCGCAACCTCCTCGACGACCTCCGGCACAACGGCGGCATGCCGTCGATGGTGAACGCCGACCCGTTCCGGCTCGGCGAGACGACCGCTGTCACCCCCGGCGCGGTCGTCCACCGCACCGATGTGCTGGAGCTGATCCAGTACCAGCCGACGACGCCCCGTGTACGACGGTGTCCGCTCGTCGTCGTGCCGCCGCAGATCAACAAGTACTACATCCTCGACCTCGCTCCCGGCCGCAGCCTGGTCGAGCACGCGGTGGCGCGGGGACAGCAGGTCTTCATGATCAGCTGGCGCAACCCGGCCGTCGAGCACCGGGATTGGGACCTCACCCGGTACGTCGAGGAGACCGAGCAGGCGCTCGCGGTCGCCCGGAAGATCACCCGCGCCCCGACGGCCAATGTCGTCGGCGCCTGCTCGGGCGGGATCACCGCCGCGGCCGCGCTCGCCCAGCTCGCCGGGCGCCGCGGCGCCCAGGCCGGTTCTGTGACCTTCCTCGTCACCGTGCTCGACACGGAGACACCGACGACGCTGACGATGTTCGGCACAGACCAGGCGGTCGCCCGAGCAATCAGACGGTCCCGCCGGCGCGGCTTGCTCGAGGGGAAGGAGCTGGCTCGAGCGTTCGCCTGGCTGCGTCCGAACGATCTCGTCTGGAGCTACTGGGTCAACAACTACCTGCTCGGGGACGACCCGCCCGCGTTCGACGTCCTCGCCTGGAACGTGGACAGCACGAACCTTCCCGCGGCCCTGCACGTCGACTTCCTGCGCATCCTTGCCGCGAACGCGCTCGCCCATCCCGACTCGCTCGAGATCGGCGGGACGCCGATCGACCTGCGGAGGGTGACGCTCGACGCCTACGTGGTCGGCGCCCAGACCGATCACATAACGCCCTGGAAGGCCTGCTACAGGACCCCGTTCCTGCTCGGCGGCAAGTCGCAGTTCGTGCTCAGCTCGAGCGGCCACATCCAGGCCCTGGTCAACCCGCCGGGGAACCCGAAGTCGCGCTTTCTGGTCAACCGGGCGCTCCCGGAGGCTCCCGACGAGTGGCTGGCAGGGGCGGCCGAACGCGTGGGCACATGGTGGGATCACTGGCTCGACTGGCTCGCGAAACGCTCCGGCGACGAGCGACGGGCGCCCCGCCGGCTCGGCTCGTCCTCCCATCCGCCGATCGACCCCGCGCCGGGGCTCTACGTCCGCGGATGACGACGGCCGGCGCCGATTACCTGACGAGCGACGGCGTGCGGCTCCGCTACTCCGTGACGGGCGCGGGCCCGCCGCTGCTGCTGACCAGCGGCATCGGGGCCGGCCTCGAGCTCACGCATCCCTTGCGCGACGCGCTGCACCGACGGTCGACCATCGCCTGGGATGCGCCCGGCGCGGGTGCTTCGACCGTTCCGTGCCGCCGGCCGTCGCTGCGACTCGTGGCGGACTACGCAGTTGCGCTCCTCGACGAGCTGGGGCTGGAGC
>JBKPCT010000075.1:0-4578 GCA_046727515.1 Actinomycetota bacterium | reverse complement strand
TGGCTGGGCGGCGTGACCGGGGACACGCTCGGTGCGACGATCCAGCTGACGGAGATCGCGGCGCTCGCCGCGCTCGTCGCTCTGCGTTGACGCGGCTCGCTCTCTGCCGTCACGGCGAGCCCGAGGGAGCGAAGGGGCGGTTCTGCGGCGCGCTCGAGGTGGCACTGTCCGCAGACGGGCACCGACAGGCGGAAGCGCTCGCGGCAGCCTTGCCGTCGCTCGACCCGGTGGCGGTGTACACGAGCCCGGCGAGGCGAGCGGTCGAGACCGCGAGGCCGATCGCGGCGCAGCTCGGCATCGCGGCAGCGATCGAGCCCGGCCTACGGGAGCTCGACTTCGGCGAGGCGGACGGGCTTCGGTACGAAGAAGCCGCGGCGCGCTGGCCGGCGCTCTACGCAGAATGGCAGCACGCTCCGACGCGCGTGTGCTTTCCGGGCGGGGAGGAGTTCGCCGGCTTTCGGACGCGGGCCCTGGCCGCGGTCGCGCGCGCGCAGGCGCGCCATCCGGACGCATCGGTCGTCGTGGTCACGCACGCGGGCGTGATCCGCGCCCTGCTCGCCAACTGGTTGGCGATCCCCGACGAGGCGCTCTTCCGGATCGACCAGTCGTACGGGTGCATCAACATCGTCGAGTGGGTCGACGGGAGCCCGATCGTCCGACGGGTCAACGGCTCGCCGAGAGGGACGATTCCCGGCGAATGAGATACTCGGGCCGTGGCGCGCGCCGCGATCGTGACGGTCGGAAACGAGCTCGTCTCCGGCGACGTCGAGAACACGAACGGGAGCTGGCTCGCCCGGCGACTCGCCGGCCTCGGCGTGGAGGTGGTCCTGATCGCGGTCATCCGCGACGACATCGAAGAGGTCGCGGCGTTCGTCCGCGAGCACGCCGTCTCAGCCGACCTCGTTCTCGTCACCGGCGGGCTCGGCGGGACGCCGGACGACCTCACGCGCGAGGCGATCGCGGCCGCGTTCGGCGTCCCGCAGGCGGAGCAGCCCGAGGTCGCTGCCCGGCTGCGCGCGCGCTTCCGGCGCGACCCCGAGTACGCGGCCCGGTGGGCGCGGCTGCCCGAGGGCAGTCGCGCGCTGGACAACCCGCTCGGCGGCGCGCCGGGCTTCGCAATCGGCAACGTCTACGTGATGCCGGGCCTGCCGGCGGAGATGGAGGCGATGTTCGAGACGATCGCCGACGAGCTGCGTGCAGGCGGACCGATCGGCAGCTGGCGGCGGACGTATCGGACGACGGAGAGCCGGATCGTCACCGTGCTCGAGGCGATGGGCGAGCAGCACCCCGGGGTCTTTGTCGGGTCCTACCCGAGCTTTCGTCCGGAGGGCAGCGAGGTCGAGGTCGTCGTCAAGTCCGCCGACCCGAACGCACTCGCAGCGGCGACGGCGTGGATCGAGGTCGCGCTCGAGGAGGCGACGCGGGCTACCGGCTAGCTACCCCGATCGGGGGAAGGAATTCGAGCGCGGATCGCCGATGGTCGGAGGATGGCGGCCAGCGTGAGCCTGCGCACGGTCCTGCTCCCGACGGTGATTCTCGGGGCGACGGTCGCCGGGTTCGTGGTCGTCGCCCGCCACACTGCGAGCGGAGCCGTGAGCGCGGCGACGAGTCCCAACTGGGTTCTGCTCGCGGCTGCCTTCGGAATCGGCGCGGTGGTGCAGCCGCTGCGCGCGCTCGCCTGGCGCCAGACGCTCGGGGGCGAGGTGGGCTTCCGCGCGATCTACGCCTCGAGCGCCGTCGGCTCGTTCCTCGACACGGTGCTGCCCGGTCGGCTCGGCGAGGCGTCGAAGGTCGGCGTCCTCCGCGCCGCCGCGGGTGTGCGCTGGCCCGGCCTCCCGAAGGCTGGGGGCAGCCTCCTCGCCACACACCTGACCGAGGCGCTGGCGTTCTGTCTCATCGGCGGGACCGCGGGATCCTTCCTGCCGCTGCCCGGGTGGGTGCGCGGAGCGCTCGTCGGCGCGGCCGTGTTCGCCGGCAGCGGGTTGCTCCTCGCCACCGCGCTCCACGACAAGATCGGCAAGCGCCTCCCGCAGTGGGCGGACGGGTTTCTCGCCTCCGCGTCGTTGCCCAGGCCCGTGCTGCTGAGGACCCTCGCGATCCTCGCCGCGACGTGGGCGGTGCGCTGGATGGGCGTCCTGCTGACGCTGAACGCGCTCGGCGTGCCTGCGAGCGTGGGTGCGGCGTTGATCTACATGACGGTCACGGGCCTCGCGAACACGGCCCCGATCCTTCCCGGCAATGCCGGCCTCTACCAGGGAGCCGCGGTCGGCGCGCTGGCGATGGTCGGCCACGCCGGCTCAGCGGCCGTCGCGGCGAGCGTCGTCATGCCGGTGATGGCGAGCGTGATCACAGCTTCGGCGGCCTTCGTCGGCCTAGCGTTGTACGGGCGGCAGTGCCTCCACCTGCCGCGCGCGGCGCTCGCGCGCCGGTAAAGGGGTCAGACCCTTTACATTTCGAAGCGGCGCTTCGGCCGCGTGGTTGGGCGGTTCTCGGGCGATTTGACGCCTCGCGATGCGAGGTATAGCTTGACGAGGTATGAAGCCCGAGGTCTTGAAGGGGCACCTCGATGCGCTCGTACTCGCTGCGCTCGAGCACGAGCCTGCGCACGGGTACGCGATCATCCAGCGCCTGAGGCGCCGCAGCGACGACGTCTTCCGGCTGCCGGAGGGGACCGTGTATCCCGCCCTGCACCGGCTCGAGCGCGACGGACTGGTCAAGAGTCGCTGGACGGCGGCGAGCGGGCGCCGCCGCCGTGTCTACCGGCTGACGCGCGGCGGCGAGGAGGCCCTCGCGGTGCGACGGCTGGAGTGGCGCACGTTCTCGCGTGCCGTGGAGGCGGTGCTGGCTTGACC
This sequence comes from Actinomycetota bacterium, assembly GCA_046727515.1. Classification (GTDB taxonomy): domain Bacteria; phylum Actinomycetota; class Thermoleophilia; order Gaiellales; family Gaiellaceae; genus DATBLE01. Next base: position 1,726 of record JBKPCT010000075.1, on the reverse strand, counting down.
TACCTCGACCGGTTCGGACGCGAGCTCGCGGCAGTCGGGATCCGGGGCCGGCTGCAGGATCGGATCCTCGCCGAGTCGGCTGACCACCTCGCGGAGGGGGACGTCGAGCGCTTCGGCGACCCTGCCGCACTCGCGCGCGAGTTCGCGGACGAGCTCGCCACCGCGCGCAGTCGTCGCGCGACGCTGGTCGCCCTCGCCGCGCTCGCTGGCGCCGCGGCGGTCTTCTCCGCGGCGTGGCTGCTCCTGGTCGTTCGCGGAGGCAAGGGCGACATCCTCTCGGCCGAGTTGGCGCCCGTCGGCGTGGCAGCCGCGATCGGGATGCTGGTCTGTCCTCAGGTCTCCTTTGCCGCCGGGCTTCTCGCCGCGCTGCGTGTCGCACAGCGATGGCACGATCACTGCCTCCCGGCGGCCGAGGTCGCCCTGCTTCTGCGCCGCGCCCGTGTCGCGCTCGCGTTCGGCGCGCTGACGCTCGCGTCGGTCGCGCTCTACGCCTTCGAGTTCCGCGCGGACTTTTCCCCCTGGTACGTGCTCACAGTCGCACCCGCGGCCGCAGCGCTGACCCTCCCGCTCGCCGGCGCCGCGCTGCTGACGCGCCACGCAGCCGCCGTCAAGTCGTCCGTCCCGGGCGAGGCGGGCGACGTCTTCGACGACCTTCCGCTCGAGCTGCCCCGCCGGCCGTGGCTGCTGCTCGCCGCGACCGCGGGCGCCGCAGCGCTCGCTGCCCTCGTCGCCGGCGGCGTCACGAACGAGGGCCCGCGGAATGCGGTCGCCGAGATCGTACTCGTCGTCGCCGGTTTTCTCGCGCTCGGCAAGAGGCTGGGCCTGCGCCGCTAGCATCGGCGGCGTGGCGGTCGCGAACCCGAAGGAGTACCTCGCGGACCTGAATCCGGTCCAGCAGCAGGCCGTCCTGACCACTGAGGGCCCGTTGCTCGTGATCGCGGGGGCCGGCTCAGGGAAGACGCGCGTGCTCACCTACCGGGTCGCCCACCTGATCTCCGCCTGCGGCGTGAAGCCGAACGAGATCCTTGCGATCACCTTCACCAACAAGGCCGCGGGGGAGATGCGCACCCGGCTCGAGAGCCTACTCGGCAACGTCGCCCGCGCCATCTGGATCCTCACCTTCCACGCCGCCTGCGGCCGGATGCTCCGGCGGGAGGCCCCTCGGCTCGGCTACCGCTCGAACTTCACGATCTACGACCAGGCCGATCAGGTCAGGCTCGTCAAGCAGTGCCTCGAGGATCTCGAGCGCGATCCGAAGCGCTTCGTCCCGCGCGGTATTCACGCGCAGATCTCGAACGCGAAGAACCAGCTGATCGGCCCTGACGAGTACATGAGCCGGGTCGCGTCGTTCTACGACCAGACCATTGCCGAGGTCTACGCCCTCTACCAGAGGCGGCTTCTCGCCTCGAACGCGATGGACTTCGACGACCTGCTGATGCTCACGGTGGCTGTGCTGGAGCGCTTCCCGGAGGCGCTGACGCGCTGGCAGAAGGCCTTCCGCTACGTCCTCGTCGACGAGTATCAGGACACGAACCACGCCCAGTACCGCCTGCTCCAGCTCCTCGCCGGCAAGCACCGCAACCTTATGGTCGTCGGCGACCCGGACCAGTCGGTCTACGCGTTCCGAGGAGCGGACATCCGCAACATCCTCGACTTCGAAACAGACTTTCCCGATGCACGCTCGGTCGCGCTGGAGCAGAACTACCGCTCGAGGAACACGATCCTC
>JBKPCT010000074.1:0-5531 GCA_046727515.1 Actinomycetota bacterium | reverse complement strand
CGGCAGGAACCGCAGCGGCTCGAAGCCGCCCGAGCGCTCGTCGTCCCACTCCAGGAAGAAGCCGTCCACCTCGAGCTCGTTGAAGAGCGCCTCGGCGACGAAGTCGTAGCCGCCCGAGGCGACCCAGGACGACTTGTAGTTTCCGCGGCAGAGGTGGGTCGTCACCGACATCTCACTCGGGCGCCGGGCGAGCGCCTCGTTCATGTGGCGGATGTACTCGACGTGCTGCCGGTCGGGGTTGCCCCCGATCGAGGCGACGTACTCGCGCTGCTGCGGGTCGTTCAGGTAGGCGAGGCTCGTGTCGTCGAGCTGGAGATAGGTGCAGCCGAGCTCGCCGAGCCTTTCGACCTCGTCCCGGTACGCACCGGTCAGGTCGGCCCAGAACTCGTCGAGCATGGGATAGACCGCGGGGTCGATCGATGCCCGCCCGCCCCGGTAGTGGACCATGCTCGGCGACGGGATCGTCAGCTTGGGAACGGCGGTCATCACTGTGTCGCGCAGGAAGGCGAAATCGTCGCCGAAGATGGTCTTCTTCAGGCCGAGCCTGTGCTCGACGTGCATCCCGGAGAAGACGGCCTCGAGGTCGCCCGAGTCGTTGTGGAAGTGGATCGTCAGCTTCTCCTCGGGCACTCGCGTGACGCCGCCCAGCTGGTAGATGAAGTCCATGTGCCAGGAGGCGCGGCGGAACTCGCCGTCGGTCGCCAGGCGCAGGCCGAGCTCCTCCTGCATGCGGACGGCGGCGCGGATCGCCTCGTCCTCGACCTCGCGCAGGCCCGGCGACCCCTCCTCGCGCGCGCGCAGGAGTTCCGGCGGGCGCAGCAGGCTGCCGACGTGGTCGGCGCGGAACGGCGGCTTCTCTCGCTGGGCCATGGCCGTGTATACCACGGCGCGTGGTGAATCCGGCCGACCTGGGCGTGAGCGAGGCGACGGCCGCGCTCCGCTCGCGCAAGCTCTCGTCGAAGGAGCTCGTCGAGGCTTGCCTGGTCCGGATCCGCGAGCGTGACGGAACCCACAGCTACGACGGCGACCCCGAGTCGATCAACGCCTGGGTCCGTGTCTACGAGGAGGATGCCCTCGAAGCCGCGGCCCGCGCAGACGACTGGCTGACGGAGGGCGACGCGCCAGAGTTGTGCGGCATCCCGATCGGGCTCAAGGATCTCTACGCCGTCGCCGGCAAGCCGCTGACAGCATCGAGTCGTGCCCTTAACGATGTTCCCGAGCGCGACTGCGACCTGTGGGAGCGCCTGCGAGCCGAGGGGATGGTGCTGCTCGGCCACGTGCACACGCACGAGTTCGCCGCGGGAGGCACCACTGACCAGGTCGGCAACCCATGGGCGCTCGAGCTGTCGGCCGGCGGCTCGAGTGCGGGCTCGTCCGCGGCGCTGGCGGCCCGAATGGTGCCGGTGGCCACGGGCACCGACACGGCCGGCTCCGTCCGCATCCCGTCGGCGATGGCCGGCACATCCGCGCTCAAACCGACTCGCGGCCGGCTGCCGCTACGCGGCATCGTGCCGCTCTGCCCCTCGCTCGATCACCCCGGGCCGATGGCGCGTACCGTCCGCGACTGCGAGCCGCTGTTCGCTGCGATGGCGGGAGCGAATGCCCCGTCCGAACGGCGGCCTCTCCGCCGGATCGCCGTGTCGCCGCGCATCGATCACCTCGATCCGGACGTGGCCGCCGGCTTCGCGGCAGCGCTGGCGGCGCTGGACGCCGAGCGTGCGGATCCGCCGCCGCCTGCGGCCCCGCTCGACCTCGGGTACGAGTTCACCGATCTCGTCTGCACGGACATGCTCCCGTACCATCGCCACACCGACCTGGACCTGTGCCGTCCCTTCCTCCGTGACTTCATCGAGTACGGCGAGCAGCGCGCGATGAGCGGCGAGGAGTACGTCGCGCTTCAGTCGCGCCGCGCCGAGCACACTGGCTCGTGGTGCGACTGGTTCGCCGAGCACCGCATCGACGCGATCGTCGAGCCGACCGTCCCGATCGTCGCTCGCAAACGCGGGAAGGGATATGAGAAGGCCTTCACCGACTACAACGAGATCTCGCTCACGCATTACTGGGACTGGACCGGCCTTCCAGCAGTGGCGCTGGCTTCGGGCGTCGGAGCGCGCAGCGGCCTGCCGACGAGCGTCTCCCTGATCAGCGCGCCCGGCGCGGAGTGGGACCTGCTCGCGTGGGGCGCGGCGCTCCAGGACGAGCTCGGGACGGTGTCGCCGCCGTGATCGATCTCGCTGCCGTGCGCGCAATCGACGTCCACGTCCACACCGAGCGCACGCGCCAGGGTCACGATCCGCTACCGCCCGAGCTGCGCAAGGCGGCCGCGCGGTACTTCAAGAGCGACGAGCCGTTGCCGACAGTCGACGACGTCGCCGCCTACTACCGCGAGCGGAGCCTCGCTGCCGTCCTCTTCACAGTCGACTGGGAGTCACGAAGCGGGATCGCGCCGATCCCGAACGAGGAGATCCTCGACGCCGCCGTGCAGAACCCGGACGTGATCGTCCCGTTCGCAAGCGTCGACCCGGCGCGGCCGGACGCGGTCGAGCGCATCCGCCGCCTCGCCGCGAACGGCGCGAGGGGGTTCAAGTTCCACCCGAACCTGCAGGCCTTCTTCCCGAACGATCGCGAGGTCTACCCGCTGTACGGGGCGATCGCCGAGGCGGGGGTGCCCGCGCTCTTCCATTCCGGGCACAGCGGGATCGGGACGGGCGTGCCCGGCGGCGGCGGGCTGCGGCTCAAGTACTCGAACCCGATGTGCCTCGACGACGTCGCCGCCGACTTCCCGGAGCTCCAGATCGTGCTCGCGCACCCGTCGTTCCCCTGGCAAGACGAGGCGATCTCGATCTGCCTGCACAAGGAAAACGTGTGGATCGACCTGTCCGGCTGGTCGCCCAGGTACTTCCCACCGCAGCTCGTGCAATACGCGAACACCCAGCTCCGGACGAAGGTGCTGTTCGGGTCGGACTTCCCGCTGATCACGCCCGACCGCTGGCTGGCGGACTTCGCGGAGGCGCCGTTCAAGGACGAGGTGCGCCCGCTCGTCCTGAAGGAGAACGCCTCCCGCCTGCTCGGTCTGGGCTGAGTGCGTCCGGGCGGGCGGGAATCGTGAGGAAACCCGCCTTCGACTTGTAAGCATTCTTTTGCAGGGGTTTTGACCTGCCTGCGAGAAGTAATGAGGCCACGAAACGCTCTCCACGACGGGAAGGAAGGCACATGCGCACTATTGCCATACCAAGGCGATGGCTCCGGGGGGCCGCCTTCGGTGCCGCGTTGACGGGTGTGCTCGCCCTCGTAGCCGCGGGTTCCGGTATCGCCGCAGCCAAGAAGAAGCCGAGTAATACCACGCCGCCGCGGATCGTCGGCGCCGCTCGCGTCGGGCAGGTACTCACGGGCGAGCGCGGCGACTGGGCGAACAATCCGACCAAGTACGTCCAGGCTTGGCTCCGCTGCGCGGCCAACGGAGGTAACTGCTCCGCGATCGGCGGAGCGAACGGCACGCAGTACCAGGTGACGGCGGCTGACGAAGGCCAGACGGTGCGGTTCCGCGTGACGGCGACCAACGACGACGGGTCGACGACGGCGACGTCCGCGGCGACCGCGGTGGTCCTGGCCGCCGGGAAGCCGGCAAACACGGCCGCACCGACGATCTCCGGCACGCCGCAGGAGAACTCGACGCTGACCGGGACGAACGGCACGTGGACGAACACCCCGTCCAAGTACGAGTACGCCTGGGCGCGCTGCGACAAGAGCGGCGGCGCGTGCTCTGCGATCAACGGCGCGACGAAGAACACCTACACGCTCACCTCGGCGGACGTCGCCGCTACGATCCGCTTCCGCGTCACGGCGTCGAACTCGGCCGGCAACGACACCGCGGCATCCGCCGCGACGGCCGTCGTCTCGAAGTTCCGCGGGAACGGCTGCCCGGCCGGTGGAAACCCCGACCAGGCGACGGCGATCAACCCGCCGGCGAGGCTCCTCGTCGACACCCTGCAGAGCGAGCCGGCGGTGGTCACGAAGAGCACCCAGACGGTGACCGTCAAGTTCCACGTGACCTCGACGTGCGGCGGCCCCGTGCAAGGTGCGCTCGTGTACGCGACCGCGACGCCCTACAACCAGTTCGCGATCCCAGCGGAGCAGCCAAGCGGCGCCGACGGGTGGGCGACGCTGACCCTCCAGCGCGTCAAGGGCTTCCCGGTCAGCAAGCAACAGCGGCTGATCACGGTCTTTGTCCGGGCCCGCAAGTCCACCGAGAACGTGCTGGTCGGAATCTCGACCCGCCGGCTCGTGTCGATCCGCGTCAACCTCAAAGGCTGAGGCAATACGGGCGAGGGCTGCGGGACCAATCCGCCGGCCCTCGCCCGCACCCAGCCGCCGTGCCGGTCGCCCGTTTTGGGCGTCCGGTTGGAGGAAAGAGGTTCATCGTGGCTTGGTGGGTATGGGTTGCGGTCGTTGCCGGTGTTCTGCTGATCGTTGCGCTGCTCGTTGTCCTGATCGGAACTCCGGCTCGCCGTCGTGCTGCAAAGCGCGACCAGGCGGCTGAGCTTCGCGAGGAAGCAGGAGACAAGTTGGCGTCCGCGGCCCGGCGAGAGGCCGCGGCGACTCAGGAGGAGGCGGCAGCCCGGCGAGAGCGTCTGGCCGCCGAGCACGCGATGAATCAAGCCGACGCCGTTGACCCGGATCTTCCCGACGAGTCTTCAACGGGTGACGGCACTGGTAGTCGCCGCACGGAGCCGGCCCAGGAGTAACAAAAACGCGCTGGGCGGGCGATGTAGGCGGTCGGTGAGGCTACTCGTCGTCGTCGCTCAGCTGGGCGGACTTTCTCCGCTCGGTACTCGCGGCCGGAGCGATTCTCGCGACCGCGACCGCGGCGAGCGCCAGCGTCACCCTCAACGCCGACGGGACCGGCTTCGTCGGCAAGGGCGACGTGCAGACCGCGCTCGGCTACAACAACTCGGCGCTCCAGAGGGCCGTCGACGGAAAGAGCCTCGTGTTCACCGCGCAGCAGCCGACGTCCCAGTCGCTCACGCAGGGCGTCTCGCAGTCCGGCAAGCAGGTCGCCACCCAGACCGGCGTGCAGTCCGGCATCCAGACCGGCGTGCAGTCCGGCACGCAGGTCGTGTCGCAGGATCTGACCTGCACGTTCACCAACGGAAACGGCACCAAGACGTTCCACCGCGACGGCGTGCGCGACGGCGAGCGCACCGGCACCCGCGAGGGCAGCCGGACCGGCACCCGCGACGGCGTGCGCGAGGGCGACCACGACGGCACTCGCACCGGCACCCAGGCCGGCACCCAGACGGGCAGCCTCGCCTACGTCCTCGACGTTGAGGCGCGCAAGGCCAACCAGTACACCGGGTTCATCCTCAAGGGCCGGAAAGGTCAGCCTTCGTACACGGAGACCGGCACCCCCGTTTGGAACGCCCCGAAGTTCGGTGAATACACGTTCGGCCGCTCGTCGTTCGGCGGCTGGACCTTCGACGACTGGACGGTCGGTCGCTACCAGTTCGACGAGTACACGTTCGGCGACGTAA
>JBKPCT010000073.1:0-4977 GCA_046727515.1 Actinomycetota bacterium | reverse complement strand
CGATCGCCTTGTCCTGGTCGGACACCGGCACGATCACCCTGCCTACCTGCGAGATCTTCGACACCTCAGCTCCTTTCCGCGTGTTGGTCGAGGCCTACCACCGGCCGAACTGCGGGAAACTCATCGGTGCCGGCCACGGCTTGGATATCCCGTAGCCCGAGCACGCGCCGGTCCCGGCCGTCATCGCGGGCCTTCTCAATGGCCCGTCGAGGAGAAGTGCATGTAGTCCTTCGTGTCGCCCGTCCAGGAGCCGCCCCACCCCCAGCCCACCGACTCGAACGCCCGCACGACCGCCGGCGTGACCATCCCGCGCCGGACGTTCGAGCGGTCGAGGTAGGAGAGTGCGGTCTTGTCGCGCGTCATCCCGCAGCCCACGTACGGATTCTCGACCGGGTTGATGTCGATCGCGAGGCCGTAAGCATGCATCGACCAGTGCCCGGTGCCGCTCCCGCCGGTGCAGGGCGAGGGCACGGCTTGTCGGCACTCGAAGGAGCCGGTGAGGTCGCCGTCCTTCGGCCGCCCTGTCGGCGGCCCGTACACGTCCGCGAGCAGCATGTGGTGGATCGGGAAGCGCAGTTCGTAGAGCCGTCGGAAGACCTTCGCGAGCGGCGCGGCGGCGCTCTCGTTCACGACGAGCTGCCCGGCGTGCACGCGGTTGTCGAAGCCCCAGTAGCTGACGGTCAGCAGGCGCAGGCCCGAGAGCGGCATCGGGCAGCCGGCGTGCCAGGCGCGCGCCTTCACCTCGGAGCGAACGGGCGCGGGCAAGGGCTTCGTCGAGGTGTGGAACACCGGCGCGGCGAGAGCGATGGCGACGGCGAGGATTCGCATGACTGGGCTGTGCTCGAGGCCTAGAGTAGACACCGGACGTGGGGCTCACGCACTTCGACGAGGCGCGGCGGCGCGAGTACGAGATCGGCCACCTGCGCGCGATCTGGTCGTACCTGGGCGAAGACGCCGGCTGCGTCGGAGTCGGCCTCCGGCGGATCGAGGTGCGCGAGGGGTCGTGGTCGACGCCGGCGCACGAGCACGGGCGGTCGGAGGAGATCTTCTACGTCCTCGGCGGCCGCGGGCTCTCCTGGCACCACGGCGAGGTCGCCGAGATCGGCGCCGGCGACTGCATCGTCTACCACGCCGGCAGCGGCGCGCACACGCTGCACGCCCTGATCGACCTCGACGTGCTCGCGTTCGGACCGCGTCTGCGGGACGAGAGCCCCCGCGCATTTCGCGGACACGGCGGAATCTCGGGGTTGCGTGTGGCTCGATCACGACCGGCCTCCAGCATGTCGAGGTCGCTCCCGGCAAGGAGTCCGGGCCGCTCCACTGCCATTCGCTCGAGGAGGAGATCTTCGTCACGCTCGACGGCGACGGCGTTCTCGTCCTCGACGACGAGGACGAGACACCGGTGCGGCCCGGTTCGGTCGTCTCCCGCCCGCCCGGAACCGGCGTTGCACACCTGTTCCGCGCCGGCGACGGGGGGCTCACGTATCTCGCCTACGGCACCCGCGAGCCGGGGGACATCTGCTACTACCCCCGCTCGAACAAGGTCAACTTCGGCGGCATCAAGGTGATCGCGCGCCTCGAGAGGCTCGACTACTGGGACGGTGAGGACTGAGCCAGTTCCGTTAGCGCGTCGTCCAGCGCCGCCAGCGCGGTCGCGAGCTGCTCGTCGCTCAGCGGGAGACTCAGGTTGATCATGCCCCGCGGCGCCGTGTAGATCCCGCGCAGGTAGAGGCCGAGGAAGAGCAGCTCCCGAAGCTCCGGCGTGTCCCCGTGCAGGGCAAGCATCGAGCCGTAGCCGGTGACGCTCACCGGTATAGCGTGCCGACCGAGTACCTCGGCCACGTCCGCCCGGAACCGCTCGCCGCGCGCCGTGTGGGCCTCGGCGGTGTCCGCGGTGTAGAGCTCACCGAGGACGACGCAGCCCGCCGCCATCGTCGCGACGTTGTTGTTGAACGTGCCCGCGTGCGGGATAGCATCCGGCCGGGTCGTGTCGAACTGGTCGAGCAGCTCGGCGCGGCCGCCGAAGGCGCCGAACGAGAACCCACCGCCGATGTACTTGCCGTAGGTCTTGACGTCCGGCGTGACGCCGAGCAGCGCGGCGAGGCCGGAACGCCCGTGGCGCGAGGTCATCACCTCGTCGGCGATGCAGACCGCGCCGGCGGCACGCCCCGCGTCGAAGACACCCTGGAGAAACTCCGGCTCGGCAGGAATGCAGCCGCCGGAGCCGAGCATCGGCTCGACGAGCACCGCGGCGAGGTCGTGACCGTGCTCCTCGATCAGCAATGTTGTCCCGTCGAGGTCGTTGTAGGGCGCCAAGACGAACGGGTACGGCGCGTTCCACGGCGCGCCTCCGGTCGAGAAGAAGAGAACCCCCCCGTGGTAGCCGCCGTGGAAGACGAGCACCTTCGATCGGCCGGTGAACTGCCGAGCGGTCGTGATCGCCATCAGGTTCGCCTCGGTGCCCGAGTTCGTGAAGCGCACGCGGTCGAGCCCGAACCGCTCGCACATCAGCCGCGCGAGCTCGGCCTCGTGCCGATGGAGCCCCCCGACGCTCGAGAGCTCGCTCAGCGCGCCGTGTGCGGCGGCGAGCACCCGCTTCTCGCCGTGCCCGAAGAGCCCGGCCGTGTAGTCGCCGAGCAAGTCGATGTACTCGTGGCGATCCGCATCGACGAGGACGGCGCCCTCGCCGCGCACGAACGTGAGCGCGAACGGCTCGTGCGCAAGGATCGTCCGCGTGTGCCCGCCGGGCAGGACACGTCGGGCCTGGTCGTGAAGCCGCTTGCTTTCCGGGTTCCGCGCCGCGAACTCGCGCCGCTGCTCGGCGACGAGCTCCGCAACGCTGTCCAGGACGGTGCTCACGGCCCGATTCTCCCACACGCCTGATCAGCGGCGACACTGATGCCCCGAGAGCGGGCCTGTGCGAGCGTCGTTGCGGAAAGGGGGTGAGAAATGTCGACGATGACGCACGGCCCGCAGGTCACCCGTGACAAGCGCAGCTGGTCGGTGACGCTCGTCCCCGAGCTGTGGCCCTCGCTGGCAATCCTGGTCATCTGGCTTGCGGTGCTGTTCATTGCCCTGTGGGGCCCGGACATCTCGAACACGACCGCGGGCGGCGACCACTCGACCGTCCCTTCAGTCATTCCCGTGGCATTCTTCGCATTCTTCGCGACCTGGGTGGTGGCGAAGTACGGATTCCGGCATGACTCGAAAGACTGAGTGACGTCCGAGGCGGGCGATGAGCGTCGTGCGGGCTGTCCAGCCCTCAGGCACATGGTGGCCGTCCGTGACGAGCACGCCGGTGAGGACGCAGGCCGTCGCGCCGCCCGAGCTTAGCGCGTCGCGTCGGCCCAGTCGCGGAGTCGGTCTGCGAACTGCGGCGTCCCGGCCCCGACTTCGATGACCGAGTCGGCCGGGACCCTCGCGCGACGCGCGGCGGCGATGATCGCCTCGGCGGACGGCGCCTCGTAGAGGCAATAGGTGCGCCTGCGATCGGCGCTGAGGAAGGAGAAGAGCCAGCGGACGCCCTCGTCCGCGTTGATCTCCTCGATCTGCGCAACGTCGTCGTTCGAGAGGTCGAGCTGCTCGGCGAACGTTCGCTCGATGATGTAGACCGGCATCGCGAAAGCCTAGTCGATCGCCTTCGGATCCTCAGACCGGGACGAGACCGCGCCGGTGAGCGTACGAGGCCGCCTCGGTGCGGTTCCCGCATCCCGTTTTGCGGAGGATGCTGCGGATGTGGTTCGCCGCGGTGTGCTCGCTGATCGTCAGCGCCTCGCCGATCTCGCGGTTACTCAGGCCGCGTGCCACGAAGGCGAGGATCTGGACCTCGCGGGGCGAGAGACCGTCGGGTAGGGAGGCCGCCGGCGCCGGCACGTCCACCTCCAGGGATCCGATCCGGCGGAGAAGCGTCGCCATGCCGATGCGCTGGGCCAGCTCGCCCGCCTCCCCCAATAGCGCCTTCGCGCGGCCATCGCCGTCTCGTCCGTGGCTGAGCAGTGACCGCGCGTACTCGTAGGCGGTGTGGGCAACCCAGGTCCACGCCTCCATGCGCCGGTTCAGCTCCAACGCCTGCTCGAAGTGGGCCTCGGCCCGATCGGCGTCGCCGAGCAGCGACGCGAGCATGCCGAGGTACCGGTCCGCCGCCCCGTAGCACGAGACGAGGTGGCCGATCAAGATGTTCGAGTCCGCGAAGGGCTCGAGCTCCGGGTAGACGAGCTCGGCCGTTTTCGCGTCGCCGAGGGCCGAGCAGGCATCGGTGAGGTACGTGAGCGAGGCAAGCCACAGCGTCCTCCGGAAGCGTTCGATCCCGTCGGCCGCCAGGCGCGCGAGCTCCCGCTTCGCCTCCGGCTCCATCCCGAGCTCGGCCAGCAGGGCGACGAGGCCTGGCCCCCAGGGTCCGTCGCGCGGCTCCCTGCCCGCCACGATCCTGACCACCGGCTCGAGCTCGTCGAGCCGCCCCTGCTCGCGCCGGAGGCTGAACATCTGGATCCCGTAGATGCCCGAGGCGTCACGACCGGTGAGCAGCCGGCTCCACTCGTGCGAGCGCAGGGCGTGTGCCTCAGCGTCCTCGAGGCGCCCGTCACAGAGCGCGATGGCCGACCCGTAGTGCTCGGCGACGTGGATCATGAAGGGCTGGGCCGTCTGCTCGGCGGTCTGGCCGACCAGGGCGAGTTCTCGCCTGGCCGACTGCATGTCGGCGAGCGCCACGAACGCCGGCACGCGCCAGGCCATCGCCTCGGCGCGGATCTCCGTGTCACCGAGCTCGTCGCCGATATCGCGCGCCTCGGTCAGCATCCCGAGGATGTCCTCGAGCGGCGTCGCGCCCAGCGACCAGTAGGAGCCCACGAGGACGTTCGCCAGACCGGTCCGGTCCCCGAGCCGACGGGCCGTCGCGATCGCGCTGTCACGAACGACCGAGGCTCGGTCGTGGTCTCCCTGGAAATCGATCGCCCGTGCGAGGCCCGCCAACAATCCGAC
>JBKPCT010000072.1:0-46504 GCA_046727515.1 Actinomycetota bacterium | reverse complement strand
AAGAATCCCAGACTCGCGGGTCAGCCGCTGCGCGAGCACGACGGGAATGATCGTCGCCAGCAGGATCAGGAAGACGACGACGTTGACCTCGGGCAGCTTCTGGCCGAGGCGGATGTTCCCGAAGATCCAGATCGGGAGCGTATTCTGCACGCCCGCCGTGAACGTGGTCACGATCACCTCGTCGAACGAGAGCGCGAAGGCGAGCAGCGCACCCGAGATCAGCGCGGTCGAGATCGCCGGCAGCGTGACGTACGCGAACGTCTGGATCCCGTCGGCGCCGAGGTCCATGGACGCTTCCGTCAGCGATCCGGGCACACGGCGCAGCCGCGCGACGACGTTGTTGAAGACGATCACGATGCAGAAGGTCGCGTGCCCGACGACGATCGTCCAGAGCCCGAAGGCCTGGCCCCAGTACGTGAAGTACGAGTTCAGCGCCATCCCGGTGATGATCCCCGGGAGCGCGATCGGCAGGACGAAGACGAACGAGATCATCGTCCGCCCGAAGAACGATGCTCGGTACAACGCGAACGCGGCGAGCGTGCCGAGCACCATCGCGATCCCCGTCGCGATCGCCGCCGCCTTCAGCGACAGGATCAGCGCCTGCTGCATCTCGCCGTCGTGGATTGCGGGGCCGAACCACTTCGTCGTCCACTCGGTGATCGGCCAGCCCTGGACGACCGACGCGTTGAAGGCGTACAGGATGATGATCACGATCGGAATGTGCAGGAACAGGACGACGCCGACCGTCCACACCCACAGCCCGATCCGGGTGGCGCGCGTCTCCATTACAGCGCCTCGAAGGCCCCGGTCCGCTTCGCGAGCGTCAGGTAGATGCCCATCACGACGAGCGGGATCGCTGCGAACGCCGCCGCGAACGGCAGGTCGCCGGACACGCCGAGGCCGGTCGTGTAGACGACGTTGCCGATGAAGGTCGACCCGGCGCCGCCGACGAGCGTGGGTGTGATGTAGTCGCCGAGCGTCAGCGAGAAGGTGAAGATCGAGCCGGCGACGATGCCCGGCAGCGCCAGCGGCAGGATCACGCGCCGCAACGTCGTGAACCCGGAGGCGCCGAGGTCGCGCGACGCCTCGATGTAGGAGTGCGGGATGCGCTCGAGCGCCGCGTAGACCGGCAGGATCATGAAGGGCAGCCAGATGTAGGTGAACACGAGCCACATCGCCGTGTTCGAGTAGCCGATGTTGGCGCCCGGCAGCCCGATCTTCTCGAGTGACCAGTTGAGGATCCCGTCGTTGGCAAGGATCACCTTCCACGCATACACGCGGACGAGGTAGCTTGACCAGAGCGGCAGCAGGACGAGCACGAAGAGCATCGCCCGAACTCGCGGGGACGCCAGCCTGGCCATGAAGTAGGCGAACGGAAACGCGAGCAGGGCGCATGTCGCCGTCACCGCCGCCGAGATCCATACCGTCCGCCAGATCACGCCCCGGAACGGGCCGCTCTGGAAGATCTCGCGGAAGTTGTCGAAGCTCCACGTGTGGACGACCTTGCCGGTGAACGCGTCCACGGTCCAGAACGCGTAGACGAAGAGCGCGGCCAGCGCCGCGAGGTAGATCAGCGTCATCCAACCCACCGGCGGCACGAGCTGGGCGAGCGTGCGCAGCCAGCGGTGTCGCCAGAAGGGCGTCGAGAGGCGGCGGCGGGCTCTCGCGAGGGAAAGCCCGCCGCCGGCGGTCCTACTCGCTACGAGATCACCTCGTTCCAGGCTTTTACCCACTGCGAGTAGTCCGTGCAGTTCTTCGTGCCGTTGCCGCAGTCGGCGAGCGGCGTCTTCCAGAACTTGATCGACGCGTAGTACGCTTCGGGCTCGTTGGCGTGGTACGCCGCGCACGAGCCCTTGGACAGCCTGTTCATGTAGCCGCAGGCGAGCCTGTTGACCGGGGTCTCACCCCAGGTCACGGCCTGTAGCGCCTGCACCTTCGGGCTGGAGATGTACGCGTACCAGGCGTACGCGCAGTTCGGATGCTTGGCCTTCTTCGAGAGCATCCACGTGTCGAGCCAACCCGTCGCGCCCTCCTTCGGGATCACCTCCCTGACCGGTACCTTCGCCGCTTTGAGCACGCCCGTCGTGTACGGCCACGAGGCGCCGATCGTCGCGTCGCCGTTCTTGAACAGACTCACCTCGTCGGAGGCGAGGCCCCAGTACTTCTTGACGAGCGGCCGCTGCTTCTTCAGCAGCGCGATCGTGGCGTCGAACTGGGGCTTCGTCAGCTCGTACGGGTCCCTGATCCCGAGCGACGGTCGCGTCTTCGACAGGTAGAGCGCCGCGTCGGCGATCTGGATCGGGTTGTTCGGCACGGTGATCTTGCCCTTGAACCTCGGGCTGTAGAGCGCGGACGCGCTGGTCGGGGCCGGCTTCACCTTCGCGGTGTTCCAGAGCAGCGTGTTGGGGCCCCACTGGAGCGAGATCCCGTAGTGCGTTCCCTTCACCGTGTTGTTCGGAGGCGACTGGAAGCCCTTGAAGAACTGCTTCCAACCCGGCACCTTGCTGACGTCGACGGCCGCGACGTCGCCGCCGTAGATCAGCCTCAGGCTCGCGTCGCCCGAGGCCGAGACCATGTCGTACTGGCCGCCCCCGCCCGAGCGCATCAGCGTGACCATCTCATCGGACGAGCCGGCGTACTTGGCGTTGACCTTGCAGCCGGTCTGCTTCACGAACGGCTTCACCCACTTCGCGTCGAGGTAGCCCTCCCACGCGATCATGTTCAGCGTCCCTTCGTTCGCGGTCGCCTTCGTAGTGCCGGCCGCGGGTGCCCCGAGCGCCACCGCCACCAGAGCAAGTGCAACGTGGCGCGGCTTGATTCTCCTCATACCTCGTCCTCCTCCCCCCTGCCTTGGATTGCAAAGGTGTCCTCCGGTCGCCACGCGACCGTGACAGTCTGTCCGTCTGTGACCTCCTGACGTGGCGCAGAGTCGTTCTGGCGCACCACGGTGATCTCTCCACCCCGCTCGAGCTCGACCAGGTAGCGCGTGACGGAGCCGACGTAGACGACGCGCCGAACCGTCCCCGGCTCGCCGGCGCCGTCGGACGAGAACTGAATCCGCTCAGGCCGGATCGTGAAACGCCGTCCGTCACGGTCGAGCACGTTCGAGATCCCGACGAAGTCGGCGACGAACTCGTTCGCGGGCCGCTCGTAGACGTCCGTCGGCGAACCGATCTGCTCGATTCGCCCCTGGCTGAAGACGGCGATCCGGTCGCTCATCGTCAGCGCCTCTTCCTGGTCGTGCGTGACGTACACGAACGTGATCCCGACCTCCGCCTGGATGCGCTTCAACTCGGTCTGCATCTCCTGCCGGAGCTTGAGGTCGAGCGCGCCGAGGGGCTCGTCGAGGAGCAGCACGCGCGGGTGGTTGACGATTGCCCGGGCCAGCGCGACGCGCTGGCGCTGCCCGCCGGAGAGCTGCACGGGCTTGCGCACCCCGAACCCCTCGAGCCGGACGAGCGATAGCGCCTCGCCCGCGCGGCGCCTTCGCTCCTGGCGCTTCACGCCCTTCACGCGGAGGCCGTACTCGACGTTCTCGCCCACCGTCATATGCGGAAAGAGCGCGTAGTCCTGAAAGACGGTGTTGACGTCCCGCGCGTACGGCGGCTGCCGCGTCACGTCCTGCCCGCCGAGCACCACCCGCCCCGCATCCGGCTGCTCGAAGCCGGCGATGATCCGCAGCGTCGTGGTCTTGCCGGAGCCCGAGGGGCCGAGCATGGTGAAGAACTCGCCCTGCGCGATCTCGAGGTCGACCGAGTCGACCGCGACGACGTCACCGTAGGTCTTGCGGATCCCGGCCAGGCGGACGTCGGCCGTCTCCGGCGGTAGTGCTGTCTGGGCGGCGGCCTCCATCGAAGGGCGGCCGAATTATCCTCTGATTCGCGCCCACGCGTCCGACCAGTCCAACCAGTCGGCGCAGGCAGCCCCGCGACGGTCGTGGCAGTCGTGCTGGGGCGTGCGCCAGAACGAGAGACGCCGCCAGTAGGCCTCGTCGGCGGCGTGGACGGCGCGGCAGTTCATGTTCGCGCAGGCAGCGCGGGTCGCCGGTGCCTCCGCGAGGTACCGGGCCGATGCCGCGTTCGCCTTCGGCGAGAGGATGTAGTCGAGCCACCGGTACATGCAGTTCGGGTGGTGCGCGCCGGCGAGCAGCATCCACGAGGCCGAGTGGGCGGTGGAGCCCGGCGGCAGCGACGTCGCGACCGGGACCTGGTCCGCCCTCAGGAGCGTGACGAGCCTCGAGCTCGCATCGCCGACGATCGCGGTCCCGCCGGTGTAGTTGGCGAGCGCGTTCGTCAGGTCCTGCCAGTAGAACCCGGCGTCGGCGGACTGCTCGGCCGCCGTGAGGACGACCGCGCGGAACTGGCCGCGGTCCAGCTCGTACGGGCTGCGGTAGCCGAGGTGGATGGCGGCGGCGGCGAGCGAGACGGCGGCGTCGTAGAGACCGACCCGGCCGGCGAAGCGGTGGTCGTAGAGCGCCGCCCAGCTCGTCGGCGCCCGCCGGACGAGGTCGGTCCGCCAGAGCAGAAGGTTCGGCCCCCGTCCGTGCGGGATCCCGACGACGCGTCCGCTGTCGAAGTTCTGCGGCAGACGCTTCAGCGCCGGGAAGACGTCGCGGTAGTGGGGGATCCGTGAGACGTCGATCGACTCGACCTGGTGGCCGCCCGTCAGCACCTGGATCACGTCTCCGAGCGCGGCGACGCCGTCGTAGCGACGGGTCGAGACGGCCTCGAGGAGCTCGGTCGAGCTGCGCACCGTTCGCACGTGAACCTTGCAACCCGTCCGCTGCACGAACGGGGTCACCCAGTTCACGCGCGGGTCGTCTCCGCCCGCCTCCGCGTAGCCCGGAAAGGCAACGAGGTCCAGCCGCCGCTCGTTCTTGTGCGCCGAGGCGGCGGCCGTCGCCACCAGTGCGAGCACGAGCGCGACGAGGGCGAGCCGGCGGAGCACGGCGCTACCGTACTCGACCGCCGGTAGAAGGCTTCGAGCAGCGCGATGCGGCTCGGTTTAGGCGCTCGACGGCTCCGGAGCCCGGAGCGCCGGAATGATCTGCCCGCCGTAAACGGCGAGCGCCTCCTCCTGGCCGTGGGTCATCAGATAGATGTTCCACTGGTCGACGCCCGCCGCCTCCAGGCGGCGCAGCTTCTCGACGTGGGCCTGCGGGGGGCCGAGGATGCAGAAGCGCTCGCAGATCTCGTCACTGATCTGCTCACCGTGCTTGGCGCCGACGCGGCTGTGCTCCGCGTAGTCGTAGGCGTCCCGCTTCATCCGGGAGACGTACTCCGTCAGGGCAGGCGGCAGGTCGGCCGGGTCGTGCTTGGAGAGGACGTCGAAGACATGGTTCGAGACCATTGCCGGGAACCAGCGGACCTGCTCGCAGCTCGCGGCGAGGTCCTCGGACACGTGCGCAGGCGCGCAGGCGACCACCTTCACGTCGGCGGGGGCGCGCCCGGCCTCTTCCGCCGCGCGCCGCACCTGGCCGACGATCCACTCGACGATCTCCGGATCGGCGAGCTGGATGATCACGCCGTCGCCGATCCGACCAGCGATCGCGAGCACCTTCGGCCCGTAGCCGGCGATGAAGAGCGGGATCTGCGGGCGGCCTTTTGCCCACTTCAGCTCGATCTCGGTGCCGTTCCAGTCGACCGGGCGGCCGTTCATCAGGTCGCGCATCATCCGGCAGGCGTTCTCGAAGTCGGCCACCCGCACCGGCTGCTGGCCGATCACACGGCGCGCGGAGTCGCCGCGGCCGATACCGACGATCATCCGCCCGTTCGAGACGTCCTGGAGCGTCGCGAACGCGCTCGCGGTCACTGTCGGCTCGCGGGTGCCGGGATTCGTGACGTTCAGCCCGAGCTTCAGCCGCTCGGTGTTCATCGCGGCGAGCGTGAGCAGCGGGTACGGCTCCTGCCAGAGCACGTGCGAGTCGTAGGTCCAGCCGTAGTCGAAGCCGTTCTGCTCCGCGAGCTGCATCAGCTCGACAAGCCGCTGCCACGGTGGGTCGGGGAGGATGGTGACGCCGAAGCTCAGCACGGGTTGAAGAGCATAACCCGCTGCAAATAAAGCCGGCCGCCGCGGTTGTGCCTCTGTTGACGGGAGCGGCGCCGCGACGGCCGGGGACTGAGGAGGGAGAGAGGGGCTGTGCAGGCTCTACGGTGCCTAAGGAACCTGAAAGCGACCTGAGAAGGCTGTTCGCGTTGCGTTAAACCGTCTGCAGCGCTGCCATCGTCTTCGTCGTCAGCCGGTCGAGCGCCCGGACGGAGAGCTCGAGATGCTCGGGCTTCGTGTCCTCGAGCTTCGTGTGCGAGAGGCCGCGCAGGCTCTGGACGAACACCATCACCGTCGGGATCCCGGCGCGGGAGACCTCGGCCGCGTCGTGCAGCGGGCCGCTCGGCAGGCGGTGTGAACTCCCTGCGACCTCGGTGATCGCCTCGTCGGCGAGGCCGATCAGCGTCTCGTCGAAGTGGATCGGCTCGATCGACCAGATCCTCGACCACGCCACCTCGATGTTCTCCTCGGCGGCGAACTGATCGGCCGCGCGCCTCGCCTCGGCCAGCATCCCCGCGAGCTTGCCCGCGTCGAGGTGGCGCTGGTCGAGCAGCTGCTCGGCCGTCTCGACGACCGAGGTGACGATCCCCGGCTTGCAGACGACGCCGCCGCTCGTGCAGACGGCGCCGTCCCCGGCCTCGGCCGCGATCCGGCGGATGTCGAGCGCGAGCCTGGCGGCGCCGGCGAGCGCGTCGCGGCGACGGTCCATCGGGGTCGAGCCGGCATGGGCCGCCTGGCCGGTCCAGGTGACCAGGTGCCGCTCGACGCCGAAGGTGCCGAGCACGACGCCGAGCGGGAGGTCCAGGGACTCGAGGACCGGGCCCTGCTCGATGTGCAGCTCGAGGTAGGCGGCTGCGTTCTCGAGCTGCCGCCGCGCGTCGGTCGCGCGGTCGAGGTCGACGCCGTGGGCGCGGACGGCGTCCTCGAGGCGGATGCCCTCCGCGTCAGTGCGGTCGCGCAGCTCGTCCTGGTCGGCCATCGAGCCGGCCGCTGCGCTCGAGCCGAACAGCGAGCGGCCGAAGCGCGCTCCCTCCTCGTCCGCCCAGTTGACGAGCCGCACCGTCAGCGACGGCGTGCCCTCCTCGTCCAGGCGGCGCAGCACTTCGACGCCGGCCATCACGTTCAGGCAGCCGTCCAGCCAACCGCCGTTCGGCACGGAGTCGATGTGCCCCCCGATCAGGAGCGCGCGGTCGGACGCGCCGCGCAGCGTGAACCATTCGTTCCCGGCCTCGTCGACGGCGTACTCTGCGAAGCCGAGCTTGCCCCGCAGCCACTCGCGTGCCTGCTCCCACGTCTCGGTCCAGGCGACGCGCTGGGCGCCGTTCTCGTCGCCGGTCAGCTGGCGAAGCTCGGATAATTCTGCGACTGTGCGTTCCGGTTCGAGCGGCACGCGCGAAGACTAGTACCGGAGCGATGTACGGACGGAGACGCATCCTGATGACCGCCGCCCTCCTGCTCGTGGCGGGCCTCTGCGCCGGCGGGATCGTCCTCGCGCTCAGCGGGAACTCGCAGGCGGCGCCGACGAAGAAGGAGTACTTCGCCCGCGTCGCCGCGATCTGCCGCGCCTACGGACCGCAGCTCGACAAGGTCGACCCGCCCGGCGACATCGCCACTCCGGCCGAGGTCGCCGCCCCGATCACGCTGGCGTTGCCGCTCGTCGTCGCCGAGCTCCGCGAGGTCCGCGCGCTTCGGCCGCCGACGGAGCTGGCCGAGCGGGTCGAGCACTGGGTGAGCCTCAGAGATCGGGCGGTCGAGATGATGCGCCGAACGCTCCGAGCAGCCCTCCTTCCGGACATCAGGCAGATGGGCCCGGACTGGCTGCGCTTCCTGGACCTGACGAAGCAGGCCGGGCGTGTCGGCGCGACGATCGGGTTCCCGAAGGTCTGCTCGAGAGGCTGACGGGCGCGACCCCGTCGCGTGCTCGCCGGGCTCGACGCGCTCCGATTGCTTCATGGCCGAGGCCGGATGCTCATCAGACCTGCGATTCTCACGGGGCGATGAAGTCCGACGTTGTCGTCGTCGGCGGCGGCGCGGTCGGCGTCTGCTGCGCACTCGAGCTCGCGCGACGTGGCGCGCGCGTGACACTGCTCGAACGCGGTGCTGAGCTCGCAGCCGGCTGCTCGGCCGGAAATGCCGGCCTCGTCTGCCCGAGCCACTCGACCCCGATCGCAAACCCGGCCTCGCTCCGCAACGGTCTGCGCTGGATGTGGAGGCGCGACAGCCCGTTCTACCTGCGGCCGCGCCCGGCGGTGCTGCCCTGGCTTGCCCACTTCGCCCGCGCGGCGTCGCGGTGGTCAGCGGGCACCGAGGCGATCCGGGCGCTCTCTATGCCGGGCCTCGAGCTCCACGCGCAGCTGGGCGAGGAGCTCGGCACGAGCTTCGAGCGCACCGGGACGCTCAACGTGTACGCGACCACGGATGGCCTCGAGGACGGAGTACGAGAGGGCGAGCGCTCCGGCCTGCGCTTCTCGGTGCTCGACGCGGGGCAGACGCGCGAGCTCGAGCCGTCGCTCGCCGGGCCGGTCGCCGGCGGAGTCCACTATCCCGACGAGGGACGGGTCGACCCGAAGCGGTTCGTCGAGGCCGTGGGCCGGGCGGCCGGGGACGCCGGCGTCGACATCCGCACCGGCACGGAGGTGCGCTCGCTCGACGGGCTTCGCACGGAGACGGTCGTCGTCGCCGCCGGCGCCTGGAGTCGAACGCTCGTCGACCTCCCGCTCGAGGGCGGCAAGGGCTACCACGTCGACTACGAGGTCGCCGCGGGCGACCCGAAGATCCCGGCCTGGGTGCAGGAGACGTTGACGGTCGCGACACCGTTGCCGGGTCGGCTCCGCCTCTCCGGGACGCTCGAGCTCGCCGGGCTGGACCTCTCGATCTCGCAGCGCCGTGTGGAGGCGATCCGGCGAGGCGGCGAGCGCTGGTTCCGCGGCCTCGCCGCCCGCCCGGTGCTCGAGACCTGGGCAGGCCTACGACCGTGCCTGCCGGACGGTCTCCCCGCGATCGGCCGGCTCGGCCGAGTCATGGTCGCGACGGGTCACGCGATGAAAGGCGTCGCGCTCGCCCCGATCACGGGCCGGCTCGTGGCGCAGCTCGTCGCGGGCGAGCAGCCCGAGATCGACCTCACGCCGTTCGACCCGGCGCGGTTCTAGGTGCTCTCTAGCTGTTGGAGGTCGGCGGCGGGAGCTCGTCCTTGCCGCGGATACCGCGCTTGAACTCCCGTCCGCCGGTCTTCAACGCGCGGAGCGTGCGCCCGAGCCGGGCGGTCCCGAACACGAACACGATCACGGCCAGGATGATCAGGAAGTCCCACGGCCCGAGGAACGCGACGACCATCGTTGTGACAGCGTACTCCATGCAATGAAGATCGCAGTGGTCGGCGCAGGCGCAATGGGCTCCGTCTACGCGGGCCTGCTCGCCGGCGCCGGCCACGAGGTGTGGGCGATCGACCGCTGGCGCGAGCACGTCGATGCCATCCGCGACCACGGCCTACGCGTCGAGGGCGCGAGCGGTGACCGCGTCGTCCCGATCCGTGCGACCACGGATCCGGCCGAGGCGGGCGCGGCCGACCTGGTCATCCTCGCGACCAAGGCGATGGACGTCGAGGCTGCAGCCGAGGCTGCGCGCCCGCTCCTCGGGAGCGGGACGCTCGTGCTCTCGATCCAGAACGGCCTCGGCGGCCCGGACATCGTCGCGGGAGTGCTCGGAGACGACCGGGTCGCGGTCGGGGTCGCCGGCGGCTTCGGCGCGTCGGTCGTGGAGCCGGGGCATGTCCATCACCACCGGCTGGAGCTGATCCGGCTCGGTGAGCGCGACGGCCCGGTGTCGCCGCGGATCGAGGAGGTGGCCGAGGTCTGGCGCGGCGCCGGCTTCACCGTCCGGACGTTCGACGACGTACAGCGGCTCGTCTGGGAGAAGCTCGTCTGCAACGTCGCGTTCAGCGGGACCTGCACCGTTCTCGGGCGGACGATCGGCGAGGTGATCGACGACGCGAACGCATGGAGTGTCGCCGCCGGCTGCGCGGCGGAGGCGTTCGAGGTCGGCCGCGCGGCGGACGTCCGGTTCGACTTCGACGATCCGATCGCGTATGTCCGTCAGTTCGCGCTGAAGATTCCCGACGCGAGGCCGTCGATGCTGCTCGACCTGGAGGCTGGGCGCCGCCTGGAGATCGACTTCATCAACGGCGCGATCCCACGTGTCGGGCGCGCGATCGGCGTCGAGACACCGGTGAATCAGACGATTACGGCCCTCGTCAAGGGGCTGGAAGCAGCGGCGCTTCGAGAGTGACGTTCGCGAGGTGCTCGAGCACGGTCTCGAGTGGCTCGACGTCACCGAACTTCGCGTCGATGTCGAAGAGGTTCCACTCGACGGCGCCGGCGACTCGATCGCCGACGCACTCCCGGACGACGATCGGTCGGAAGCCCAACCCGAGCGCGTCCTCGACCGTGTGCCGGACGCAGCCCGCCATCGTCACGCCCGTGACGATCACCGTGTCGACGCCGGCGGCGCGCAGGAACCCGGCGAGGTACGTGCCGTGGAACGCGCTCGCGAACTTCTTGACGATCACGTGCTCGCCGGGCTCCGGGGCGATCCGCTCGTCGATGGCGACCGCGTCCGTCCCGAGCCGGAGCACCTCGACCGGGATCTTGTGGTGCCAGAGGCCCATGTCCGTGTTCGGCCCCTCGCTGACCGCGTAGGCGGTCGTCGTGAAGACGATCGGTATGCCCTTCGCCCTCCCGGCCGCCAGCAGGCGCTGGACTCCGGGCAAGATCACGTCCATGCCGTCGCACGTGAACGGGTTGCCGGGACGGGTCCAGGCGTTCGCGAGGTCGATGTTGATCAGCGCCGGACGCCTGCCGAAGCCGACGCGCCGCATGAACCCTCGGCCTCGGTAAAGCTCGGAGTCGGCCGAGAAGACCGTCTCCAGCGCGCCGGTGATGTCGTCGGCCACGGCCTCCGTAGCCTAACCCCGTTTCGGCACCCGGCGCGGGCGCCGGCGTGGCAGGAGACGCCGCTATGTAGATTGCCTCGGTTGTTCCTTCAAGCAGCCCATGGGATGCTGGTCGTGCGGCACGGGCCCAGCAGCGTCCCGGACGGCTCGACGTAGGATGGTCGCCTCCCGTGCCGAGATCGACGATCTCCTCCAGGCTCTGCTCACACACACCGGCGCGAGCCGCGTCACCCTGCGGCAGGATCTTCCCGGCGACTACGCGTTCCCGGTCACGCACGAGGCGCTCGCCCCGGGCGTCGCCTCGCTGAGGCACGAGCGGACCGTCGACCTGAGGAACCAGCCGGTCGCGCTGGAGGTCGCGGCCGGCCGCCAGGTCGTGCAGAACGACTGCCCGGCGGCGTACGACGACCCGGCCTTCCACCGGATGCGCGAGACCTACGGCGGGCTCGCCGCGCAGATCGTCACGCCCGTCCTGACGGAAGGCGGGGTCAAGGGCATCATCTCGCTCCACCAGCTCGGGTCGCCCAGGCACTGGACGGAGGCAGAGATCGAGGCGTGCCGCGCAACCGCGGCCCGGGCGGCGGAGCTGATCTGATGCACAACCGCTGGCACCCCGACGTACCCCCGATCGCCGAAGTCGCGCCCGTCGATGAGATCAGGCTCGAGACCGATGAGGGGCTCGGCGGACAGTTCACACGCGAGAGCACCCACGCCGACGTCGGGCGCGCCAACCTGGGACTCGGCCACCCGCTCACGGGCCCGGTGTACGTGAAAGGCGCGGACCCCGGCCAGGTGCTCGAGGTCGAGCTCCTGGCCTACGAGTCCGACGACTTCGGCAGCACCGCCGTCATCCCCGGCTTCGGATTCCTCGCCGATCTGTTCCCGGACCCCTACCTCGTCAAGTGGGAGATCGCCGACGGTGTGGCCCGCTCACACGAGCTGCCGGGAGTTGTCGTACCGGAGGAGCTGTTCGCCGGGGTGATCGGGGTCGCGCCGTCGCGCGAGCGGCTCGAGGCGTTCCGGCGGCGGGAGGAGGAGCTCCGCGCCCGCGGCCGGCTCGTCGCCGACCCGATGCCGGAGTCGGCCGTCCCGCCCGAGGCCGCAGACGGGCTGCGAACGATCCCCCCGCGCGAGACGGGCGGGAACATGGACGTCCGGCAGCTCGTCGCCGGCAGCCGGCTGTGGCTGCCCGTCGACGTCCCCGGTGCCCTCGTCTCGGTCGGCGACCTCCACTTCGCCCAGGGCGACGGCGAGGTCTGCGGGACGGCGATCGAGGTCGCAGGCGCGGTCACCGTCCGGTTCAGGTTGCACGACGGCCCCGCGCCGGCGACGCCGCGCTACGAGACCCCGCCGCGCCCCGGGCGCCCCTCCTTCGCGACCACGGGCATCCCGGTCGACGCCGGCATGGACCTGAATGCGGCCGCGCGCGCGGCGCTGCTCGGGATGATCGAGCACCTCGAGCAGCGCTACGGCTTCGAGCGACCCGCCGCGTATGCGCTGTGCAGCGTCGCCGTCGACCTCCGGATCTCGGAGGTCGTGGACGTGCCCTACCCGGTGGTCTCGGCGCTGCTACGGCTCGACGTCTTCAGCTCCTGAGCGGCACCGCGTAGGAGGGCATCGGAGCGCCGGTCGCGCCGCGGAGCTTCATCGGGAAGCCGAGGAACGCGAACTCGTACTGTTTCTCGGCCGCGATCTCCTCCATGTCGACGACCTCGATGATCTGGGCGCCCGCGGCCGCGAACATGTAGCAATGCACGGGTAGGAACGCGTCGGGCTCGTCCCACGGCATCACCTCGAGTCCGATCGTGTCGCCGGCGATGCACATCGCGCCGGCCTCCTCGCAGAGCCACTGCGCCGAGGCCAGGTTGATTCCCGGTGAGCGCTGGAGATATCCGTCGAAGTCCGGCCAGGCCTGCATCCGGCCCGTTCGCACGAGAACGACGTCCATCTTGCGCAGCTCGACTCCCTGCTTCGCGATCGTGTCCTGGAGATCCTGCGGCGTGATCTGGTAGCCGGCCTCGAGTTGGTCGACGCCGTGCATCCCCGCGACGTCGAGGAGGACTCCACGGGCAACGATCGGCGGGTACTTCTCGAGGCCGCCCTTGTTCCACATCCTGCTACCGAGGTCCCTGTCCGCCGTCCAGCCGTTCCAGAACATCCCGTCGTGGCCGAGGTGGTTGAGCGTGTCGACATGGGTCCCGCAATGCGTGTACAGGTGGATCGAGTCGCCGCAGTACGAGTACCTCTCATGGGTCGCGGCTCCGAGCCCGGTGAGGTTGTCGTTGATCGAGCCCTGGGGTGTGTGCGTCATCCAGATCCCGTACGGCGGATCGCCGGCCGCGGACCACGAGGGCATGCCGATGAAATACTCGACGTTCAGGTCGAACAGGTGCGCGCCGTCGAGGTGCTCGAGGATCGCCTGGTTCGTCTCGGGGGTGATCCAGTTCAGCCGGCCGATCTCGTCGTCCGGACCCCATGGGCTCTTCGACACCTTGAGCCCGTCCTGCTCGTGCAGCGCCTCCCACGTGAAGGTCTCCTCGACCTTGGCCATCGCTCGCTCCTCTCTTGTGCTCAGGCTTCGACCGGGCTCTGCTCCTCGACCAGCGCCCCGTACAGCTCGCGGCGGCGGTGGCCGAAGAGGTAGAGCTCGTACTCACCGGGAACGATGTAGTCCTTGTCCCTCGCCTTCTCGACGTCGACCTCGGCGACGAGCAGGGCTTCCTCGGTGTCGCCCGCCTCGGCCAGACGCGTTCCGTACGGGTCGACGATCTGGCTCCAGCCGCAGAACTCGCCCCAGCGCTCCTTGCCGACCCGGTTCGCGCACAGCAGGTAGACAGGTTCTCCGCGGCCCGCGCGACCGTGATCAGCTCCGTCTGCACCCTCGCCGCCATCGGGAAGTTCGTCGGCAGCGCCACCAGGTCCGCGCCGCGCAGCGCGAGCGTGCGCGTGACCTCGGGGAACCGGAGGTCGTAGCAGATGATCAGTCCGATCCGGCCGAGCGCAGTGTCGAAGACCTTCAGCTCGTCGCCCGGTACGACGAAACGGTCCACGCCGAGGAAGGGCAGGTGCGTCTTGCGATAGGAGCCGATCAGGCCGTCCGGCCCGACGAGGATTGCGGAGTTGTGGAGCGTGTCCCCGTCCCGCTCCAGGAGCCCGCAGATCGCATGGATGCCGAGCCGGCCGCACTCGCGCTCGAACGCCTCCGCCGACGCGCCGGGAATCTCCTCCGCGTAGGGGAGCGCCTCCTCGGCGCTGTCGAACATGTAGCCCGGGATCGCGCACTCCGGCAGCACGAGCAACTCCGCACCCGCGGCCGCCGCCTCCTCCAGCCGCGCGAAGCAGGTCTCGAGATTACGCTCTTTCTCGGCGAGCTTCGGCTCGATCTGGGCCACCGCGACCCGCATCTCGGGGGACGAGTCTAATCGTCTGACATTCGCCTGGCCAGGGTCCGGCTCCACGACGACGCCGTCTGCCCGTTGCTCGGACGCGCAGCTCGACCGGGGTCCAAGCGATCGCTCAGCGAACCCTCAGCGCGCCGCGGCAGCGTTGGCCGCGACAGGTCAATCCGGACCACGGGACGAAGGAGGACGAGATGTTCCGCAAGCTCTACAGCAGGAACCTGATCGGACTGGCGCTCGGCCTCGCGCTGCTGGCCGCGGCACCCGCGACAGCTGCTCCGCCGGCGACCGTCACCGTTCCCGACTCGCTGGCCCGCATCCAGTACCCGGGCACGAGCTCACGGCCGACGGTGTACATGGCCGGCCCGATCGCGATTCCAGAGCGGCTGACGCGCACCCAGTACCCGGGCACGAGCTCACGGCCGACCGTCTACCTGAGCACGCCGCGTACGGGCGCTGCGGCCGAGAAGACGAGCCAGTACGGCCAGATCGCGATCCCAGAGTGGCTCGCGCGCATTCAGTACCCTGGCACGAGCTCGCTCCCGACCGTGGTCGTCACACCGTCTTCGGGTGGGTCCGGTGACAGCTCGTTCGACTGGGCCTCGGCGGGCGTCGGCGCAGGCTTCGTGGCGGGCCTGGGCGTCGTCGTCCTGGGCGTCGCGCTCGCGCTCCGGCGGCGGCGGCAGCCCGTCCATGCGTGATCCCGCGTGATCCCGCAACCGCAGGGGCGACTGCGAGACGGGCCCATGAGCCCGTCTCGCTCGCTTCACGTAGTTTCTGCGACGAAACCTCCGTATAGTTGTTCAATGACCGCCCCGGGTTTGCGGATCGGCGGCGAGCTCCTCGACTACCGGCTCGAGGAGCTGGTCGGTCGAGGCGGAATGGGCGTGGTCTACCGCGCCTACGACAGCCGCCTGAAGCGCTCTGTCGCCCTGAAGCTGGTCGTCCCGGAGCTCTCGGAGGACGAACGCTTCCGGTCTCGCTTCCTGGCGGAGACGGAGGCGGCGGCGGCGCTCGAGCACTCGAACGTGGTGCCGATCCACTATGCAGGCGAGTTCGAGGGGCAGCTCTATCTGGTCATGCGCTATGTGGACGGCTCCGACCTGAAAGCGCTGCTTCGCAGGGAACGGCGCCTCGAGCCGGCGCGGGTCGTTGCGATCTGCGCACAGATCGCAGCCGCGCTCGACGCCGCCGACGCCCGCGGCCTCGTCCACCGCGACGTGAAGCCCTCCAACGTCCTGCTCGACGGCAACGACCATGTGTACCTGAGCGACTTCGGGCTCGCGCGCCGCCTCGGCGAGGCGGTTCCCTCCGTCGTCGGGGAGCCGTCGCTCGGGACGCCGGCCTACGCCTCGCCCGAGCAGGTGGCAGGCGGAGACGTCGACGGGCGGTCCGACGTCTACGCGCTCGGCTGCGTCCTCCACGAGTGCCTGACGGGAGAGGTGCCGTATCCACGGACGTCCGAGCTGGCCGTGCTCTGGGCACACCTGCACGATCCGGCGCCGGCAACGCCCTCCCACCCCGCACTCGAGCCCGTGGTCGCGAGGGCGCTGGCAAAGGAGCCTGATGACCGCTACCAGACCTGCGCCGAGCTGGTCGCGGACGCTCGTGAGGCGCTCGGTCTCCGGGAGGTCGTGGTCCGCGACCGCAAGTTCCTGCTCGTGATCGCGGCCGGGTTGCTCGTGGCCCTAGCCGCGACGGTCGCCGCGCTGCTCCTCTCCCGCGGCAACGGCCCGCCGCGGCCGAGCACCGCGCCGACGGCCTCCCCGACCGTCGACTCGCTCCAGCGCATCGATCCGAAGAAGAACCGGCTCGTGGCCACGTTCGACCTCGGCTCCGACCCGACGGGCGTGGCCGTGGACCGAGGAAGCGTCTGGGTCGCAGAGCACGACGAGAATCGGATCACGAGGATCGACCCACGCACGAACCGCGTCGCCGCGACGGGCTCGGCGCCGGGGCCGCTCGCGATCACGGCCGGTGAGGGCTCGGTCTGGGTTATCACCGCCGACGGCCTCGTGGCGCAGCTCGATGAGCGAACAGGGGCGAACCTCCACCAGCTCGTGGTACCGGACGAAGCGCGGGCTGCGGAGCTCGCGGCGTCCGGCGCCGCCGGCGTGTGGCTGGCCGCGCCGGTGACCGGGGTCGTGTCGCACGTCAACCCACGTAGCTCCTCGTTCGTCTCGACGATCTCCACCGATGCGCTGAAGGGGGCGCTGAAGGGGATCGCCGCGGGCGAGGGCTCCGTCTGGGCCTCGAGCAGCGACCTCCTCGCCGACGATTACGCGCTCCTGCGGATCGACCCCTTGGACAACCGCGTGGTCGCGCGCACGCCGCTGCGGCTCGGGGCGGAAGGCGTCAGTGCAGGCCAAGGCTACGTCTGGGTCGCGAACAGTCTCGGCAACACTGTCTCACAGGTCGACCCGCGCACGAGCAGGCTCGTCCGCAGGATCCGGGTCGGCCGCGACCCGGTCGCGGTCGCTGCGGGCGGAGGCGGGGTGTGGGTCGCGAACTACAAGGACGGCACCATTTCGCACATCGATCCGAGGCTGGGGCACGTGGTCGCCACGATCCGTGTCGGCCCGAATCCGGATCAGGTCGCCGCCGACGAGCGGGGCGTCTGGACGACGGTACACGTCCGATGACGCCAGAGCTCACCCGCGGAGAGTTCCTCGCGGGCGGCGCCGCCGCGGTCGCCGGTCTTGCCGGGAACCGGTCCCGCGACAGTTTCCCGGGCACGCTGCACGTGCTCAGCATCGGCGCGGGCGAGTTCGACGAGATCGCCCGGCTGGCCAAGCGGGACCTCGGCTTCGATGTCGCCTTCGACATCACGGGCGGCGACGCGCTCGTGCAGCGGGCGATCACGAGACCTGCGTCGTTCGACGTCCTCGCGCACTACTACTACACCTATGACCTGATCTGGCGCTACGGCGCGCTGCAACGAATCGACACCCGGAAGCTCACGCGCTGGCCACTGGTCAACAAGCTCTTCAAGTACGGCAAGGTCCGGCCCGGCGACCCGCGCTGCACGTACGGCCAGGGCGACGCGCCCTTCCGCAGGATGTACGTCGACGACTCGGGCGCCTACCCGGTACCGCAGGGCCTGCTTCCTCGCGTGAGAGGCATGGCGCAGTGGATCGACGAACGAACCGGGAAGCCCTATCGCGGCCTGCCGGAGCCGCGGCACGTGCTCGCCGTCCCGAACTACTTCAACATGGACTCGATCGGCTACAACTCGCGGGTCATCGACCGCCCTCCGGAGCGCGTCTCGTGGGCGGAGCTCCTGAACTCGCGCTGGAAAGGGCGCGTTGCGCTGTTCGGCGGCGCGCAGGTCGGCCTCGTCGACGCAGGGAACGCCGCGGAGGCAGCCGGCCTGATGCGGTTCCGCGACAAGGGCGACATGAGCCGTGCCGAGATCGACCGCCTGGTCAAGATCCTCGTCCGGCTGAAGAAGAGCGGGCACTTCTACGGGCTGTGGGACGAGCGCGCGGCGGACCGGGCGGTCGAGTTCATGCTCTCCAGGCAGGTCGTCGTCGAGTCGATGTGGGCGTTTCAGGTCGCGGAGCTGCAGGCGAAGGGATTCCCCGTCCGGTACGCAGCGCCGCCTGAGGGCTATCGCGGCTGGGCGGGCGGCTTCGGGATCTCGAGCGCGGTCAAGGATCCCGCCCGGCTGCAGGCCGCCTACGACTACGTCAACTGGTGGCACTCCGGCCCGCCGGGAGCGCTGACGATGCGGTACGGCTACTACAACGCCGTCCAGGCGACGACCCGCCCCCTCGTCTCGGCGGCCGAGTGGGACTACTGGATCGGCGGGAGGCCGGCGGCCGAGAACCTTCCGGGCCCCTTCGGCGACGTCACGATCCGCAAGGGGCAGGTCCGCGACGGCGGCTCGTTCCGACGCCGCGTCTGCCGGTACGCGTGCTGGAACGGGGTCTTCCGGGAGCACAAGTACCAGGAGCGCCGCTGGCACGACTTCCAGAAGGCGTAGTCACGGCGTCCGCCGCGCCTCCGCGAGCGACCAGGTGAACCGGGTCATCGTCCCCTCCGGGGCGACGCCGCTCGGACGCAGGCCGCGCTTGACGAGAAGGGCAGGCGGCTCCGCGTCGCGCGCCAGCGTCAGGCGGGTCTCGCCGAGGCCTTCCGTACGCCAGCGTTCGGAGAGCCCGGCGACCACGAGGGCGCATTCCGCTGCCGCCGCCACGATCGCCGCCGGCTCGCGCGCGACCAGCACCGGCTCCGTCGAGACGCCGACCGCGCGCTGGACGAGTAGCGACGCGCTGGCGAGCAGCCGGCTCGCATCGCGGCGGCCCTCACCGCCCGTGGTCCCGAGGAGTCGCAGCGACACCGAGGTCGCCGCGGCCGCCCACGCTCCCAATTCCACCGCCGCCCAGTCGTGCTCCGCACCGCCGAACGGGACAAGCACCGGCCCGCCGCTGTCGTACCGGCGCGACCGGACTGCCAGCGCCACGTCGCAGGGCGCCTCGGCCAGAAGCCGTTCGACCTCGGGTGGCAGCGCACCGCCCTCGGCAACGGCCGGCGACGCATCGAGCAGAACGAGGTCGACCGCCTGCTCGGCGACGAGCCGGAGGAGATCGGCCGCAGCGTCGTCGGTCGTGAACGCGGCAGAACGAGCCGCAAGACCATGGCTGGCGAGCGCCGCGCGCCGCTCGTTCAGCCGGCCGCTCGCCTCCGACAGCTGAGCGTCGCTGCCCACGAGCCCGATCAGGATCAGCTCTCGGGGAGGGCGCGCGGCCAGCGGGTGGGCTAATGCGACCAGAGCGTCCAGGTCGTGCTCCTCGCGGACGGCGACGACGATCGACCGCTCGGGGGGAGTCTCCTGTGTCGGGAGGGCGAGCGACGGGTCCTGACGCAGGATCGCCCGCTCCAGCTCCTGGAGGGCGGGGCCGGGCTCGAGGCCGAGCTCGTCGACGAGTACTCGCCGCGCGGCGTGGTAGGCCTCGAGCGCCTCCGCCTGCCGGCCGGCGCGATAGAGCGCCAGCATTAGCTGAGCTCGGAGGCGCTCCCGCAGTGGGTGCGCCTCGACGAGCGGCTCCAGCTCGGCGACGACCTCGGCGTGCCGTCCTGCGGCGAGATCGGCCTCCACCCGCAGCTCGAGCGCCACGAGCCGGAGCTCCTCGAGCCGACCGATCGTCGGCTGAGCGAACGACTCGAACGCGAAGTCGGCGAGCGCCGCGCCGCGCCAGAGTGCAATGGCCTCACGCACGGCCTCGCCGCTGCCGTCGGCGAGCAGCCGCTCGAACCGTTCCAGGTCCAGCTCTCCCGGTTCGACGCGGATCGCGTAGCCCGGCGGCCGGGTGACGATGCGGTCGGCACCGAGAATCTTCCTCAGGCGGGAGACGTAGTACTGCACCGTGTTGACGGCCGCCTTCGGCGGCTCGGGCCCCCAGAGCTCGTCGATCAGGCGGTCGATCGAGACGACCTCGTTCGGGTGGGTGAGCAGGAGGGCGAGCAGCGCCCGTTCCCGGCCGCGGCCGAGCGGAACCGGCGTGCCCTCGTCGAGAACCTCGAGCGGCCCGAGGATCCGGAATTCCATCGATCCGCCGCCCCGACCGCGCCCCTCTAGCCCGGCTCGAGCACGTCGACGACCCGCAGCTCGGGCTCTGCGCCGACCTTCCGCATCAGCTCGGCCAGCCGCTCCGCCTGCTCGCGGCTCATCCGGGCTTCGAAGACGGCGGCAACCATCAGGTCGAGATCATCTTCTTCTCGACCCCGACACCCGCCGCGACCGCCCGCTCGTACTCGAGCGGCACGGTCGCCGAGTCCTGGAGCGCGATCCCAGTCGAGTCGAAGATGGTGACCTGGTCGTCGGACTGCCGGCCTTCGAGCTCGCCGCAGACCACCTTGCCGATCTCGCCCGCGACGTCGTCCTCGGTGATCAGGCCCTCCGAGAGCGGGACGTTGATCTCGCCGTCCGCGCGGCACTGGCGGATGTCGTCGACGAAGACACGGCCACGCTGGAGGATCCGCGGGTCGAGCTCCTGCTCGCCCTCGAGGTCGGCACCGAGGGCGGCGATGTGGGCCCCTGGCTTCACCCAGGCGTCGTCGACGAGCCAATTGCGCGCGTGCGTGCCGGTGACGATCACGTCCGCGCCCGTGACAGCCTCCTCGACATCGGTCGTGGCGGTGATCGCCAGGTGCGGGTACTTCGGCGCCTCCTCCTGGAGGTAGCGGTCGACGGACTCCTGAGTCCGGCTCCAGACCCGCACGTCCTTCCACTCGAACACGGTGTCGCACGTGGCGAGCGTCCCGCGGCCGACGAGGCCGCTGCCGAGGATCGCTAGCACCTTCGAGTCCTCGCGCGCCAGCCACTTCGCGGACACGGCCGCGGAGGCGCCGGTGCGCATCAGCGTGTGGTAGGAGCCGTCGCAGATCGCGAGCGGGAAGCCCGTCTCCGGGTGGGTGTAGATCAGGATCGAGAAGACGGCGGGCAGCTCGTACTGAGGGTTGTCCTCCCGGATCGAGACCCACTTGCACGCTGCCGCCTCGGGCTCCTCGATGTAGGAGGGCATGACCTCCCACTCGCCCCTGTAGCGGTCGAGCACGATGTGGCCCTTCGGCTCCATGTAGACGCGCCCGAGTCCGTGCATCCGGAACGCGTGCTCGACGCGGTCGACGTACTCGGCCGGCGTCAGCAGGCCGACCATGTCCGACCAGCTGAGGATCAGGGTCTTCCGGTTCCGCCAGCTCTCCGCCATCCGCGAGCGACTCTACGAGGCGAGGTCGCTCTCGACAAGCGCGACGAGCCGCCGCTGCCGTCGGCCGAGGCGTCGCCGCGCGCGCTCGAGCTGGCGGCGCGCCCGCTCGGGCTCGCTCTGCTGGTGGCGCCAGCCCGCCGCGGCCAGGTGGTGCAGGCCGTGGAGGAGCGTCTCGTCCCCTCCGAGCCCGAACGCGCCCTCCAGCGCGGCGGCCGCCTGTGCGTACTCCGCACGCTCGATGTGGCCCTCGGCACGCCACACCGCGGCCCGCACGCGCGCCTCCCTCGGAGGCCACTCGGCATGCTCGTCCATCGGTCTAGAGTCTCGCCGATGGACCGGGAGGCGAGCGCAGAGCGGATCGACCGCGACATCGAGACGCTCGCAGGGCGCGAGTACACGCTCTCCGACGAGGCGATCCGCCGCTACGCCTACACCGACGTCTACCGGCGCACGCTCGACTACTTCGTCCGCGAGCTGGAGGCGCTCGGCTTCGAGGTCGAGGAGGACGCCGTCGGGACGCTCGTCGCCCGGAACCGGCCGAAGGGCGAGCCGGTGTTCGGTGTCGGCTCGCACTGC
The DNA here is from genome assembly GCA_046727515.1 of Actinomycetota bacterium. Lineage (GTDB taxonomy): Bacteria > Actinomycetota > Thermoleophilia > Gaiellales > Gaiellaceae > DATBLE01. The sequence goes on along the minus strand of JBKPCT010000072.1, from coordinate 24,824 downwards.
GATTCCAACCGGAACGGTGGGAAATACGACGGGACGATGGGCGTCGCCACGGCGCTCGAGGTCTGCCGGCTGAACGCGGAGCAGGGACTCGACCTGCCGCTGCAACTGATCTCGTTCCTCGAGGAGGAGGGCTCCGGCTTCGGTCAGATGCTGCTCGGGAGCCGGATCATCGCGCAGCAGGTGTCCGAGGAGGACCTGCGCGAGCGGTTCCGCTCGCTCGACGACGGACGCAGCTTCTGGGAGTGCGCGGCGGACGCGGGCTACTCGCCGGAGCGCTGGCGCGATTGCGCGCACGTCCTCGACGACCTCTCCGGCTGGATCGAGATGCACATCGAGCAGGCGCGCGTGCTCCAGGACACCGGCAACCGGATCGGCCTCGTGACCGCGATCGCCGGCTACGTGCACGCGGACGTGACCGTCCACGGCCGCGGCGACCATGCCGGCGCCACGCCGATGGACTTCCGTCTCGACCCGACGCTGCCGCTCGCCGAGACGGTCGTCGAGCTCGAGCGGCTCGCCCGCGAGGCCGGTCAGGGCACCGTCGGCACGGTCGGAGAGATCGAGGTCGACCCCGGGATCGTCAACGCGATCGCCGCGCGCGTCCGCTTCTCGCTCGACGTCCGCGGGCCGGTGGACGACGCCTACCGCGGCGTGGCACGGGACATTGCCGCGTTCGCGCAGAGGGCCGCGGAGGCGCGGGGCATGACAGCCGAGTACCGGGAACGCCAGACGCTACCGGCGACGCCGATGGACGAGCGGATCGTCGCAGCGCTCGAGGTCGCGGCACAGGGGACGGGCGAGCCGTACATGCGCATGCACTCGGGCGCCGCGCACGACACGATGTGCGTCGCCGGTCGCGTCCGGACCGCGATGGTCTTCGTCCCCTGCAAGGACGGGATCAGCCACCACCCGGCCGAGGACGCGAGCCCGGCGGACGCCGCGCTCGCTGCGGAGATCATCCTGAGCGCGATTCAGTCGCTCGCGCGCGCGTAGGCGAGGAGACCGCCGGCGAGCAGGATCTCCCGCTCCCGGCGGGTCAGCCGCGCCTCGAGCGGCACTGTCCCCTCCAGGGTCGTGCCGCCCGACTCGACCGTCGAGCGCACGCGGCGGACCGCCCACTCGTCTCCCTGCTCGACGCGGTCGTAGTCGGACTCGTCCGCGAACGTCAGCGGGACGATCCCCTGCGCGATCAGGTTCGCGCGGTGGATGCGGGCGAAGCTCTTCGCGACGACTGCGCGGACGCCGAGGTGCAGCGCCGCGAAGGCCGCCTGCTCGCGGCTCGACCCCTGGCCGTAGTTGTGGCCGCCGACGAGGATCCCGCCGCCCCACTGCTCAGCCCGCGCGGGGAAATCGGGGTCGAAGCGGCGGAACATGTAGCGCGCGCAGGCGGGGATGTTCGACCAGATCGCGAGCCCGAGCGCGCCGTCCGGCGCCATGTCGCCGGTGGATACGTCGTCCGGCACCTTGATCAATACGCGCCCGGTGACCTTCTCCGCGAGCGGCGGCACGGGCGGCGGCGGAACGATGTTGCGCCCCTTCTCGAGCTCGATCCCGCGGCCGTCGTCGGGCGGCGCGACGATCTGGCCGTCGTCCACCTCTGCGTTCGGCGGCGGCGGGGTCAGCTCGGGTACCTCGCCGAGCTCGCGCGGGTCGGCGATCTCGCCCCGTAGAGCCGTGGCCGCCGCAGTCGCGGGCGAGCACAGGTACACCCGGTCGCCGGGCGTTCCGCTGCGGCCCGGGAAGTTGCGGTTGAACGTGCGGACGGAGACCGCGCCGACCGCCGGCGCCTGGCCCATCCCGATGCACGGCCCGCACGCGGGCTCCAGGATGCGCGCGCCGGCGGCCAGCAGGTCCGTGTACACGCCGCTGCGGACGATCATGTCGAGGATCTGCCGCGAGCCGGGCGTGACGGTCAGGTCGAGCTCGGCGGGCAGCGACCGGCCCCGGAGCACGGCCGCGACGAGCGCCAGGTCCCCGTAGGACGAGTTGACCGAGCTGCCGACGCAGACCTGCCGCGTCGCCGTCCCCGCCGCCTCGCGCACAGGCACGACGTTCCCTGGCGAGGACGGCAGCGCGATCAGCGGCTCCAGCTCGCCGAGGTCGATCTGCTCGGTCTCGTCGTACTCGGCGTCGGCGTCGGCGGCGAGCGCGACGAACTGGTCCTCGCGCCCCTGCGCCGAGAGCCAGGCGCCTGTCTGCTCGTCGCTCGGGAAGATCCCGGTCGTCGCGCCGGTCTCCATGACCATGTTGCAGATCGTCCCCCGGTCGGTGGCGCTGAGCGTGGTGACGCCGTCGCCGTGGAACTCGAAGATCCGTCCGCGCCCGCCCCGAACGCCGCGGCGGCGCAGCAGCTCGAGCACGACGTCTTTCGACTGCACCCAGTGCCGGAGTTGCCCCCGGAGCTCGACGCCGACGACGAGCGGCCGCTCGACCGGGTAGGGCCGCCCTGCCATCGCCACCGCGACCTCGGTCGCCCCGGCGCCGATCGCGAGCATCCCGAGCGCGCCCGCCATCGTCGTGTGGCTGTCCGCGCCGAGCAGCACGTGCCCGGGCCGGCCGAACCGCTCGAGGTGGAGATAGTGCGAGATCCCGTTCCCGGGGCGGGAGTAGAGGGCGCCGTACCGCGCGGCCCAGCTGCGCAAGTACGCGTGATCCTCCGGATTCTTGTTGTCGAACTGGAGAACGTTGTGGTCGACGTACGACACCGCTGGAAGCGCGACGCGGTCGAGCCCGAGCTGCTCGAACTGGAGGCACGCCATCGTCCCGGTGGCGTCCTCGAGCAGGATCTGATCGACGCGAAGCTCGATCTCCTCGGCCGAGCTGTCTGTGAGGTGCTCAGCGATGATCTTCTCCGTGAGGGTCCTCGGTCCGGCCACGGCGAGAGCCTAGTCCTTGGCCTCGGTCGTCTTCGCAGCCGTCGCGGGTGTCCTGTTCGGCCTGCTCGCCGTCCTCGTCCGCCGCGGCCTGCAGCGCGGAGGCGAGCCGGAGGTGGGCGCCGTCGTCATTGCCGGCCTCGGATTCGTGGTGGCTGCCCTGGTCGCGATCCCGTCGATCGTCGTCGACGACGTCCGGCCGGCCGACCTGTGGCCCTTCCTGCTGATCGGCGCGCTGGTGCCGGGCGCGACCCAGATCCTCTTCATCTTCGCGGTCCGCGACGTCGGTCCCTCGCGGACGTCGATCCTGATCGGCACCGCGCCGCTGATGTCCGTGGCAATCGCGCTTGCGGTCCTCGGCGAGCCGTTCCAGCCGCTGCTGGTGCTCGGGACCGGACTCGTCGTCGCAGGCGGAGTCGCCCTGGCCCGGGAGCGGTCGCGGCCCGAGCATTTCCGCGCCCTCGGCGCCTTCTTCGCGCTCGCCTGCGCTGGACTCTTTGCCGTTCGCGACAACGTCGCCCGGTGGGCCGCCCGCGACGCGCATCCGCCGCCGCTCGTCGCCTCGGCGCTCGCGCTGCTCGGCGCCTTCGCGGTCGTCTTCGCGTACACGCTCGTGGCGCAGAGCGAGGCGCCGCGCCGGCACCTCCGTGCCGCAGTGCCCGCATTTGCGGCTGCGGGCGTGCTCCTACGGCTCTCCTACGACAGTCTGCTGGAGGCGTTCGACAGGGGCCGGGTGTCGATCGTCGCCCCGTTGAATGCGACGCAGTCGCTCTGGGCGGTGGTCTTCTCCCTCCTGCTCATCGGCCGCCACGGGGAAGGGATCGGGATGCGGCTCGTCGCCGCCGGCGTCCTGATCGTTGCCGGCGGCGCCCTCATCGGTGTCGTGCGCTGAACGCCTCTACCCGAGCCGCAATCGCCTCCCCGACCTCGCGCGCGGTCGCTTCGCCGCCGACGTCGCGCGTCCTCGGCCCGTCGCGGCAGACGTCCTCGAGCGCGCGCATCAGCGCTCCGGCGGCCTCGGCCTCACCGAGGTGCTCGAGCATCAGCACGGCGCTCCAGATCGCGCCGGCGGGGTTGGCGATTCCGCGGCCGGCGATGTCGGGCGCGGACCCGTGCACCGGCTCGAACAGCCCCGGAGCGTCGGATCCCGGCGCGACGTTCGCGCTCGCCGCCATCCCCATCCCGCCCTGGATCGCCGCGGCGAGGTCGGTGAGGATGTCGGCGAAGAGGTTCGAGCCGACGACGACGTCGAGGCTCGCGGGGTCGCGCACCATCCGCGCGGCAAGCGCGTCGACGAGCACGCGCTCGTAGCGGACGTCCGGGAATGCGGCCGCGACCTCCTCCGCGACCTCGTCCCAGAGGACGTAGCCGTACCGCGAGGCGTTCGACTTGGTCGCGCTGGTGACGAGGCCGCGCCGCGCCCGCGCGAGCCCGAACGCGTGCCGGACGACCCGCTCGACTCCCGAGCGCGTGAACACGCTCGTCTCGAGACCGACCTCCGAAGCCAGGCCCGTGTGGGCGCGCCCGCCGACGCCCGCGTACTCGCCCTCGGTGTTCTCGCGGACGAACAGCATGTCCACGTCCGCCGGCCCGCGCCCGGCGAGCGGGCAGGGGATGCCCTCGAGCAGCCTGGCCGGGCGGATGTTCGCCCAGAGGTCGAGGCGCTGCCGGAGCTCGAGAATGAGGCCCCACAGCGAGACGTGGTCCGGTACCGACGGATCGCCGACGGCGCCCATCAGCACCGCGTCGTGTGCGCGGAGGGTATCGAGCGCGTCCGGGGGCATCATCCGGCCGTGCTCCTGCCAGTAGGCGGAGCCCCACGGCAGCTCCGTCCACTCGAGCGGGAGTCCGAGCGCCTCGAGGGCCCTTCGGGCTTCCGCGATCACCTCCGGGCCGACCCCGTCGCCGGGGAGCAGGGCGACCCGGTACGTCACGGATCCTCTCGCAGCGCCGCGGCAGAGCCGCGCCGCTGAGCACGGGGGAACCCAAGGTTCCCCCGCCACCCCCTCCGCGCGAGACGCCCTGAGACAGGGCGTCTCACAGGCCCACGCCGACCTTCCCCGGCACGCTCTCGAGGTACTCCAGCGCGTCATCGACGGAGACGACGTCGGCGTATTTCGCGTCGATGTCGAACAGGTTCGCCTCGTGCGGCGCCTGCGCCCGGTCGGCGACGCACTCGCGGGCCACGATCGTCGGGTAGCCGTACTGCAGCAGGTCGATCGCGGTCGCCCGGATGCAACCGCTCGTCGTCGCCCCGCACAGCACGACGGAGTCGACACCCTGGGTGACCAGGATGGAGACGAGATTCGTCCCGAAGAACGCGGACGCACCCTTCTTCAGCACGATCGTCTCGTCGTCGCGCGGATCGAGCCGTGGGTCGATCTCGACCCAGCGACCGCCGATCTGGAGGTCGCCGAGGCTCGGAATCTTCTGGAGCCAGAGGCCGCCGTCCTTCAGGCTCGGCTCGTAGCCGATCGTCGTGAAGACGACCGGCAGCCCCCTCTCCCGGGCGGCGTCGAGCACCCGCCTCGTCGCCTCGACGGCATCTGTCATGTCCGACCCGAGCGTGCATTCGGGGTCGGTGAAGCCGCAGCTGAAGTCGACGACGAGGACCGCCGGCCGGGAGCCGAGCGTCACGCTCTCTCCGAGCCGGGCCTTCGCATACACCTCGCGTGCTTCCTCCCCGCTCATCGGACGGTCTCCGTCCGATGAGCGGGGAGGGGTCCGAGGGGAACAACCGGGAGGTTCCCCTGTGAACTCAGCTTCTGAAAGAAGGGGGCTCGTGGGGGAAACCTGGTTTCCCCCAGCCTGCGAGGAGGAGTCAGCCGTAGGCGAGCGACGGTCATACTGTCACCTTCTCCGCTGCGGGCAGCCGCTCGCCGAACCGCGCCCGCTTGACGAAGTGGCCGTCACCGGGCGCGCCGACGAGCTCGTCGTGGTCGACGATCACTTGGCCGCGCACCATCACGACCTGCGGCGCACCGGTGACCTTCGTCCCCTCGAAGAGGTTGTAGTCGACGTTCGAGTGGTGCGAGTCGGCGGAGATGGTCAGCGCCTTCTCGGGATCCCAGACGACGATGTCCGCGTCGCTCCCGACCGCGATCGTCCCTTTCCGCGGGTAGAGGCCGAAGAGCTTCGCGACGTTGGTCGAGGTGAGCTCGACGAAGCGGTTGAGCGTGATCCGCCCGGTGCGCACGCCGAACTCGTGCAGCATGTGCAGCCGGTTCTCGATCCCCGGCCCGCCGTTCGGCACGACCTGGAACGCCTCGCCGTTGATCGCCTTCTGCTCGGGCCACTTGAACGGACAGTGGTCCGTCGAGACGACCGAGAGCACGTCCGCCTGAAGAGCCTTCCAGAGATGCTCCTGCTGCTCCTTCGGCCGCGGGGGCGGGGTGTAGATGTACTTCGCGCCCTCGAAGCCGGGCTCGGCGAGCGCCGTCTCGTCGATGAAGAGGTACTGGGTGCAAGTCTCGCCCCAGACGTTCCAGCCCTTCTCACGCGCGAGCGCGATCGGCTCGACCGCCGGCCGGCACGATACGTGGACGACGTACAGCGGGCAGCCGGCAACGCGTGCGAGCTGCGCGGCGCGGTTCGTCGCCTCGGCCTCCGTCTCCATCGGACGCGTTCGCGCGTGCCAGATCGGTTCCTTCTTCCCCTCTGCGACCGCCTCCTTGACGATGACGTCGATCGCATCGCCGTTCTCGGCGTGCACCATCACGAGCGCGCCGGTCTCGGCCGCCGTCTCCATCGTCCTGAAGAGCGTCTCGTCGTCGACCATGACGGCGCCCTTGTAGGCCATGAACAGCTTGTAAGAGGTGACGCCCTCGTCCGGGAGCTTCGCCAGGTCCTCGAGTGTCCCGCCCTCGCGGAGGTCGGTGACGCCGATGTGGAAGCCGACGTCGATCACCGGTTTGCAGCGGTCGACCTTCTCGTGGTAGTTCTCGAGCGCCTGCGCGAACGACGTTCCCGGCGTCTGCATGCAGAAGTCGATCAGCGTCGTCGTCCCACCGAACGCGGCAGAGACGGTCCCGGACGTGAAGTCGTCGCAGGTGGTCGTGCCGCCGAAGAACATCTCGATGTGCGTGTGCGGATCGATCCCACCTGGGATGACGTACTTGCCGGCCGCGTCGATCACCTTGTCGGCGGGCTGGTCGAGCGACTCGCCGATCAGGCTGATCGTGCCGTTGTCGACGTAGACGTCGCCGATGTAGTCGTCGGCGGCCGTCACGATCCGCCCACCCTTGATCAGAACGGACATGGGTGAACCCCTCTCGTCGGAGGTACGGGCGTTTGTATACAACCTACCCGCTCCGGCATCAAATTTGCTCAGAGACTCCGGCCGGGCGCCGTTCGTGCCAGTCCGTCGCGTGCTGGAAGGCCCGCGCCGCTCCGAGCACCACGGCGTCCTCGCCGCGGCGCCCGGCGAACGAGAGCCCGACGGGGAGCCCGTCGACGAAGCCGCAGGGGACGCTCGTCACCGGGAGGCCGAGCAGGCTCCAGGGCGAGTTGAACGGGATCAGCGTCAGCCGGTAGGGGACCTGCTCGCCGCGGAGCTCGACCGGGTCCTCGCCGATCAGCGGAGGAACGATCGGCATCGTCGGTGCCGCGAGCACGTCGAAGCGCTCGAACAGCGGACGCATCGCGCCCTCGAGCCAGCGGCGCGCGCGGAGCCCTGTCGGGTACGCCGTTGCCGGCAGCAGCAACCCCGCGAGGAGGCGCGCCCGGACGTCGGCTCCGTAGTCCGCGAGCCGCGTCTGCAGCCACGGCAGGTGCGCGGCCGCAGCCTCGGGCAGCATCATCAGCTGCTGGATCACACCGGCGTGACGGAGAACGGGCGTGTCGACGGGCTCGGCGCCGAGCTCGCGCGCGGCCCTCTCCGCCGCTGCCGCCACGTCCGAGTCGGCCTGCTCGACGAGCGACGTGACGAGCCCGATACGTGGGACGCCGGCCGTGGGAGCTGCAAGGTCCGGCGCGATCGCCTGCAGGAGGACAGCGCAGTCCTCGGCACTGCGCGCGATCGGGCCGACGGTGTCGAAGCTCCAGGCGACCGGCACGACGCCCACGTTCGGGACGAGGCCCGTCGTCGGGCGGTGGCCGGTGACGCCACAGAACGCGGCCGGGATCCTGATCGAGCCCGAGGTGTCGGTGCCGAGCGTCCCCGCCGCAAGCTCGGCTCCAGCGGCCGCCCCGCTCCCGCCGCTCGACCCGCCCGCGACGCGCTCCCGCGCCCACGGGTTCCTGACCGGCCCGAAGTGCGGGCTCGTGCTCAGCGCGCCGTAGGCGAACTCGTGGAGGTTGAGCTTTCCGAGCACGATCGCTCCCGCTGCGCGTAGGCGCTCGACGACGACGGCATCGCGCTCGGCGACGTGGTCGCGCAGGATCTCGGAGGCCGCGGTCGTGCGCACCCCGGCCACGTCGATCACGTCCTTGACGGCCAGCGGCACGCCCCGGAGCGGGCCGTCGGGTGGGCCGGCGTCGGCCTCCGCCAGCGCCTCGTCCGCAAGCACCGTGATGTACGCGTTCAGGTCGTGATGCTCCTCGATTCTCGCGAGGTACCACTCGACCGCCTCCCGGGCTGACAGCTGACCGGCGCGGAGGCGTTCCGCAAGACGCGCGACGCTCACAGCGGGGCGTCCCGCGGCAGCAGCGCCTCGAGTTCCGCGAGCTCCGGGAGAATCCGCTCGAGAAAGCCGAGCACACCCTCGAGGTCCTCTTCAGTCGGCTCGACGCCCTGCTGCCGGGCGAGTTCCCGCAGCGCCGAGACGAGGTTAGACTCCGAGCCCATGCCGATCTACGAGTACCGGTGCAAGAAATGCGAGGAGCGGTTCGAGGAGTATCTCTCAACCTCCACGAAGCCGACCCCGCCGTGCCCGAGGTGCGGCGCGAAGTCCGTCGAGCGCCTCTGGTCGACGATCTTCACCGAGTGGCTCCCCAGCGACGTCGCCTGGGACCGGGTCGGCAGGAGCTGGGACTAGGGTGCCCTACGCGCAGATCGAGGACGGCGTTCGGCTCTACTACGAGCTGAGAGGCCCGGAGGATGTGCCGGTGATCGTGCAGCTCGGCGGCGGGCTCTTCGGCCGCCACAACTTCGGGCTCGTCAACGACGGCTTCCGAGAGAAGTACCGGCTGCTCTCCTTCGACGCCCGCGGCTACGGCGCCTCCGACCACCCGCGCGAGGCGTACACGATCGAGGGCTGGGCGGCGGACGCTGCGGCGCTCCTCGACGCCGTCGGGCTGGAGCAGGCTCTGGTCCACGGAACGTCGATGGGCGGGATGATCGCGATCGCCTTCACGGCGTCTTACCCGGAGAAGACGATCGCCGCCTGCGCCGACGTCGCCTTCGCGAAGCCGGACCTCTACCGGCGGACCCTGTTCCGGGTCTGGCGGCGAATGGCGGAAGCGATGCCGTGGGACGAGTTCTCCGACCACGTGACGACGCAGGCGGTGGGCGCGATGTTCATGGAGAGCCCCGAGGGCGCGGACATCTTCCCGCTCGTCCGCGACATCGTCGCGCTCAACGATCCGTTCACCGTTCGGCAGGCGTGCCTGGCGATGGAGAACATGGACCTCTCGCCGCTCGTCCCGGAGATCGAGCGGCCGTTGCTGATGACGAACGGGACGCACGACATCCTCTGCCCTCCAGACCTCGCCCCGAGCGGGCTGGGCGCCCGGCGCATGGCGGAGCTGAGCGAGCACATCGAGCTCGTCGAGTTCTCGGACATCGGACACGCCGACCTCGTCGAGTGCCCGCAGGACGCGGTGCGGATCGTCGGCGAGTTCTTCGAGCGCGCCCTCGCCGCGGCCTCCACTGCCGCGGCTTAGGCAGTTCGATTCGGCGAGGCCGCCGATGCGGCGAGAGCGTGTGCCCTCTACCGTAGAAAGGCACGTCTACCCGATTCCCCTGACTGAGACGAAGGAGCGACAACTTGTACCCGAGCGTGGTTCAGTTCGAGACGAGGCAGATGGAGCTCGAAGCCCGGATGGGCCTGTACGGCGAGCGCGAGGCGCGGGCGCAGCGAGCGCCCGCGGAGACCGGCGTAACCGGACACCGGCCGCGGGGCGGCCGGCGGCTGCTGGCTTTCCTCCGTCCCGCACGGCTCTCGCCGGAGCCGAGCGAGTGCTGACCGACGGCGTTACGTCAGCGGGTTCGTCCCCGCCATCCAGATGATCACGCGGGTGAACTTCCCGTCCGCGTCGACGTCGAAGAAGTTGCAGTTGTGCATGTCGTTCTTCGTCCCGTCGACGAGCTCGCCGACGTAGCTCTGCTCGGTGGCGACCTTGCCCGCGACGGGCTCGACGACGATGTTCTTGATCTCGTGGAAGATCGACACGGAGTGGTCGCAGAAGTCGGTGAACATGCGGCGGATCTCGTTGGCGCCCGAGAACACGGCGTGATCGGTCTGGACGGTGATGGTCGCGTCGTCGGCGAAGTGCGAGAGGATCGCATCGACGTCCTTGGCGTCAACCGCCTTGAAGTAGCTGTCCGGTAGGGCCGCGAGCCGGTCGCGGGTCAGCGGCTGCGTCTGCGTTCCCACGGTGCCCTCCTCCTTGGATGTCTGACTTCCGGGCGAGTCTACGGGATACGCCGCTCGTGCTCCTCGATCCGGTAGTCGTTGATGCTCGCGTCGCGGCCGCGCATGTACCCCCGCTTGTCGAACCTCCAGCGCTCGTTGCCGTGACTCCGCCACCGCTGGCCCTCGGGATCGCGTGAGTCGTACTCGAACCGGACGGAAAATGCCGTTGTCGGTGAAGCACCAGAGCTCCTTCGTCAGCCGGTAGTCGAGCTCGCGCGCCCACTTCCGCCGGAGGAACTCGACGATCGCCTCGCGGCCCTGGAAGAACTCGTCGCGGTTCCGCAACTGCGAGTCGAGGTGTACGCCTTTGCGGCCCGCTCGGGGTCGCACGGGTTCCACGCGTCCTCGGCGGCCTGCACCTTCTGCCGCGCCGTCTCCTCGCTGAACGGAGAACACGCGGTCTGGCGTCCTCGGGCATGTCCCGACACTAGCCGAGGGCCGCAGGTTTAAGAATTCGACGCGCCGGAAAATCGCGCCGTCAGACGACGAGCCTCACGGCGGGCCGCGCGACCTTGCGGGCGGCCCAGCGACTCAATGCGCTTTCGCCTCCTCTTTCCCCTGATCCCAATCGTGCTCGCCGCGGTTCTCTCGCCGTCCTCGGCCTTCGCGAAGCCGAGGATGCTGGTCGGCTTCCAGGACGACCCGACCCTTCGCTGGCGCCCCGACCGCGCCGGGGCGTTCCGCCTGGCGCAGCGGGCGCATGCCGGGATCGTCCGCACGACCGTCTACTGGTCGCGCATCGCAGAGACGAAGCCGCGGAACGCCGCCAACCCGTTCGACAAGGCGTACCGGTTCTCGGACCTCGACGAATTCGTCCGCAACGCCGGCCTCCATGGGATGGAGGTGATGCTGACGATCTGGGGCACGCCGAAGTGGGCCAACCACGGGAGGGGCCAGAACCACGCGCCGACCAAGCTCGCAGACCTGCGGAAGTTCGCGCACGCCCTCGCAAACCGCTACTCCGGCCGACATCGGGGGTATCCCTTCGTCCGCTACTACACAGTCTGGAACGAGTCGAACCTCGGGCTGTTCCTCTCCCCGCAGTACAACCCGCGGACGCGCCGGCCGATCGCGCCCAAGATCTACGCGGGGATCTACCGCGCCGCGTACGCCGGCATCAAGGCTGGCAGCCCGCATGCCCTGGTCGGCATCGGCGAGACGTCCGCCCGCGGCCGCGACCGCTACCTCGGAGAGAAAGGCGTGCAGGAGACGGAGTCGCCGGGCCACTTCGCAAGGCTCCTCGCTAAGCAGAAGCCGAGGCTGAAGTTCGACGCCTGGTCGCACCACCCGTACCCGACCACCCTGAGGCAGAGGCCGACCCAGCGTGTGCGCTGGCCAAACGTGACGCTCAAGCACCTGGCCAAGTTCGAAGACAGGCTCGCCGGGTGGTTCAAGCGGAAATCGGTTCCGATCTGGATCACCGAGTACGGCTACCAGACGAGGCCGGCCAGGGCAGGCGGAGTGACGAGTGCGCAGCAGGCCGCCTATCTCCGGCACGCGCTCGACGTCGCGGCGGGCGACCCGAACGTGGACATGTTCATCTGGTTCATCCTCCGCGACGACCCCACGAGCGCGTGGAAGAGCGGCCTCGTCAGCCGCAACGGCGCGAAGAAGCCCGCCCTCGCGACGTTCACCAGGCGAGCAGCCGACTACGACGGGCGCGAGCCGCAGATCACGCTCGACTTCGGCGCGCAGTATCCGCTCGTCCGCTTCGCGGCGCTCGAGCTCTGGTCGCGCTCTGGAACTGGCGCGAAGGTCGGCCTCACGGTGACGCTCTACAGCCAGGCTCCGAACCGGCGGCTCAGGGTGGTCCGGACGGCGCAGCCCCTGTCGAGGATCGGATACGACGGATGGATCTCGTTCCGCGTCCCGCTGGCGAAGGCGATCGCAAGGGACTACAGCGTCAACATCCGCGCAGTCGACATTCACGGCAACAGAGTCGATCGTTCGGTGTTCCTGCATGTGAAGCCGCGGCCGCGCCGCTGAGGCCGGCGCAGCCCCCGATCAGCTCGGACGCGGCGGGTGGTGCTCGCGCCAGTGGCGGGCGATCTCGGCGCGGGTCGTCACCCACACGTCCGGCCGCTGCTTCACATGGGCGAGGAAGCGGTCGAGCGCCGGGGCACGGCCGGGACGGCCGACGATCCGGCAGTGCAGGCCGACGTTCATCATCCGTCCGCCGTCCGCATAGAGCTGCTCGAAGGAGTCGACCAGGTACTCGAGGAACTGGCCGGCCGTGACGAAGCCGTTCGGGCTCAGGAACTTCATGTCGTTGGCGTCGAGCGTGTACGGGATCACGAGGTGCTCCCGGCCGTCGATCTCAAGCCAGTACGGGAGCTCGTCGGCGTATGAGTCGGAGTCGTAGAGGAAGTCGCCGTGCTCGACGACGAGCCGCCGGGTGTTCGCGGAGATCCGGCCCGTGTACCAGCCGACGGGCCGCCGGCCGCACAACCGCTCGATCGCCTCGATCGCCAGGCGGATGTGCTCGCGCTCCTCGTCCTCCGGCGTCTCCAGGTAGTCGATCCAGCGCCAGCCGTGGCTCGCCACCTCCCAGCCGGCGTCGACCATCGCCTTTGCCGCTTCCGGGTTCCGCTCGAGGGCCTGGCCGACCGCGTAGACCGTCAGCGGCAGACCGTGTGAGGTGAAGATCCGGTGCACGCGCCAGGAGCCGGCGCGGCTGCCGAACTCGAACATCGATTCGGTGTTCAGGTTGCGGCGGCCCACCGTCGGCGGCGCGCCGACGACCTCGTGCAGGAACGACTCCGCCTCCGGGTCGCCCTCGAGCGGCGTCCGCTCGCCGCCCTCCTCGTAGTTGAGGACGAAGCTGAGGGCGAGGCGGGCACCGCCGGGCCACTGCGGGTCCGGCGGTGAGGCGCCGTAGCCGACGAGGTCACGCGCGCTCACGGCTTCTCCCGCAGCGCCGCGGCGGAGCCGCGACGCCGCGCACGGGGGAACCTAAGGTTCCCCCGGCACCCCTTCCGCGTGAGACGCCCTGTTGACACAGGGCGTCTCACTGGGCTCGCCGCGCGACCGCCTCGATCTCGACGAGCACATCCGCGGGGAGCCCGGCCTGCACCGAGGTCCGCGCCGGGTACGGGGCGTCGAAGAACTCGACGTAGGCCTGGTTGTACCCCGCGAAGTCGTTGAGGTCCGCAAGGTACGCGTTCACCTTGACGACGTCGGCCATCGTGCATCCGGCGGCCTCGACGCACGCGCGCACGTTCGCGAGCGCCTGGCGCGTCTGCTCCTCGATCCCGCCCTCGACGAGGTTGCCGTCCGCGTCGTTGGCGATCTGCCCCGCCGTGTAGACGGCATCGCCCGAGATCACGACCGGCGAGTAGGGCGGCGTCGGGGTCGTCAGCCCCTCCGGTTGGATTGCATCTCTACCCATTTGCAGCTCCTTTCTCCTGTCCGAACACTCCCGCCGCGGCAAGCTCCTGCACGCGCGCAGGCTCGTAGCCGCACAGCTCGACCAGCAACTGCTCCGTGTCCGCGCCGCGCTCGGGCGCGGGCCGAAGCGGCGGCTCCGCTCCGGAGAGACGAAGCGGCGAGGCGACCTGCCGCACCTTCCCGAGCTGTGCGTGCTCGTACTCGACCACGCGCGCCTGCTCCAGCGCCGCTCTGGCGTCGTTCACGGGCGCCGACGGCACGCCGGCCCCGGCGAGCGCCGCGAGCCACTCCTCGCTCGTCCGCTCCCGGAACGCCTCATCCAGGATCGGTTCCAGCTCGTCGCGGCGCCGGTCCCGCTCCGCGAAGCTCGGGTACTCCTGCGCGAGCTGGGGCCGGCCGATCGCCTCGCACAGCAGCTCCCAGAACTTCTCCTTCGGGCAGGCGACGACGATCCAGCCGTCCGCCGTCGGGAAGTTCTGGAACGGGACGATCACCGGGTGCGCGGAATTCGCACGGCGCGGTGGCACGTAGCCTTGCGAGGCCGCCCAGGTCCCGATGTAGACGAGCTCGGCGAGGGCGGTGTCGAGCAGCGAGATGTCGCAGTTGCAGCCCGTCCCGTCGCGTCGCGCGCGCCAGAGCCCGGCGAGGACGGCGATCGCCGACACGTAGCCGCCGGAGAGGTCGACCAGCGAGAGACCGCTCTTCGTCGGCGGGTCGTCGGGGCCGCCCGTCAGGCTCATCCACCCGGCCCGGCCTTGCATCATGTAGTCGTAGCCGCCCTCCCCGGCGCGCGGCCCGGTCATGCCGAAGCCGGAGAGCGAGCAGCAGACGATTCGCTCGTTCACGTGCCGCAGCTGCTCATACGTGAGGCCGAGCCGCTCGGGCCGGTCGCCCCGCAGGTTCGAGTAGACGACGTCCGAGACGCGCACGAGATCCTCGAAGACGCCGCGCGTGTCGGGGCGGCGGAGGTCGAGCGAGACGCTCCGCTTGTTGCGGTTGAAGGTTTCGAAAAAGAGCGAGGCCTCGCCCTCCTGGAAGGGCGGCACGTATCGCGCCACATCGCCGCCGGTGGCTGGGTCCTCGATCTTGATCACCTCCGCGCCGAGGTCGGCGAGCTGGAGCGTTCCCCACGGGCCGGCGCCGAACTGCTCGATCGCGAGCACGCGGACGTCAGCCAGCGGCAGCACGGGCCACCTCCGTCAGCCGGTCGGCGTCGTCGAGCTCGAGGATGTTGAAGACGACGTGCCGCGCGCCGGCATCCAGGTACTCGCGCACGCGCGCGACGCACTCCTCGGGCGCGCCGGCAATGCAGTAGCGATCGACGACGTGCTCGGTGAAGTCGCCGGCGTAGCGGGCGCGCAGGTGCTCGTACAGGCGGCGCTTCGGCCCCACGTGCGCCGGCAGCGTGACGGCGGGGACGATGCTCGCGGGAAGCTGCGCGAGCCCCTCCGCGAACCGCTCCGCGGAGACCCAGATCGGGATCCATCCGTCGCCGAGCGTCGCCGCGCGACGGATCGCGGCCTTCGAGCGCCCGCCGACCCACAGCGGCGGACCGCCCGCCTGCGCAGGCGGCGGCTCGATCGAGATCCCTGCGAACGAGAAGAACCGCCCGCTGAAGGCGGCCGGCGGCTCGCCGAACAGCGACCGCAGCGCGCGCATCGCCTCGTCGGTCCGCGCCCCGCGCTCGCGCGGCGACACGCCGACTGCATCGAAATCCGGGCCGCTCTCGCCGCCGACGCCGACGCCCAGGATCACGCGGCCGCCCGAGACGTAGTCGAGCGACGCGAACTCCTTCGCGACCACACTCGGGTGACGGAGCGGCAGCAGAACAACGCCGGCCCCAACCGCGATCCGCTTCGTCGCTGCGGCGAACGTCGAGAGCGCGACGACGACGTCCAGGATCGGATTGCGGTAAGAGATGTGGTCGCCCGCCCAGATCGAGTCGTAGCCGAGCTCCTCTGCCCGGACGGCGACCTCGCGAAAGACCGCGGGATCCGGGGCACCGCCGACCAGCTGGCCGCTGCCCTGGATCCCGAACGCGACGGGAGTCACCGCGCGCGGCGCCAGGCGCGCTCGTAGTACGGGCGCAGGAACTCGAGATGCGCGTGCATCTCGTCGCCGGCGGTGTCCGCATCGCCGACCTCGATCGCGGCCGCGATCGCGCGGTGGTGCTCGTTGATCGCGCGGTGGAACCGGGCGCCCAGCTTCGACCGCGCGAGGTTCCGCTGGAGAACCGCGAAGACCGGCTGGGCCGCGATCGCCAGCAGCGCGTTCCGGCAACCCCCGATCACCGCGAGGTGGAAGTCCTGGTTGTAGGCGAACTGCCGCCGCGTGCCGAGCCGCAGCGGCTCGTCCGGAATCGCGTCGCGCAGCCGCTCCAGCTCGGCCTCGCGCCGCCGCACCGCAGCCAGGCGGGCGGCCGGCACCTCGAGCAGCTCTCTGGCCTCGAGCAGCTCTGCCAGGGTGACGTCGTCGGCATCGGCGAGCATGGAGATGCTGGACTGGACGTAGTCGGAGACGCCGTCGACGCTCGGCAGCGTCACGTACGAGCCGCCGCCGGCGCCTTTCGATGTGCGGATCAGGCTCTGCGCCGCGAGCGCGCGCAGTGCCTCGCGGACCGTCGCGCGGCTGACGCCGAAGTCGGTCGCGAGCGCGGCCTCGTTCGGGAGCCGCTCCCCCGGCTGCAGCTCGCCGTGGACAACCCGCGCGCGCAGCCGCTCGGCGACCAGCTCGTACTGCTTGGCGGCCACAGCGGCTACGCGATGCCCAGCTCGCGGTTGCCGGCCACCGACGTCGGCGGACTCACGGCCGGCAAGGCGCGCTGGGCGAAGTATTCCGACAACGATCCGCCGTTCCCACTCGTGCCCAGGTGCCCGCGGAGCGCCTCCGTCGCCCCCTCGTCGATCTCGAGCGTCCGCTCGTCCGCGAAGACGACCCCGTACGCGTCGCGCGCGAGCTCGATCGTCGTGAAGTCGTCGAGCACGTCCTCGCGGACCGCCTCCACCGG
The DNA here is from genome assembly GCA_046727515.1 of Actinomycetota bacterium. GTDB lineage: Bacteria > Actinomycetota > Thermoleophilia > Gaiellales > Gaiellaceae > DATBLE01. The sequence goes on along the minus strand of JBKPCT010000072.1, from coordinate 7,983 downwards.
ACGCTCCAGCGGGTCGCCGTAGCCCGCGGCGTTCGGCTCGCGGAACTCGATGAACTCGCCGGCCGAGAACGGGATCCCGGTCACCTTCGCGGGCAGCAACTCCTCGCGCGGCGTGTCGGGGTTCTTCCGGCACGACGCGACGAGCCCGTCCCAGCCGCCGAAAACGCCCTTCGGCGGATCCGTCTGCCGGTCGCCCTCGCACGAGTACGTCCCGTCGACGAGGAAGCGGTTGCGTCGAATGATCCCGACCCCGCCGCGCCACTTCCCGGGCGCCGCCGCCTCCGGGCGCAGCTCGTACTGGTCGCAGCGCATCGGGAAGCGCATGTCCAGCTCCTCGATCGGGTTGTTGCGCGTGTTGGCCATCAGGTTGTCGACGGAGTCCATCGCGTCCTTGCCGAAGCGGCCACCGTACGAGCCCTCGTTCACCTCGAGGTAGAGCCAGTACTCGCCGAGCGACTCGTCGAAGCCCGCGTACGCGCAGAAATGGATCCCGGCCGAGTTCCCCCCTGTCACCTTCTCCGGCAGCGCCTCCGCGAGCGCGAGGTTGACGTTGTCGACCACGCGCTGCGTCTGGCAGAAGCGCGAGAAGCACGCACGCGGGAAGTTCGGGTTGAAGATCGTCCCTTTCGGGGCGATCACCTTCACCGGCCGGAACACGCCGTCGTTCTGCGGCACGTGCTCGGGGAAGGTGACCTCGTCGAGCAGCATCGTGCGAACGGCGTAGTAGCAGCTGACCAGCAGCGAGCCTTCGAAGGGCACGTTGTAGCCCGTCGGCACCTCCGGGTTCGAGCCCGTCAGGTCGATCGTGATCTCATCGCCTTCGACGACCACGCGCGTCTCGACGCGGAGCCGCCGGTCGCGGTTGCGCGCGTCGTCGTCGAGCCAGCCGACGACGGGCCCGTAGGTCCCGTCGGGGATCTTCGCGATCTCGGCTCGGAGCATCTGCTCGGAGTAGTCCATCCAGTCGTACGCCGCGCTCATCACGACCTCGGCGCCGTAGCGGTGGGCCAGCCGGAGGAAGCGCTCGCGGCCGAGCTGGCACGCAGCGAGCATCGCGTTCATGTCGCCGCGGTTCATCGTCTCGGTCCGGACGTTGTCGAAGATCATCCGGTCGAGGTCCACGTTCAGCTTGCCGCGCTCGTACCACCGGAGCGCGTTGTACATCTTCGCCTCGGCGTAGACGTCGAACGCGTCCGCGTTGATCCCGGGGAAGGAGCCGCCTACGTCGAGCACGTGCGCCGTGACAGCGGCGAAGCCGAGCAGCTCCCCCTCGTGGAAGATCGGCACCGCGACGGCGACGTCCGGCGAGTGGGAGGCGCCCAGGTACGGGTGGTTGTGGACGATCACGTCGCCGTCCTCGATCCGGCCCTCGAGCCGCTGGAGGAAGCCGCGGATGTACCAGGGCAGCGAGCCGATGTGCATCGGCGTCGAATCGGACTCGCAGAGCTCGCGACCCTGCGCGTCGAAGATGCCCGCCCCGAGGTCCTCCGACTCTCGGATGATCGACGAATAGCTCATCCGAAAGAGCACGCCCGCCATCTCCTTCGCGATCGCGTGGAACGCGCCGCCGAGCACGCGCAGCGTGATCGGGTCGACCTCGACGCGTTTCCGCGTCGGCGGGCCCGGCTGCCGGCCGACCTGGTACTCGGTGACGCTCATAGGGCAGCCCCTGCGGTCGCGACCGGCTCGGGCTCGGGGGCGACACCCGTCCCGATCACGATGTTCCCGAAGCGGTCGATCCGCGCGGTCAGCCCGGGCGGGATGACCGTCGTCGAGTCGTACTGATTGACGATCGCGGGGCCTTCGAGGCGGTTCCCCGCCTTGAGCTCGGAGCGGCCGTAGAAGCGGGTCGGCACCTGACGGAGCTCGCCGTCGACACGGAACCACGCGTCCCGCTCGTAGCGCAGGGCGCCGTCGGGCGAGGCGTCGCCGTGCTCGACCTCCGGCACCTTCAGAGGGGGCATCAGCCCGATCCCGCGCACACGCACGTTCGGGATCTCGACATCTGAGTCCTCGAACCTTCTGGAGTACTCGCGCTCATGAATGTCGTGGAATGACGAGCGGAGCTTCTTCACCCAGCCCGAGTCGATGTCCCCGGAAGCGACATCGACTCTGAGCTCATAGCCCTGGCCGAGGTAGCGGCAGTCGGCCACGCGCTGGATCACGATCCGGTCGGATGGGATGCCGTCGTGCTCGAGCTGCACGCGCGCCTGCTCCTCGAGCTCCTCGAACGCGCGCTGGAGCGCCGGGGCGTCGAGCGTCGACACCCGCTCGTAGACCGTCGCCACGTACTCGTAGACCATGTCCGTCGCGAGCAGGCCGAGCGCGGCGGTGACACCGGGGTAGTTGGGGACGACGACCCACGGCGTTCCGGCCTCGAGCGCGATCTGCGCGGCGAACAGCGGCCCGGCGCCGCCCTCGGCGACGAGGGCGAAGTCGCGCGGGTCGTAGCCCTTGCGGACCGAGTTCTCGTCGATCGACTGGACCATGGAGTGCGTCAGGATCTGGACAGCGCCCATCGACGCCTCCTCGAGCGTCATCCCGAGCGCTGCAGCCGGGCCCTCCTCGAACGCCCGCCGCGCCGCGTCCGCGTCGAGGCTCATGCCCCCGCCGAGGAACGTCTCCGGCAGCAGCCAGCCGAGGTTGACCATCGCGTCGGTCGCCGTCGGCTCGGTGCCCCCGCGCCCGTATGCCGCGGGGCCGGGCTCCGCGCCCGCAGACCGCGGTCCGACGCGGAAGATCCCGCCCGAGTCGACGTAGGCGATCGAACCACCACCGGCGCCGATCGTGTCGACGTCGACCATCGGGATCATCGCCTGGTAGGGCCCGACGCGCGTGTCGAGCAGGTGCTTCATCCGCAGCCGGCCCTCCTGCGCGAGGCCGACGTCGGCCGAAGTGCCGCCGACATCGAGGGTGATCACGTTGTCGTAGCCCGCCTGCCGGCCGGCCCAGATGCCGCCGACGACTCCGGCGACCGGGCCGGACATCAGCAGGTTCACGGGCCGCGCGACCGCGCCCTCGGCTGTCGCGACCCCGCTCGCGGACGTCATCAGGTGGAGACCCGTCTGCACGTTCATCGCCTCGAGCTCGTCCTCGAGCCGGCGCACGTAGCGCGACACACGCGGCCCGATGTAGGCGTTCAGGCAGACGGTCGAGAAACGCTCGTACTCACGGTACTGCGGCAGCACCTCCGAGGACACGGAGAGGAATGCCTCGGGGAACTCGTCGCGCACGATCTCCGCGACCCGCGCCTCGTGCTCCGCGTTCAGGAACGAGAACAGGAAGCAGACCGCGACCGCCTCGACCCCGGCCTTCCTCAGCCGACGCACCTGCTCGCGTGCCTTCTCCTCGTCCAGCGGCACCAGCACCGAGCCGTCCCGTGTGATCCGCTCCGGCACGGTCAGGCGGTACCTACGCCGGACGATCGGGTACCGCTGCCACGGCAGGTCCTGGTAGTTCGAGAAGTTCAACGGCTTCTTGTGCCTGGCGATGTGGAGGATGTCGCGGTAGCCCTCGGTCGTGATCAGGCCGACCTGGGCGCCGTCGTGCTCGATCACGAGGTTGGTCGCGATCGTCGTCCCGTGGAAGACCTGCTCGAGCTGCGAGGGCTCCGTCCCCGCGAGCGAGGTCAGCTCCCGGATCCCCTGCACCGTCCCCTGCGAGGGGTCCTCGGGCGTCGTCGGGAGCTTGTGGACGAGGATCTGGCCGACTTCGTCGTCGACGTAGATCAGGTCGGTGAACGTGCCGCCGACGTCCACTCCCAGCCGTTTCACGCCATTCTCCCTTCGTGAGAATGGCTAGGCATTTCGGCCGGGGACGAAATGGCTAGGACGATCTTCCCGAAGTGCTCGCGGCGCTCCATCGTCGCCATCGCCTCGCGCGCCTCCTCGAGTGAGAAGACCTTGTACACGAGCGGCGTGATCTTTCGCTTGCGCGCCAGCTCCAGGCAGCTCTCGACCTCCGCGCGCGTGTAGACGAACGAGCCGATGATGCTCTTCTGGGCGCGGAAGAACGGGATGATGTCGAACGGGACGACCTCGCCGGAGTGGCCGCCGCAGAGCACGAGGCGGCCGTCCTTCGCCAGCGAGTCGAGGCCCTTCTGGAAGAGGTCGCCGCCGCAGTGCTCGAAGACGAGGTCGACGCCGACGCCGTCTGTCAGCCGCATCACCTCCGCGACGACGTCCTGGGTCTGGTGATTGATCCCGTGGTCCAGGCCGAGCTCGGCAGCGCGAGCGAGCTTCTCGTCCGAGCTCGCGTTCCCGATCACGGTCGCGCCTGCCTGGTGGGCGAGCTGGACAGCGGCGGAGCCGATCCCGCTCCCGACCGAGTTGATCATCACAGTCTCGCCCAGGGCGAGCCGGCCGCGGGTGAAGAGCATATGCCACGCGGTCCCGAAGGCGACCTGGAGCGCGGCCGCCGCCTCGTCCGTGAGCCCCTCGGGGACGCTGATCAGGTGGCCGACCGGGCAGACGAGACGCTCGGCGTAGCCGCCCGAGGTGCTGAAGCTGATGAAGCCGGCCTCGAGGCAGAGCGACTCGCGGCCGGTGCGGCAGAACCGGCAACGCCCGCAGGTGTTCATCAGGTACGGCATCACGCGATCGCCGACCTCCCACCCCTCGACGCCCCCGCCGACCTCGGCGATCCGCCCCACGACCTCGACGCCGAGGATGAACGGAGGTTCGACCGGGAACCGGGACACCCCTTCGCGCACGTCGACGTCGAGGTGATTGAGCGCGGCGGCGGCGATGTCGATCAGCACCTCGCCCGGGCCGGGCTTCGGGTCGGGAACCTCCTCGAGCTGGAGCGTGTCCAGCCCCCCGAACTCGTGGAACACGACCGCCTTCACCTGCGACCTCCCCGTTCGCCGACAGGGTTGCGTTTATGTCTGACTTTCGGCTCCCTGTCAAGCAGCCACGAATTGACATGCCGCCGAATGTCTGACATACAGTCGCCACGGCCCGCGATCTTTCCCACGCCCGCTCCCTTCTCTTCGCGCCGGGCGGCGACGAGCGCAAGCTCGCCGGAGCGCTCGCGTCGGAGGCGGACGCCGTGGTCGCCGACCTCGAGGACGCGGTCGCACCCGTGCAGAAACGGGTCGCCCGCGAGGTCGTCGCGAGGCTGGCGCCCCGCATCGTCCGCGTGAACGGCGCCGACACGAGCTGGTTCGAGGACGACCTGGCGCTCGTCCGTGACCTGGGGCTGGACGCGATCGTGCTGCCGAAGGCGACGCCCGAGGCCGTCGCCGCACTGGGCGACGAGGGGCCGCCCGTGATCGCGATCGTCGAGACGGCGCAGGGCCTGCGGCTGGCCTACGAGACGGCCTGCTCGCTCCGGGTCGCGGCGCTCGTCATCGGTGCGGTCGACCTCGGCGCGGAGCTCGGGCTGGAGCCGCGGCCGGACGGGCTCGAGATCCTCCACGCGCGCTCGCGCGTCGTCGTCGACTCGGCCGCGGCGCGAATCCGCCCGCCGTTCGACGTCGTCCACGTCGACGTCCGCGACGACGCGGGGCTCGAGGCGGAGTGCGCCTTCGCCCGCTCGCTCGGCTTCCGCGGCAAGGTCTGCATCCACCCGCGACAGGTGCCGATCGTCAACCGCTCGTTCGCGCCCAGCGAGCGCGAGGTGGCCTGGGCGCGGCGGGTGGTCGAGGCCTTCGACGAGAGCGTCGACCGGGGCGAGGGCGTCCTGGCGGTGAACGGCGAGATGATCGACCTGCCGGTCGTCGAGCGGGCGCGGCGGGTCCTTGACGAGGTGGAAAGGAGCAGCGGATGACGAGGAGCCGCAGGCTGGACGGAGGCGACCCAGGAGCGGAGGCGGCTTCGCCGGCGCCCGAGCGGAGCCACGCGCCGAAGGACTGGCGGGGCCGCTTCTACGAGGACTTCGCGGTCGGCGACGTCTTCAGGAGCCGGCTCGGCCGGACGATCACCGCGGCGGACAACATCTGGTTCACGTGCCTGACCCTGAACACGAACCAGATCCACTTCAACGCGCCGTACGCCGAGCGCACCCAGTTCGGCAAGCCGCTCGTGAACAGCACGTTCACGCTCGCGCTGATCACGGGCATGACCGTCCCGGATACCAGCGAGAACGCCGCCGCAAACCTGCAGTGGACGGACATCAAGCTGCCGAAGCCCGTGTTCGCGGGCGACACGCTCTGGGCCGAGAGCGAGATCCTCGAGCTGCGCGAGTCGAGCTCGAACCCGAGCGTCGGCATCGTGACGATGCGCTGCCGCGGGATCAACCAGCGGCGCGAGGTCGTGATCGAGTTCAAGCGCACCTTCATGGTCTACAAGCGCGGCGCGCCCGAGGCCGCGCCGGCGTTCCCGGGCACCGACGCGGAATGGAGCGTCGAATGACGGCCGCGCAGACGATCGCCGACTGGACGACGAGCCTGACCCCGGATGACATCCCGGACGACGTTGCCGAGCATGCCAAGCTGCACCTTCTGGACGCGATCGGATGCGGCTACGCCGCGTCGGCGCTCAGGGTCGCCACCGAGGGCCGGACGGCGATGGCGGAGCTCGGCGGCGATCCGCAGGCGTCAGTGATCGGCCTCGACGTCGCGCTGCCCGCGCCGAACGCGGCGTTCGCGAACGCGATGCTCTGCCACGGGCTCGACTACGACGACACGCACTCGGACTCCGTCTCGCACGTGAGCGTCGTCGTCTGCCCTGCTGCCCTCGCGACCGCCGAGGCGGAGGCTGCCTCGGGCGCGGAGCTGCTGACTGCGATCGTCGCCGGGAACGAGATCGTCGCGCGCGTCGGGACGGCCGGATCGGGCCTCTTCCACGCGCGGGGGTTCCACCCGACGTCTGTCTGCGGAATCCTCGGCGGCACGGCGGCGGCGGCGCGGCTGCTCGGCGCCGACACCGCGACGACGGCCTCGGCGCTGGGGATCGCCGGGTCATTTGCCGGCGGCCTCTTCGCCTACCTCGACGACGCGACCGCGACGAAGCCCTTCCACCCGGCGTGGGCGGCGCACGGCTCGATCCTCGCGGCGCGGCTCGCCTCGCTCGGCGGCGAGGGACCGCCCGGCGTGATCGAGGGTCGATTCGGGCTCTACCACGCCTTCCTCGCCGCGAAGCAGGGCGAGGTCCCGATCGACGAGCAGCTCGCCGACCTCGGCTCCCGCTGGGAGACGCCGCGGATCGCGTACAAGCTGTACCCGACCTGCCACTTCATCCACGGCTCGCTCGGCGCCACCGCGGGCCTGAGCCCGCTCGACCCGGACGAGATCGAGGATGTCCTCGTCACCATCCCCGAGGCGGGCGTGTCGCTCGTGCTCGAGCCTGCCGAGAAGAAGGTCGCTCCGCGCACCGTGTACGAGGCGAAGTTCAGCCTCCAGTACTCGACCGCTGCGATGCTCGTCAACGGCACGGCCGGGCTCGCTGCCTACTCCGACGAGGCCATCGCCGACCGGCGCGTGCTCGACCTCGCGCGCCGAGTGCGCTATGGGACGAAGGAGTACGCGACGTACCCGGCGGCGTTCCCCGGCGGCGTGCGGATCACCCTTCGCGACGGCCGCGTGCTCGAGGCCGAGTTGCCGCACCAGCAGGGAGGGCCGGAGAACCCGCTCTCGGCCGACGAGGTGCGGGCGAAGTTCCGCGAGAACGCCGGGACGGCGCTCCCCGAGGCGGCGGTCGAAGCGCTGGAGAGCTCGATCCTGTCGCTCGACCAGCTCGACGACGTCACGGGCCTGCTCCGGCAGCCGGTGCCTGCGTGAATCGGGAGATCGTCCAGGCCGTCCGCGAGTGGGTGGAGCGGGAGGTCTACCCCGTGGCGTCGGAGTACGAGCACGCCGACGAGTTCCCCGAGCCGCTCGTCGAGCAGATGAAGGAGCTGGGGCTCTTCGGCGTGACGATCCCGGCGGAATACGGCGGGCTCGGCCTCGACCTGACGACCTACGCGCTGATCCAGGTGGAGCTGTCGCGCGGCTGGATGTCGCTCTCGGGCGTGCTGAACACGCACTTCATCTCGGCCTGGATG
>JBKPCT010000071.1:0-3354 GCA_046727515.1 Actinomycetota bacterium | reverse complement strand
AAAACGGCCACCATCATCGACGACTTCTACGACGCCTGGAATCGTCACGATGCTGCGGCAATCGCGGCCGGGTTCGCGGCGAGCGGACGGTACGCCGACCCGTTGACGCGCGTCGATCTAGCCGGCGACAACCTGACAGATCACGTGCAGAGCGTGCTCGACGTGATCCGCGATCTCCGGATCACCGTCACTCGTACGATCTCGGACGAGGGCGCGACGGCGGCGGTGTGGACGATCGAAGGAACCTGGGACGGCAAGCTTGGACCGCTCACCGCCTCAGGAGCGCCTGTGCGCTTCGACGGGACCGATGTCTTCGAGCTCGAAGACGGGCGTCTCGGGCGGGTGCGGCGGTCATTCGACGAGCTTGCGGTAGCCGACGCGCTGCGTCTGCAGACGATCGTGGAGCCCTACAGCGACGGTGCAATGACCTTCGGTCATTCCCTGCGTAGCTGGGTGAGCAAAGAGAAGCCGGGCGCGCTCGGGATGACGTGGCTCCTCGCTCGCGATGAGACCGAGAAGCTCGCGATCAGGGCGCGTGCTCGCGAAATCATCAGTCACTTTCGCGAGGTGCCGGGCTTCATCGGCATCGTCACCGGCTTCGCCGGTCTGCACGGATTCACCCTGACCGCCTGGCAGAACGAAGAGGCGCTGCGGGTCGCCACGCACTCGGGCGCTCACAGCGAGGCGATGCACGCCTTCCGCGCGGACGACCTTCCTGGCGGCGTCTTCACGAGCGTCTGGGCGCCGATCCGGCTCAACCGAATGTGGATTAGGTGCCCGCTGGGCCACCCCAACGACGCCACCCGAGCGGACGGGAAATGCGAGGTGTGCGGCGAGCCGCTCCCAGCGGCAGAGCCCTACCTCTGATGGTCACGCCCTTCCAGGTCGACTTCGGCGACGAGGTCATTGACCGGATTCGCGCGCGGCTAGCTGGCGCGACGCTACCCCAACCTCGCGGCCAGGGCTGGGAGCACGGCGCCTCGATCGACTACCTGGAGCAGTTCCGCAGTCATTGGCTCGATCACTTCGACTGGGCCGCTGCGCAGGGCCGGCTCAACGCCCAGCCGCAGTTCACGGTCACGATCGACGGTCTCCGGGTTCACTTCTACTGGGCGCGCGGCAGCGGCCCCGCTCCTCGCCCGCTCCTGCTGACCCACGGCTGGCCGGGATCCGTCGTCGAGTTCCTGCCTGCCATCGACGCGCTCACCCATCCAGACACGACCGGTGGTGACAGCGCCGACTCGTTCGACGTCGTGGTCCCCTCGCTGCCCGGATTCGGCTTCAGCGGACGACCCGCGGGCGTCCTTGGCCCTCAGTCGACCGCTCGCTTGTGGCGTCGCCTCATGACCGAAGTGCTCGGGTACAGGCGCTTCGGCGCGCAGGGGGGAGACCTGGGCTCGATGGTCACCGCCTACCTGGGTGGCGAGCACGCCGACGTGGTCTCGGCGATCCACCTCAACTTCGTGCCGATCCGGCCCGTGCCCGACGCAGAGCTCACCGATGAGGAACGCCGCTGGAAGCGAGACGCAGACGCCTACCGCGCCCGCGAGCTGGACTACTTCTTGCTGCAGCAGCACCGGCCGCAGACACTCGCCGTCGCGCTGCAAGACAACCCCCTCGGCGCCGCGGCCTGGATGCTCGAACGCCTCAACTCCTGGAGCGACGGAGGTGTGGCGCAGGCGTTTCGCATCGACGACCTGATCACGAACCTCCTCCTCTACATCGCGACCGGCCGAATCGAGTCGTCGCTCTGGTTCTACCGCAGCTTCCTGCTGGAGTGCGAAGGAAGGACGCACCCGTCAACCCGGGTCGAGGTTCCCACTGGAGTAGCCGTGTTCCCGAAGGAGATGTTGAACGGCCGGCCGCCACGGACATGGGCCGACCGCGACTACCACCTCGTTCGGTGGTCACTCATGCAGCGAGGCGGCCACTTCGCCTGCCTCGAGCAGCCCGAGCTCTACGTGCGCGACATCCGCAAATTCTTTCGCATGCACATGACCCAGGACAGCGCAACGGAGAAGCTGCCGGTCCCCGATAGGGGTGATGCGAGCTGACCTTTGGGAAGCCTGGCGAGCGCAACGGTGAGCGAGACGGCGCCCGCGGCGCGACGTCGACATTGAGTCGGTCACGAAGGTCAACGGCGCCGGCGCTGGTCTGCCGACCTCAGACAAGGAGTGTGAGATGAGACGCGTTGTTGCAGTGGAATATCTCTCGGTCGACGGAAGAATGGAAATGGAAGACCCGGAAGCAAGAGAAGAGGAACCCGGCGGTTGGACCGCTCCCTACTGGAACGACGAGCTGCAGACGATGCAGTACGACCAGCTGTTCGCGAGTGACGCGCTGCTGCTCGGCCGTGTCACATACGAGGGCTTCGCAGCGTCGTGGCCATCCATCACGGACGAACAGGGCTTCGCCGACAGGATGAACAACCTTCCGAAGTACGTGGCATCGACGACCCTGAAGGAGCCGCTCGAGTGGAACGCAACGCTGCTACACGGGAATCCGGTCGACGAAGTCCCAAAGCTGAAACAGCAACCCGGACAGGACATCCTGATCTACGGCAGCGGCGAGCTTGTGAGGGCGCTACTCGCTCACAACCTCATCGACGTATTGCGGCTCATGATTCATCCGGTCTTCCTCGGTCGGGGCAACCGCCTCCTCGACGACGTCGACAGGTCTGGCTTGACGCTCACCGACAGCCAAGCCACGGAGAAAGGGGTGGTCACGCTCACCTATCGGGTGGCATGAGAGGAGGTGTTCTGAAACACGCGCGGCGCGCCTGGGTCGCGGGAGCGGCGGCTCGAGGCCAACCGCCGCCGGTCGGGTCCCGCTGGCCGCGCACGTGGGCTGTGTGTCCTGGGGCGCGCTGGCACTCAACGTACTCGTGGGCCGAAGCCCAGAACGGCAGCTAATACTCGCCTGGAACCGAACGGGTGGTAGAGGGGCACGCGGCTGTCCGCATACACGGCTCGCCTCACGCGCTCTCGTTGAATCCACACGCTGCCTCGGGCCCAGCGTGGCGCCGAGACGTCGACGCCTGCTGAGCTCGGACCACGACGGCCACGTCCTTCAGTCGATTCCGCCGGCGATGTCAGAGTGACTCCTCGAAGCGCGAGGGCGGCGCACTCGCCATCGCGGCCAGCGAGGAGTCCGATTTTGCCGTCCGGTCCGACGTAGGTGTAGGCAAGACGACCCTCGTGGTCCCGGGCACGCCCCGCGAGCTTGTGATGACAGCGCTGGCTTGCGGGCTGCGTTTCAGCCAGCCGCCGGGCCTACTCTTGCTCAGTCGAAGCTGCAGCGCGCCAAATGCGCTCGCAATCTCTGACTACTGGCTCTACTAGAGGATTGGTTGGA
>JBKPCT010000070.1:0-5103 GCA_046727515.1 Actinomycetota bacterium | reverse complement strand
CGCTCCTAATAGATAAGGCGTCTTTTCCGCGCGACAAGCCCTGCGGCGGGGGCCTGACCCTGCGGGCGGTCCGCGAGCTCCCGGTCGATCCGGCGCCGGTCGTCGAGCACGAGGTCGACCGGATGGAGTTCCGCCTCGGGCAGCGCGGCCGCTTCGAGCGCAGAGGACGCCGCGGGCCGTTCGTGCTGATGACGCAGCGGCGGCGGCTCGATCAGTACCTCGCCGAGCAGGCCGCGGCGGCAGGCGCCGACTTCCGTGACGGAGTGAAGGTCGCGGTCGAGGACATCGACGCCGAGGTGATCATCGGCGCGGACGGTGCGAACGGAGCAACGGCGAAGGCGCTCGGCCTCGGTGGCCCGATCGTCCATGGCGTTGCCTATGAAGGAAACGCGGCGTACGACGTCCGCTACCGCGGGCTCGCGCTGATCGAGCTCGGCACGATTCCGGGCGGCTACGGCTGGATCTTCCCGAAGGGCGACCACCTGAACGTCGGGGTCGGGGGCTGGGAGTCGGAAGGTCCGCGCCTCCGGCATCACCTCGCGGCGCTGTGCGGCCGCCACGCCATTGACGTCGACTCGCTCCAGAGCGTTCGCGGCCACCGGCTGCCGCTCCGGCGGCCCGGGTTCGTCCCGGCACGCGGCCGGGCGCTCCTCGTCGGCGATGCCGCGGGCCTGGTCGACCCGTTGACGGGAGACGGGATGTACGAGGCGTTTGTCAGCGCCCGCCTCGCCGCCGAGGCGGCGCTCGACGTGCTCGCAGGACGCGAGCAGACGGTCGAGCCGTACACGGAGCGGCTCCTCCGCGCCGTAGGGCCGCTTGCCGGCGCGTCCTGGGGCGCGAAAATCGCGCTGGACCGCTTCCCGCGCAGTGTCTTCACGCTCGCCCGCCTGCCGCTCGTCTGGCCGGTCGTCGAGCGGCTCGTCCGAGGCGACATCAACGCCCCGGCCGAGGCGCGCGGGCTCTCCCGACCACCGCTGAAGGCGATCGCCGCGCTGGCCCGGGTGGCAGGCGCGCCGGCGGCCTGACCAAGACGAAGCCTCGAATCGAGTACTAACGTAACGCTCCCGGGATTTGATGATTTCGGACCGCGGAGGTTTCCGAACCGCGGATCGTGGCCGGCACGGATGGCCCAGGCCGGCTGCCGTGGGACCCTTCACGTGGGAACCGATGGCGGCAACGACTGCAACGAGGCCATTCAGCCCGGCGAGGCACGCGCCGGAGCCCGTCGATCTCGACGAGCTGGCGGCCGAGTGGTGGGACGCCCTCGCAGCAGAGGACTCCGCGCTGCGCGCCGGGGTGCGAGCACTCGGGTCGCAGGAGGTCGCGGCCCGAAGTCATCACCTCGCGGAGGAACGGTCCGAGACAACGCGCCTGCTCCGGGGGCTCGGCCGCGAGCTCGGGGCGCACAGCCCACTAGTCGCGTGGCTCGGCGGGCCGGCCGTGACCGCTCGGATGCTCGGTCTCCCCAACGATGCGCTCGCATGCGTGTTCGACCTGGACGGGGTGCTGACGATGAGCGCCGAGGCTCACGCCGCCGCCTGGACGCAGGTCTTCGACGCCTTTCTCGTCGAACACGCGCTGCGCCACCACCGTCCCTTCGTCGCCTTCGATCCCAGGCACGATTACGAGGAGCTCGTCGCGGGCCGGCCTCGCCTCGACGGGATCCGCGCGTTTCTCGCGAGCCGCGGGATTCACCTTCCCGAGGGAAGCCCCTCCGACGCGCCGGGCATCGAGACCGTGTACGGCCTCGGAAACAAGAAGAATGAGCTGCTCCGGCGGTATCTGGACCGGCAGGGTGTCGCTGCCATCGAGGGATCGCACTCGTACCTCGAGGCCGCACGAATGGCGCGCCTCGGGCGCGCGGTCGTCTCGCCGAGCGTCAACACCGTGACGATCCTCGAGCGAGCGGGCCTCGCGCAGCTCGTCGACGTCCGGGTCGACGGGCGCACGATGGCCGCCGAACAGCTCGAGGCGAAGCCGGCGCCGGATTTGCTGCTGTTCGCCTGCCGCGAGCTGCGGGTCGAGCCGTCGCGGGCGGTCGCCTTCGAGACCTCGCCGGCCGGGGTCGCAGCGGCGCGAGCCGCGGAGTTCGCGTTTGTCGTCGGCGTCGCGCGGTCCGGTGAGGCCGACGAGCTGCGCGCGCGCGGAGCCGATGTCGTCGTGAGCGATCTCGGCGAGCTGCTCGCCGTCGGCGCGGGCTCGGGTTTGTAGAGTCCCAGAGTGAAGCTCGGAGCCCTCGTCTGGCCCCAGTACACCGACTGGGAGTCCCTTCGCGAGACGGGCGCCCTCGTCGACCGCCTCGGCTACGACTCGCTCTGGACCTGGGATCACCTCTACCCGATCGTCGGCGACCCACAGGGGCCGATGTTCGAGGGCTACATGACGCTCGCCGGCTGGGCCCAGAGCACCGAGCGGACTTCGCTTGGCCTGATGGTCGGCGCCAACACGTTCCGGAACCCGGGGCTCGTCGTCAAGATGATCACCGCCCTCGATCACATGAGCGGCGGGCGGATGTGGCTCGGGATCGGCGGCGCGTGGTTCGGGACCGAGCACGCGGCGTTCGGGATCGAGTTCGGCTCCGGCTTCGGCGAGCGGCTCGACTGGTTCGACGAGGCCGTCGAGCTGATCCGCGACCTGCTGCCCGGCGGGCCCGCGTCGGCGCGCGGCCGCTTCTACCACGCGAAGGACGTCCTCAACAACCCGCCGCCGGTACAGGAGAAGGTGCCGATCATGATCGGCGGCAGCGGCGAGCGGAAGACGCTGCATACGGCCGCGAAGTACGCGGACGGCTGGAACACCGCCGGCGACCTCGAGCGCGTCAGGCACAAGGACGAGGTGCTGCGGCGCTGGTGCGACGAGGTCGGCCGCGACGAGTCCGAGATCGAGCGCACGTTCCAGGGCGGGATCCCGGTCATCCGCGATAACGAGAGCGAGGCGAGGAGGGTCGTCGAGGCGATGGCCGAGCGGAACGAGTACCGGGAGGACGACCTGTACGAGGGTCCCTTCGGCCCGCCGGAGCTCGTCGCCGAGGCCTGGGCGCCCTACCTCGACCTCGGCTTCGAGCACGTCTACGTCGATTGCCCCGCGCCGTTCGATCACGAGACGCTCGAGCGCCTCGTACGCGAGGTCAAGCCGATGCTCGAGCGGCGCTGAGGCGCACCTCAGCTTCCGGCCGTGTGGGCGATTCTCGGCGGTCTCGGGGCCGCGGCCGCCTGGGCGGTCACCGCGCTGACCGCCGCCAGGTCGAGCAGGTTGATCGGCTCGCCGTCCACGCTCGCGTGGGTAATGCTGACCGGCCTGCTCGTCGTCGGGCCCGTCGCGCTGGCCGAGGGCAAGCCGGCAGGCCTCGACGGGGCGGCGCTCGGCTGGCTCGCGCTCGCCGGGGCGGGCAACATCGGCGGTCTTCTGCTGCTGTACACGGGCTTTCGGCTCGGCGGCGTCGGTGTCGTCTCCCCGATCTCCTCGACCGAAGGTGCGGTTGCGGCGCTGATCGCCGTCGCCGCCGGGGAGGAGCTCGGGACCGGAACCGCGCTCGCACTCGCCGCGATCGTCGCCGGCGTCGTCCTCGTCGCGGGCGCACAGTCGCAGGTGCCCGATCTCGAGCACGTCGATCCGCGCGCGGCGCTCTTCGGGCTTGCCGCCGCAGGCGCGTTCGGCGCGAGCCTGTACGCGACCGGGCGCGCGAGCCTCGATCTGCCGATCGCCTGGGCGATCCTGCCGCCCAGGCTGCTCGGCGTCGCCGTCGTGTTCCTCCCGCTGCTCCTCGTCCGCCGGCTGCGGCTGACACGTGCTGCGGCGCCCTTCGTGGTCGGCTCCGGCCTCGCAGAAGTGGCCGGCTTCACCTGCTACGCCCTCGGCGCGCGACACGGGATTGCGCTCGCCGCGGTCCTCGCCTCCCAGTTCGCGGCGCTCGCGACAGTCGCCGCGGCGCCTCTCTACGGTGAGCGCCTCGGCCGGAAAGGGGTCGTCGGCGTCGCCGTGATCGCGGTCGGGGTTGCGGTTGTGAGTGCCCTTCAGGCGTAGGAGGTCGCCCGGACCGAGCCGACGCCGATCAGTAAGTCTCGAGCGATGCGCGCCTACGGCCCTCGTACTCGAACCAGCGCACGAGTGCGAACGCGATCGCGCCCCAGGCGACGCCGACCGCGACCTCGGTCCAGACGAGCCCGGAGACGGACCTGAGGCTCGCGCCCGCCGCGATCTCGCGGGCCGCGGCGATTCCGTGGGTGAGCGGCATTAGGCGGCCGATCTGGGCGAGCCAGCCGGGCAGCGCGTCGAGCGGGATGTTCACGCCGCAGAGCAGCCACATCAGGTAGTAGGCGACGTTCGCGATCATGAATACGTCGCGGGCGCGCATGCCGACCGAGCCGAGCGTCAGCCCGAAGGCTGTGCACGAGCAGACGCTGACGACCGTGACGAGCAGGAGCGCCGGGATGCTCGACGGCGGCGGGTCGAAGTCGAGCAGCAGCCGGCCCATCAGGAAGCCCCAGGCGGAGACGACCAGGCCGCTCGCGATCACCGGCAGCGACCGGCCCATGAAGATCGCGAACCGGTTCGCGGGGGTGGCGAGGAGCGGCGAGAGCGTCTGGAACTGGCGCTCGTTCGCGATCGCCATCGTCGCGGCGAAGACGCCTGACATCGCTGAGGCCTGCACGGCATTGCCGACGACGAAGAACGCGTCGTCCTTCACTCCGCTGTAGCGGCCGAGGTACGAGAAGAAGAGGATCTGGAAGAGCGGCCCGATCAGCATCGTCGGGATGTAGATCGCCGGCCGGACCCAGTTGAACAGGCCGCGGTACGCGATCGCGCCGCCGATGAAGAAGACTCGGAGGAACGCTCTCACGTTAGGGACAGCGTCGCGCTCCGCCGCGCGGCGTGCTCGAAGTGACGAAGGAAGAGCGCGCCGAGCGCCAGGTACGCCGCCCCGAGCACCAGTGTCATCCCGATGTCGGGCCACGGAGTGCCGCCGAGCGCCGCCTCCCTGATCGCCTGCACGCCCCACGTCGGGGCGAGCACCCACGCGATCGGGTGCGTCCAGGTCGGGAGGAGCGAAAGCGGCACGAGCATCCCCGTGACCAGCAGCACCGGCCACTCGAGCATGTTCGA
>JBKPCT010000069.1:0-14456 GCA_046727515.1 Actinomycetota bacterium | reverse complement strand
GCACGAGTACGTCTGGACGCCGAGCGCGTGACCGACCAGGTACACAGTGTTGCCGTCGGGAACCTCGATCGTGCTCGGGACCGAGGGCTCTGCGGGATAGCCGGTCGGGGCGATCTTGGCTCCGGCGGGTGAGACCAGATTTCCACTCGGCGCCGAAGGCGTTGACTCCTTCGCCCTTTGTCTGGCCCTTCTTGGTGTCCTTGACGAACGTGTACAGGGGATGGCGGTTGTAGGTCACCTGCCGGCGTCCGTCTTTGCGCTTCGTCGTTCCGAGCAGGGATTCCTTCGCTCCGGTTCCCGCGTGCGGCTTGCCGGATGCGATCAGCGGCGGCCAGGCGTGTGCGCAGGCCCCGTAGCAGCTGCTCTTACCGCGCTTGTCCTTCTCGAAGAGGTAGAGCGTGCGGCCGCGACTGTCGACGAGGATGCGGCCGAACTTCGACTGCGCGGCATGGATGGTCGCCGAGCCGCCTTTTGACGGGCTGGCGAGGCTTGCGGGGACCAGCGCTGCAGCGACCACCGCCGCGGCGGCGATCAGGAACGCGATCTTGGTCTTCACGAGAGCTCCTTTCGTCTCGGCGTAGCCATGAGCTGTAGTGGATGTCCGCCGAGCCGCAACCGACCTTCTCGATCGAGACGTTCTGGACGCCGTCGATGTCGCGGGCCGGGGTCGTCGGAGAGGATCACCTCTACGTCCCTGAACGACGCGTCGTTGCCGTCCCCGGCTCGGTAGAAGTCGGACTCGAGGACGGCCGGCGACATAGCTGCTCCTTCGTTGGCTGACATCGGTTGTCCCTGAAGACTCCGCTCGCTGGCGCTTATTCCCGACGTCGACTCGACTGCCGGTGCCGCGCGTCGTGGCGAACGTCCAGAGCGATACACGCGCCGCCTCCGTGACGATCACGTTCGAATCGGTACGGGCACCTCATGCCGGGCAAAGAGGACGAGGCGGCGGCGCTGCTCGACCCCCTGTTCTCTCGCGCGCACACTCCGGAACGCGGTATCGGTGCAACGCTCAGACGAAACGCCCGCCCCTTTCCGGCTGCTTGCGGAAGGACTTGCTCGACCGCCTGCGCGATCACGCCGTAGCCCTGTGTGTTCGGGTGGATGTCGACGATCGAGCACATCCACGTCCACTGGCAGATGCGCTCCACGTTGAGCGGAATCCCGTCAGGCTGGAGGGTGAAGTCGGTGGTCGAGAACGCGGTCTCGACGTCTGCGACCGGAATTCTCTCGCTCTGATAGGTCGCTTCCTCGCCGTCGTCGACCTGAACGACGAAGCTCTCGGATGCCTGGGCGAGCAACTGCCCGGTCGGGGCTGGGACGAGCACCCACAGCGCGAGGAATGTGCGGCGCCGGGTGCTTCTACGAGGCGCTAGCGAACCGCAAGCCGGCCAAGCACTCGCGTCCTAGTCCGTTTGCACTCTTGTGGGTCGCCCGACCGCGTCGACTAAAGGCTCCGTCCGGTCGGATCGGGAGACTGCCCACCGCGTGTGTGGCCGGTTCACTTCCAGCCAGCGCCGGGAGGCGATAGGCGAACGGTTTGAGGTCGTCGTCCCTGAGACGTTCCAGGAGCGGCTCAACCTCGCCCCGGCACAGCGGACGCTGATCGTCCGCAAACGTGACGAGGGCTGCGAGGCGGTGATGGCGAAGTGGGGCCTCCTTCCGCACTGGGCGAAGGACGCGAAGATCGCCTTCAAGACGATCAACGCGCGAGCGGAGAGGCTGACCGAGAAGCCCGCCTACCGGGGACCGCTCAGCCGGCACCGCTGCCTCGTTTCCGCGGAGGGCTTCGGCGAGTGGACGGTGAGGGCGCTCAGGGGGTAGCCCCCCTTGGAGTCCCACCGACCGCCTTTTTCTACCACCCCAGGAGGTTTCGTAGTGAAGAAGTTGCTGTTCCTCGCCCTAGTCCCTCTGGGGGCTCTGGGGTTCGTGTTGGCCGGCAGCGGTCTGTCAAGCCCGCCCTGCTGGTCAAACTCCCCGCACAAGGTGTGTCCTCCTCCGACCACCACGCCCCCTCCGACTACGACCACTCCACCCCCGACCACTACGACCCCGCCTCCGTCCCCGCCACCGGGTAGCTACGCGCCGTATGGGATTTCTCTTGGCTGGGACACTCTGACGCGCTCGGCATCAGCCCAGACCCAGGAGCTAGACGAAATCTCGGCTGCATCCAACGGGCATCGTGCTGTCGTGCGTACCGACGTCACCGCCTCGAACTTCGGGATGGTCGATACCTGGCTCGCAAATGTCCTGGCGCATAACGAGGAGCCGCTATTGGTCATCTTCGGCGCCAGTGGCCCCCAGACGCCCAGTGCTGCTAGTTCGCTTACAACCTCAGCCGCCACCCATTACCTCGGCAAAGTCCACCTGTACGAGTTCGTCAACGAGCCCGACCTCGAGGGGTGGACGCCCCAGAACTACACCGCCGCCCTGCAGGCGGCGTACGTCGCGCTCAAAGCAGTTGACCCAAGCGCGGTCATGATCGCTGGCTCGCTCTGGAAGTGGAAGGACACTGCCGGATACCGCACCTACGATTGGGTCGAGCAGATGTACGCGGCCGGGGCCGGCGGCTACTTCGACATGTTCAGTCTCCACCTGTACGACGATCCGGATGTTCGGGCCCCGAGCTGGAATATCTGGGACTGGGCTTTCTACTCGACTCCGGACGGCAAGCCCAATGTGCGTCAGGTAATGGATGCGCGCGGTGACTCTGCCAAGCCGATTATCGCCACCGAGGCCGGCGGGCCGGTATCGAAGTACGGCGAGACCGGGCAGGCGACAATCGTGGATCACGACTTCAACCACCTGGCGAGCGGGCAGATCGCGATGCTCTTGATCTACACAATGCGCAACGACGTTGCCTGCTGCCAGTCGCAGGGATTCGGGCTCCTGCGAGACGACCTGAGCCGCAGGCCCGCCTGGTACACGATGCAGAGCCACACCGTCTGACTTGACCGCCGCAGCCAAGCCCTTCGTCGCCACAACGCGGCCGAACGAGCTGGGTTGCGCCAGTACATGACCGGATGCCCGTGATCGGTGAGGACCTGCATCCAGAACTTGGCGCCCTCGGCCTCCTGGAACCACATGCCGAGCACGCCGGCGAGCTCGCGCCACACCCAGCGGCAGCCGGTCGTCGCCTCGATCGCGACTGCCGCGACCCGGCCATGCCAGCGCTCGGCCCAGCGAGCGAGGCTCTCCCGATCGGCCGAGAAGCGCTCCTCGACCACCTCGCCTGTCTCCGGATCGAGCACCGCCGCTTCGAAAACGTGCTCGTGGATGTCGATCGCCGCGTACAGCACCACAGACCTCCTCTCGTCGACAGAGGCCCCATCGTCCGAAGCGGCCAGGACGGAGCCCTTATGGCATCCACGAACGCGATCGAGGCGCTGAACCGGCAGCTGCGCAAAGCGATCAAGACGAAGGGACACTTCCCCAACCAGGAGGCCGCCCGGAAACTCATCTACCTCGCCATCACCAACGCCGTGCCGGCGTGGACGAGAACGCCCAACTGGACGACAGCCCTGCTCGCGGTCAAGATCCACTTCGGCGACCGAGTACCGAGTGAACCGCCTACACGGAAAATCGGACGCCCTCTTTCGCGCGTTCTAGTATGCGCGGCGTTGATGCCAAAGGCTCGCCGTGACCGACAGGCAGAGGCGCGAGATGTCGCCCTGGGGCTGGTGTTGGTGTTCGGCCGGATTGGCGTGAGGGCAGGTCGGCTCGCGTTCTTACCGGCTCGTCTTGTCGTTCGTTCGCCGGTCGTTGGATCGATGCTGGGCCGCACGGGTGAGAGCCTTGCCGCCGAGGGACGGAGCGCTCGTGCCCGCGGGCTCGGCCAGCTCGAGGCGACCGCGGGGGAGGTGCTGGCCTCACCGGAGGTGGGGCGCACAGTCGATCAGGCTCTGGCCGGTCCACTGCCGGAGACTGTCGCGCGCTCGCTCGTGGAAAGGCACGTCGTGGAGAGAGTCGTCGACCAGGTGCTCGCGAGCACTGATCTGGAGGCGGCGGTCGAGGCGGCGCTGGAGCACGCGACGACTGAGCGCCTTGTCGAGGAGACCCTGACGAGCCCCGGTTTCGAGCGGATCGCGACCAATGCCGCCGACAGCCTTCTGGCTTCCAACCTCACCGAGCATGTGGTCCAGAGCGCGGAGATGCAGCGGGTGGTCGAAGAGCTCGCGTCGAGCCCCGCGGTCCGGGCAGCCCTCCTTCGGCAGACGACGACGCTGGGAGACGAGATCGCGGCAGGACTTCGTCGTCGAATGGAGAGTCTCGATGACGCCGGCGAGGGGACTGTGCGGGGATGGTTGCGCCGACCAGTGAGGCCCGGACCGTCAGCGGGCGACCCGTCCCGCGGCTACGGCGGGCTGGGCGCCCGAGGACTCGCTTTCGCCGCGGACCTCGCGATAGGCACACTTGTTTTTCTGGCGGCCGCGGCGCTTGTCGGGCTCGTCACCTGGCTGACCGGCGGACTAGGGCCGGGGTTGCTCGCTGAGCTGCTTGCGTCCTTCGGGTGGGTGATCGTCCTCGGCGCGTACTTGGTGCTCTTCTGGACAGTCACAGGCCAGACGCCCGGCATGCGCCTTATGGGTCTGCGAGTCACCGACCATCGCGGCTCGCCGCCTCGCTTCTGGCGATCGTTCGTCCGCCTGATCGGACTTGTCCTAGCGATCATCCCGGTGTTCGCCGGCTTCTTGCCGGTGCTGTTCGATCACCGCCGGCGCGCGCTGCAGGACTTCCTGGCCGCCACCGTCGTCCGCGTCGAATATGCCGCGTCTCCCACGAGCGAACCGGTCGCGAGAGAAGGTACGCACACGGACCGCCGAGAGATCGCCGCAGAACCAGCACGAGACTAGCTTGACGTTGCTCGGCGATGCGCCCTTCACCACGGACGTGGCCGGTACAGGGCTGCTCGTGAGTATGACCACCGCGGTGCGGTGCCGATCGCGGCTTGCGCCGTTCCCAACGCACCCTGCTAACTTCGTGGCTTGCTAAGGACAGGCACTGAGCGGGGACAGCACGAACGTCGTCGCGGGCTTAGCGTGCGACGGCTTGTCCTGGTCGCGCCGCGCGGCTACTGCGCCGGGGTCGAACGTGCGGTGGATGCGGTCGAGGAGGCGCTCTCTCGCTGGGGCCCCCCGATCTACGTCCGAAAGCAGATCATCCACAACGCTCACGTCGTACGCGACCTCGAACGCCGCGGTGCGATCTTTGTCGACAGCGAAGAAGAAGTGCCACGCGGCGCGCGCGTCGTCTTCTCCGCCCACGGAGTCAGCCCCGCGGTGCGGGAGCGTGCTTCGGCCCGCGATCTGAAGACGATCGATGCGACCTGTCCCCTGGTCGCGAAGGTGCACGCCGAGGCGCGTCACTACGCTGCGAAGGGCTTCTCGATCATTCTGTTAGGGCACGCCGGCCACGAAGAGGTCGAGGGCACGATGGGCGAAGCGCCCGACGCGATCCTTCTCGTCCAGTCGGTTGAGGAAGCCGAGCGCGTGGCACCAGCACAGGCGGACCGGCTCGCCTACCTCACGCAGACGACCCTCTCCGTGGACGACACTGCGGCGATGATCGAGGTGCTCGGCCGGCGCTTCCCAGCGATCGAGGCGCCGAAGCGGGAGGACATCTGCTACGCGACGACGAACCGCCAGCGCGCCGTCAAGGCGATACTCGCCGAAATCGAGCTTCTACTCGTGATCGGGTCGAGTAACAGCTCGAACTCGAACCGGCTCGTCGAGGTCGCGCGCTCGAAGGGCGTTGCCTCTTACCTGATCGACGACGAAAGCGAGATTGATGAGAGCTGGCTGGCGGGTGTCGAGTGTGTGGGCATTACCTCCGGTGCCTCGGTACCCGAGTCGCTCGTGCAGGGCGTCGTCTCCTGGTTTCGTGAGCGCGGCGTCGAGGAGATTTGCTCTCAGGAAGCCGCCGCAGAGGACGTCAGCTTCCGGCGGCCGGCGGAGCTCCGGTGAGGCTTCCACTCGAGATCCCCAATAACGGCGGGCCGGCACAGACCTTCGGACACGGCTCCCCTTCTTCGGCGTCCCCGAATTCGACAGCCCCGACACCGCGACTGTCGAGTCCGGGTAGTGGACGAGGGGTTACCAGTCGGCGGATTTCAGTCGACGGCCTCGGCGTCCACACCTGGATTGCTGGGGAAGGGCCGCCGGTGGTGCTCGTCCACGGGCTCGGCGTTTCTGGTCGCTACATGCTCCCGCTCGCCGAGTCGCTGGCGGAGCGGTGCTCCGTGCTGGCACCCGATCTACCCGGGTACGGACGCAGCCAGAAGCCGCCTGCACCGCTCGGGATAAGCGACCTCGCGAGCGCGCTTGCAGGCTGTCTGGACGCGCTTGGGCTCGAGCGCGCAGCGTTCGTGGCCAACTCGATGGGCTGCCAGATCCTCACCGAGCTCGCCGTACGATTTCCCGAGAGGGTCGGCCCCTTGGCGCTGATCGGCCCGACGGTTGACCCCAAACTGCGGCTGGCGCGTCGCCAGCTGCTGGGCGGACTCCGTGAGTCGGCCCGGGAGCCGCTCTCGCTGCTGGCGCTCGTGGCGCACGACAACAGCCGAATGGGTGTCCGTGCACTGTTGGCGACGATGCGCTCGGCGCTTGACGACCACATCGAGCAGCGGCTGCCGCTGATCGAGCAACCGGCGCTCGTCTTGCGCGGCGAAAGGGACGGGTTCGTGAGCGCGGAGTGGGCCGAGCAGGTCGCGGCCCTACTACCCCGCGCTCGGCTTGTGGTCGTTCCTCGGGAGCCGCACGCAGTGCATTACACGCGGCCGGACCTCGTAGCTGCGGTCGTTGCGAGGCTGCTCTTCGAGGAAGGCGAGCAAGCAGCTCACAAGCTCGGCCGGGGCCTCCCACATCGGCACGTGTCCGCATGGGAGAAATACGAGCCGGGAGCCGCGCAGGGCGCGCTGCCACTCCTCAGCCATTCGCGTTGGCATCAGCCGGTCGCGCTCGCCCCAGATGATGAGCGCAGGAGCTCGAACCGAGGCAAGCTCGGCTCGGAGGTCTCGGTCTGAAACAAACACCGCTCCCCGTAGGAGCCCGAGCGGCCGGGCGCGCATAGCGTCCGCCACGATCGTCGGGAGCTGCGTTCGCACGGCGTAGAGCGTCTCGAGCAGCCGTAGGCTGCGGCTGAGCAGCCCACACCCAGACGGGATCCCAGCCGGAGCGACCAGCGCGAGGCGGCGGATGCGTTCTGGCTGATCGGCCGCCAGCTCGGCTGCTACCAGGCCGCCCAGCGAATGGCCAACGAGGTCGACACGTTCGAGCTCAGCCGCCTGAAGCCAGCGGCCGAGCCAGGTGGCCAGCTCTGCGACTCCGAGCCGGCGTCCCAGGCGGGGGAGGTCAGGCAGATAGACGCGGGAACGCTCCGCGAGTGACTCACACACCAACGACCACCAACGCCAGGAGCCTGAGAGACCATGCACAAGCACAACAGGCGGACCTTCGCCCACGAGTCGGTACTGGACTCGGGTTCCGTCGATCTCCAGCTGCCGGAGCTCCACATGGTCAGTCTGTCAACGCTCGTCCAGAGTTGAGTCGATCGCCCTTCAGCGCTGGGCGCGACCCAAGGAGCGACGCTGATCGATGCGGCAACTTCAAGAAGCTCATGCAAAAGAGGACTCGCCGAACCCGCTATCGTCCCGGCATGGCCAGACGGAAAGGGACGCAGGAAGGTGACGTCATTTCGCGACTCGCTGACGCGGGTGAAGACACGGTCCGAGCGCTCGTAGACCTCCCTCGTCGAACTGCTGCCGGGGTGATCGACCGTGTAGAGCACCGGCTTCGCGAGGCCGCGGGCAGGCTGCGCGCGATCGATCCGCTCTACCGCCGGGTGGTCAAGATCGAAAAACGCCTCGACTCGCTCGAGAGTCCTACGAAGCCGCGGACGCGCAGGGCACCGACACGCGCCAAGCCTCCGACTGCCCGCAACGCGCGCGCGACCGGAGCTACCCAGCCGGAGCAAGCCAACATCGATCTTGGTCGCCGCGCCGAGGCTGGGTCAGTAGGCGATCCCAAGCGAAGGCCGGCGCAAGCCGGGGACGAGGGCCAACCCGCCGCGTAGCGGCTCGCCCGATCATTTCTACGCCGTCCTCCGCAGACGACTGCTCACGAAGCGAAGAAAGGGCTGTCACGGGGCGATGCATCGGGGCTCAGAGCCGCCCGAAAGAGGGGAGGTGGAACGCTGAAGTCGACTCGTCGAGTACGCATCTCAAGGAGAGAATCTTGGCGATGCCTACTGGAAGATGCGGAACTTCCACTACGCGGGCGTTCAGCCGACGCAGAACCTTTCACTGCGCAAGGTTTTGGAGCCTAAACAGAGCGTCGGACACTCCCGCGCGAAATGGCAATGGCCTAGACGCTCACGATCTCGCGACAGTCGAAACGGACGCGCGCCGCACCGAACTCAGTCGAGGAGATCACTAAGCGGAGGGAACCGCTTGCGCCCTCGACCTATCTGGGGCTTTGACCGTGAGATCCGGCTGTCAGCTGCCTGAGCAACTGCTCGACCTGTTCGAGGCGGGCGGAGAGATCATCAAAGCGTGCGGCGATTCGTTCCTGCTCGTCCTGGTCAGCCTGCGCTTCGGCTACGTCGTGCTCACGCTCCGCCCGTGCAACGAAGGTGGAGGTGATCGCGGCGATCGTGATCGTGAGGAAGGCAATGCCGTAGAGCATCACGAATGCCCCCACCACGCGCCCGGAGACACGCTCGGGGTGTGACATCCCCGTAGCCGACCGTGGTGACGGTCTGCAGCGCCCACCACACCCCCCTCCAGACGCTCGGGTACTCGCCGTGATCCAGCAGTCGCATCGCCACTCCGCCTCCGGCGACGAGTAATGCGGTGGCGGTCACGATGACGCCGACGGCCCCCCGAACCGAGACAGGCTCGCGGAGAAAGCGCGTCATGCGCCGCTCGATCAGATTTGGACGGGGCACGAGAGACTAGGGTCGCAGTCGGCGAAGGGTCACCCTCAGCCGATGATGTCCTCCGCATGGGCATCGTCCTGATCCGTCCGATTCGCCAAACAAATAGCACGGAGCCATTTAGCCTAGGGAGATCAGTGAGCGTCAACACGACATCTGAGAGCGAAGGCATGCCGCCGCCCGACGACGACGCGGAGGTTGTGTTCCAGGCTCCGGCCCTGCTCCGTGTCCTCTGGGCCGATCCAAAAAACATGGCGGAGCACCTCGCGCTCTGGTCGCTCAAGTATTTCGGGCCTCGCGCCAACTCAGCCGTCGAGCGGCTGTACGCCTTGCATCCGACCGCAGCACAGGAAGAAATTGAACAGCTAGCAGTCCAGCATCAAACGCGAGTGTGCATGACCGAAGGTGCGTTCGTCGGTGGTCCCTTCATCCTCCTGCTCCCAGTCGCGTTCTGTGCCGCCTTGCTCGCACAGGCGCAGATGGCATTCGAGCTGGCCGTTATCAACGGCTATTCGGCCACCGACCGCATGCGCGCTGCCGACCTTCTCGTCCTCCAAGGCGCGTACTCCACGACGGAGGAGGCGGGCGCTGCGCTCGACACCGTGACCCGCGCCGAGCGCCAGGCCGGAAGGCTTCCCCGTGGCGCACGCTGGTCGATGATCAAGCGCATGGCCTTCCTACTCGGCCTCCTCGCTGCACCGGGAACGCCGAAGCCAGGGTTGCTCGTCTCGATGATTCGATGGATCGCGCTCGGCGTGACGTTCATCGTCGGCCTCGTCCTACCACTTGTTTGGGTCCCCTACATGGCGGTGTCGATGCGGCGCGCCGCACTCCAACTGGGACAACGGGGCAGAACCTTCTACGCAGCCAAACGAACCGAGGAGACCGGCGTCACCGTGACCAGAGCACCGCTCACCGTCAACGTCGGGGTTGCCGCCGGATTCGTCCGAATGCTGCTCCTGATCGCCGCCCCAATTGTCATCGCGCTGATCGCGCTCCTGACGGACACCAACATTGGGGGCGGCAGATGGATAACCGCCCTTGTCGGACTCGTCGTGGTCTCTGCTCTGGCTACGGTCTCCTGGCTCGGCTTCCGCTTACTGCGTCGTAGACGGAGGCGTACAGGCATGGCGGCGGTGCCAGACCCTTCCGGGCGCTAGCCGTTCGGGCGGCGACCGATCTCGCATTCGGAAGGACCGGTCGCTGGAAGCCGGCGGATCCGGGCGACAAGCCTTAGACGAGCTAGCCGCGGCCCATATGATCGATGCAGACCGCGCAAGCGAGGATCAATTCATCATCCTGGCACGGCGCAACTGGCAGGCCGACGCGAACTTCAACAACGAGCAGCACCTGACGAACCCACACGATTGGAACGCGCTTCCGGACTACGTGGACATGCTCCGCACGCAGACGATGAATTTCTCCAGATAGGTCGTGCTCGTGCACGGCGACTCGCACTACTTCAAGGTTGACCAACCGATCTACCTGCCGAGCGGCGGCGTGCTTGCAGAAGGCTGTCTGGCTATGCCACGGAAGCCGAAGTACCGGCCGCGCGCGTGGCCTGTCCAGAGCACCGCGAGCTGGTCGGCGACGTCGGAATGGCATTGGTCGAGCTGTGGCGGACGATCGCCCAGGACCCCCTGCAGAGCACCTCGGACCTGCTCCTAGCCTCGCGGCTCTTGGCGGACAGAGGCTGGGGCAAGCCGGCCACGTTCGAGTCACTGTGGTAGACGCTGAGGCCGAGCGCGGCGGCCCGATGGTCGCTGAAGTAGGCGTTGATCCGCTCGAGCGATGCGTCGGGCGCCGGGAAGCCCGGCGGGATGTGCGCGAACACCAGCCCGGCGACAAACAAGGCAGCCGAGAGGGCGCCGCTCGCCGCCCAGATGCCATTCCATCGTCTCCGAGCAGCCACCGCGGAAGCCATCCCACTCTCTTGCATGCCCGCCGCCACGTTGGACGCACTGGCCGCGCTCGGACATTTCCGTCAGCTGCCGCGGCGACGAGCACTCAGGACGGGCAGTCAGAAGACGCGATGGTGATCTCGGGTGTTCGTCGAGAGCCTCGATCGCATTCGCGACCGTTTTAGGTTGTCGCGCTCTGCGCCGACACGCGCGCGAAGCTCGCGATGAGCTCTTCGAGCTGGCCCGGCTCGTCCTCGGGTGAGAGGCTGCGGGCATTCTCGATCCATTCGAGCCGCGCGTTCGGCAGCTCCTGTGCGAGGCGCTCCGCGTACCCGCCAGCGCTTCGGTTAGGCCGGCGCCGGTGATCACGTCCACACCCGTCGATCGGGCGATGACGACAGCGTCGTGGCCCGATCGGCGGAGCGCCTCCGTCACGTAGCGTCCGGCTAGACCCGTTCCTCCGACTACTGCGACCCTCACGCCCCATCCTTACCGGGATCGCTCAGCGGGCCGTCGCATTCGCCGCCGTCGGTGCCAGTCTCGGGGGCGTCGCCGAGATCCTCATCCGCCGCTTCCGCGACGCCCATGGGGTTCGATCTGCGCTGCAGCGGTCGGACGCTAGTGCGGCGAGGGGAAGATCGACTCGGTGCGGCCCGCGCGCTCCTCGAGGAGCCGGTCTGCGTTACGAAGCAGAGCAACAATGGAAACAAGCGCCGCGAGGCCGCCCGCGCCAGCGGCAGCGCCAAGCGAGGTATCGGCGATGGCCCCGAGCGCGATCGCGATCGCGCTGCCGCCGACCACGCTGTTGATCACGGCGACGACCGTTGCGAAGGTGAAAGCTGCTTGCGCCCCTCGAACGGCACCGCCGCGTTCTCGAACACCCCTCGTCCGTCGTCGTGCCCGGAGAGCAGGAAGAGCTCGGCTTGGTCGCCGGCGATCTGCTTGTAGTAGTTGCGGATCCGGTTGATTGCGACGCCGTAGCGGAAGTCCTCGGCACCGCACTCGACCACTCGCACGAAGGTGAAGACGCCGAGGACATAGAGCGTCGGGAGTACGGTGAGAGCGAAGACTTCGAAGGTGGTGCCGATCTGCGATGCCTGGCCGATGAATCCCAGCGCGACCAAGGCGCTGGAGACCGAGAGGATGTAGAGCGAGGCACGGGAGGCGCTCTCGCTCGCGGTCTGCGAGCGGGCGCTCTGGAGCGTGAAGTGCTCGGTGGTCAGAGCGGTCAAGAGCTCCTGGCGATCCGGGGCCTCCGCCACCTCACCAACGTACCCAACGCCGACCAACGGAGATCGGTGGTCGTCAATGACGCGTGGCCAGCGTGCACTCATGCCCGACTGAGCGACTGCTCTATGAATGCCCTGTCCTGACGGTTCTCGCCCCTCCACGGCGATCGCGACGAGCCTGCCGGCCATTCAGCGCTCACCGATGGCACGCTCCGGAATCGTGCTCGTCACAACTGTTCAGTGGCCACTGGCCTGGCATTCGCTAGTTGGGCTGTACAGCGGCCCCCGGTCCGAGGAGCAGGTCGACGTCGCCGGCGTGCATCGGGTTCCCGCAGTGCGCGCACCGCAGGTCCACGCCGCTGATCTTGCCGCACGCGTGGTGGCGGTAGAGCACCGGCGGCCCCGCCTCGCCCGCCAGCCACTTGTCACCCCACCCGACCATCACCGTCAGCAGGTCGACGAGCTCGGCGCCCTTGGTGGTGAGGTGGTACTCGTAGCTCGATCCGGCTGCCCGACGCTCGCTGCTCGAGCACCGCGGTGGCCTCGATGCCCGGGCGCGGCGAGCTGAGCGCAAAGCGCGGCGCGCCCGTGTGGCCGCCGCCCGGATTCCAGAGCACGACGGCGGCCGCAGCCGCGGCTACGGCGACGGCGCCCGTGGCCCCGAAGCCGAAGCGACGGCGGCGCCGTCGCGCTTTTGCGGCGCTCCTCGCCGATCCGGGCGAAGATCTCGCCGCCGACGCTGCGCGGTACGGGCACGGCGCTCGACCTCTTCTGCGAGACCGCGTCATCGAGCGGCGCTCACTGGCCGGTCCGGAGTTCGGCCCAGGCCTATGCGTTGCTTAGGCACTGCGTGTCGTGCGTCCTCACCGACCAGCGCACGACCAGGGCAAGATCATCGTCCCCTACCCACCGGAGGGGTTCGTCACCACCATCGAGGGCAAAGCAGCGATCGTCGCCGCGTTCGAAGGTTTGTTCGCGAACTTCCGCGAGTTCGATTCGGAACTAACCGCCATCTACCCCGCGGCCGACTCGGACGCCGTCTGCGTTGAGTACCGCAACCGTGCCGTGCTGACCGACGGCACCGAGTACACCAACGACAACATCGCCGTCTTTCGCTTCGAGGACGGGCTGATCAGCGCCTACCACGACTACTTCGACCCGCGCCGCTTTCAGGCCGTCGTCGACGCGCTGGCCGCCGGCTGACCGGCACGCACCGCGACCGCGACCACACCGAAGCGGTCAACTGAATGAGGTAGCCGCCCGCTCCACGGGGAACCACCACTGCGCTATGTCGACTCGCCCGCTGACGCTCGAGCGTTGGGGCGGCGCGGGAAAGAGTCTCGGAAGCCGAGCCACTATCCAGGCGCGCTGTGTGTCAGGCGGCAACCGGCTCCGCGACTGTCACCGGTGGCGCGTTGCGCCTGGCGAGCACGCCTCCGTCGATCGGCAGCGTCGTGCCGGTTATCCAGTCTGCCCGTTTGCTGGCGAGGAAGAGGATCGCCTCGACGACGTCGTCGGGGTACCCGTGCCGGCCGAGCGGGTGGAACCCGTTCACCGAGTCGAGCAGCTCGCGCGCCTGCTCTGCGGGCATGAACCGCTGGTAGGCGGGGGTCTCGACGAATGCGAGCGCGACCGTGTTGACGCGGATCCCGTGCGGCGCGAGCTCGATCGCCAGGTTCTTGGTCAACGCATGGCGGCCTGCCTGCGCGGCCGAATAGGCGCTCGTCGGTGTGGTGCCGATCGCGTCGATCGCCCACATCGAGCCCACGTTCACGATCGCCCCACCATGGCCGCGCTCGACCATTGCGCGTGCTGCGGCCTGCGACGTGTAGAAGGTTGGGCGCAGGGTCGTGTCGAGCGCCTCCTCCAGCTGCTGTTCGGTCTGCTCGAGGAACGGCACCACCCGGAAGACGCCGGTGCTGTTGACCAAGACGTCGACGCCGCCGAAGCGCCCGAGCGCCTCTTCGATAACGCGTGTGGCCACCGCCGGCGAGCTGAGGTCGCCCGCGACGAGCGCGATCCGCTCTCCGGCCGGGTCGAGCGAGCGCTGCGCGGCGTCGAGGATCTGCTGACGGCGCCCGGCGAGCACGACGGACGCGCCCTCCTCGAGAAAGCGCGCTGCCGCCGCTCTCCCGATTCCCCCGCCGCCGCCGGTGATGATCGCGACCTTGTTCTCGAATTCGGACATCTCGTTCTCCCTTCTCCGGACGAACTGGTTTCTTCGGAAACGGCATTCCCCAGCGCAAGCAGCCCCCGCGCGCACCGCTCCACCTCCGCGTGGAGCCGCTCGTACGACCAACGGATCGCCTGATGGCGCGACACGAGCGCCTCGCATCCGGCACGGTCGCCGACAACGACGTCCCACATCTGCCCGATCGTTTCGCCGCGGAGCGGG
>JBKPCT010000068.1:0-24253 GCA_046727515.1 Actinomycetota bacterium | reverse complement strand
GGTTGGGTCGCGATGGCGAAGGCCCAGGGCTGGTACGAGCCGGACGACGAGATCGACGCGAAGCTCCCGTTTCTCTGCCGCGACCTCGGCTGGGACGACAGGACCTGGCGCGCGAACGAGCACTCCTTCTCGCTGCTGCTCCAGCGTTACGTCCGGCCTGGAATGCTCGTGCTCGAGGTCGGCGCGGCCAAGAGTTGGGCCGCGCAGCACCTCGTGCCGCGCGGCGTCCGGTACGTCGCCACCGACATCCTTGCCGACCCGAAGATCGGGATCGGGCGCGGGGCCTTCTACGAGCGGCGGGTGGGTCCGTTCGCGCGCGTGCAGGCAGACGGTGAGCACTTGCCCTTCGCCGACGGCGCGTTCGACCTCGTCTACTGCGTCGCCGCGCTCCACCACGCTCTCGATCTCCGGCGGATGGTGTCGGAGCTCGCACGGGTCACCCGCCGCGGCGGTGTCGTAGCGGCCTTGAACGAGGGGACGCGCGCGGTGCGGACGAGCGGGGAGGTGGAGGACCAGGAGGAGGAACGCTCGTACGGGATCAACGAGCACGTACACACCCTCTACGCCTACCTCTGGGCGTTCGTGCGCTCGGGCCTCCTGGTCACACGGGTCGAGCACGCCGAGGGGGACGGCGACCTGCGCCGGCGGCGGATCGGCGGCCGGCTCCGCCGGCTGCCGGCCGTCGGCCGCCCAGCGGCGACCTGGTTTGCGCAGACGTGCTACGGCTACTCCGGGGTCAGCCTCTTTTCCAGGAAGCTCGTATGAGCGTCGCCCGCATTCGGCTCGCTCCTAGGCTGGCTTCCAGCCTATGAGCCTGTCGGTCAACTGCATGACCCGTGGGCCCGCCGACCGGGTCGCAGCGATGCTCGGGCTGTTCCGGCCCGTGGCGGACGAGATCGTCGTCGCCGTCGACGACCGCGCAGGGCCGGAGGTCGAGGCCGCGCTCGCCTCCGTCGCGACGAAGCTGCTGCGCTACCCGTACGAGGAGCCGGTCGACCGGCCGCTCGCCTGGATCCACGCCAGGTGTGCGGGTGAGTGGGTACTGACGGTCGACGACGACGAGATCCCGAGCCGAGGCCTGCTCGACGCGCTGCCCGGGCTGACGAGCGCCCGCGACGTCACCCACTACTGGCTGCCGCGGCGCTGGCTCTATCCGACGGTCGACCGCTACCTGGACGCGCGGCCGTGGCGGCCGGACTACCAGCCGCGGCTCGTGCTGAACGACGCCCGCGTCGTCTCGTTCCCGGCCGAGACGCATGTCCCGGTCGCCGCGCTCGGCCCGTCGCGGTACCTCGACACTCCGCTCTACCACCTCGACACGGTCCTGAACTCACGCGAGGCGCGGGAGGCGAAGGCGCGGCGCTACGAGCGGCTCCACCCCGGTAAGCGCGTCGCCGGGCGGCCTCTGAACGAGGCCTTCTACCTACCGGAGCTGGTCGATCCACCGACCCGCGACGTGCCGCCGGACGACCTCGTGCTGATCGCGGACGCCCTGGCCGCACCGGCGCTCACGCCTGTGGAGCCGCAGGTCGAGGTCGGGGAGCGCGGGGAGATCGACCACTTCTGGAGCGGGCACACGCTCCGGAACTACGAAGCGCGGCTGACGCTGCTCGAGGACGTACCTCGGCTCCGCACGGGCGTTCACGAGACGGTCGACGTGCGGGTCGAGAACCTCGGTGGGGAGACCTGGCGGTGGAACGGAGAGATCAGGCTCGGCTCGCGGTGGCGAGACGGCGACCGGGCGGCCGAAGGCGAGCACCGTGCGCTCCCCGCCGACCTCCTCCCGGGCGGGAGCCTGATCGTTCCGCTGCCCCTCGTGCCACCGGCAGCCGGCCGGTGGACGCTCGAGATCGATCTCGTGCACGAGCACGTGCGCTGGTTCGACCGGACGCTCCGCGCCGAGGTCGTCGTCGAGCCGCGGCGGCTCGTCGCCGTGCTCGACCCGGGCTCGGAGGACGGCCTCGCGGGTGTCCTGGAGTCGCTCGATCCCGAGGAGGAGCCGCTCGTCCTCACCGAGCAGCCGGACGAGCTCGCGCGGAGGTTCGCCGGCAGGATCGGGCTGCCCTCGGAGCTGACCGGTGCCGAACGACTCGTCGTGCCGGTGGAACTGGTGCGCGCGGGGCGCCGGCGGCCGCTGCTCGAGCTCGTGCGCGCGGCGCAGAAGCTGGGCATCCCGGTGGAGGCGACCACGGGCGAGCCGCTCGGACGCCTGGCGATCGCGCGGCGGAAGACGTGAATCTGGAGGGGGCGTACCGCGGTCGCCACGTCCTGATCACGGGAGGGCTCGGCTTCATCGGCTCGAACCTCGCGCGCCGCCTCGTCGAGCTCGGCAGCGAGGTCGTCCTCGTCGACTCGCTGGTCCCCGAGTACGGCGGCAACCGCGTGAACATCCGCGGCATCGAGGACCGCGTGACGGTGAACATCTCGGACGTTCGCGACGAGCACAGCCTGCCGTCCCTGATTCGCGGCCGGGAGCTGGTCTTCAATCTCGCCGGGCAGACGAGCCACGTCGACTCGCTGCACGATCCGTTCACCGACCTCGACATCAACTGCCGCAGCCAACTCTCGATCCTCGAGACCTGCCGGCACGAGAACCCGGAGGCGAAGGTCGTCTTCGCGAGCACGCGGCAGCTCTACGGCCGGCCGCAGTACCTCCCGGTCGACGAGCGGCACCCGCTCGCGCCGGTCGACCCGAACGGCGTCAACAAGGCGGCGGGCGAGTGGTACCACCTCGTCTACGGCCGGATCTACGGGCTCCGGTGCTCCGTTCTGCGGCTGACGAACACGTACGGCCCGCGGATGCGCGTGAAGGACGATCGCCAGACCTTCCTCGGGACGTGGCTGCGGCTCGCGGTCGAGGGCGAGGAGCTGCGCGTCTTCGGCGACGGTACGCAGCGGCGCGACTTCACGTACGTCGACGACGCGGTCGAGGCGTTCCTCCTCGCAGGCGCGTCGGCCCGGGCCGACGGCGAGGTGTTCAACATCGGCGGGGAGCCGCCGGTGTCGCTGCAGGAGCTGGCGGAACTCCTCGTCGAGGTCGCGGGCAGCGGCTCGTACCGGCTCGTGCCGTTTCCGGAGGAGCGGCGCTCGATCGACATCGGCGACTACTTCGCCGACGACGCGAAGATCCGCGGCCGGCTCGGGTGGGAGACGCGCGTCGGACTGCGCGAGGGGCTCGAGCGGTCGCTCTCCTACTACCGCGAGTACGGAGCGGACTATTGGTAAGGGTCTCGTTCCTCGACCTCCGCCGGCAGGGGGACGCGGACAAGTTCCTGCTCGCGGAGTCCTTCTCGCGGGTGGTCAAACGCGGGCGCTTCATCGGCGGGCCGTCGCTCGAGGCCTTCGAGGAGCGGTTCTCGGATTACTGCTGGGCGCCGTATGCGGTCGGCGTGAACTCGGGCACGGACGCGATCGCGCTGGCGTTGCGCGCGCTGGGGGTCGGCCCCGGGGACGAGGTCATCACCGCCGCCAACACGTGCGTCGCGACCGTGACCGGGATCGCCGCGTCAGGCGCGACAGCGGTGCTCGCGGACGTCGACGAGTCCACGTGGACGCTCGATCCCGCGTCGGCGCGCTCGGCCGTGACGGAACGGACGCGGGCGATCGTCCCGGTCCACCTCTACGGCCAGTGCGCCGACCTCGCGCCGCTGCGCGAGCTCGGCCTGCCGATCGTCGAGGACGCGGCGCAGGCGCACGGCGCCGAGTACCGGGGCGAGCGCCGCGGCGAGCTCGCGGCGTACAGCTTCTACCCGACCAAGAACCTCGGTGCGCTGGGAGACGCCGGCGCAGTGGTCACGTCCGAGGTGGAGCTCGCCGAGAAGATGCGGATGCTCCGCTCGCACGGCGAGCGGTCCGACGCACGCGGGATCGCGGTGGTGCCGGGCGTGAACAGCCGCCTCGACGAGCTCCAGGCGGAGATCCTGCTCCGGAGGACCGATCTGCTCGACGCGCGGAACGAGCGCCGTCGCGAGCTGGCGACCTTCTACAAGGAGCGCCTTGCGGACACGGACGTCGTGCTACCGGTGGAGGCGGAGGGGCGGAAGCACTGCTGGCACCTGTTCGTCGTGCTGGCCTCCGATCGCGACACATTCCGCACGCGGCTGCGTGAGCGCGGCGTCGAGACGCTCGTCCACTACCCCGAGCCGATCCACAAACAGGCGGCGTATGAGCACCTGCCGCGCGTCGAGGTGCCGGTGTCGGAGCGGCTGTGCGAGCAGGTCGTCAGCCTGCCGCTCTACCCCGATCTCACGGACGCGGAGGCGGAGCACGTGGTCGAGGCGGTGCGCGCCGGATGAGGCTGCGTCGGCGCGAGCCGGAGCCCGAGCTGCCGCGCGACGTGGTCGAGTGCGAGTACATCCCCGACGGCTGGTCGTATCCGACGCGGTTCTCCGCCGCCGGTGCGCCGGAGGACCCGGTCGACCACCGCAGCTTCCTGTTCAATCGATGAGCGCCGTGTCGATCTACGCCGACCTGTACCGCTACCGGGAGCTCTTCGGGAACCTCTTCCGGCGCGACCTCCAGACCCGCTACAAGGGCTCGGCGCTCGGCGTCCTCTGGTCGCTGATCAATCCGCTCGTCCTGATGGGCATCTACGTGCTCGTCTTCTCGGTGCTCTGGAAGGTCGCGCAGGTGCCGCACTACGCGCTCTATTTGCTCGTTGGGCTGACCGTTTGGCTCTTCCTCTCGTCCTCGCTGACGACGGCGTCCCGATCGCTGCTCGACAGCGCGGCGCTGATCCGGAAGGTGCGATTCCCGCGGCAGCTCGTGCCGCTGTCGGTGGTCGCGACGCAGCTCGTCGCCTTCGTGGCGATGTTCGTCGTGCTGGTCGTCGCGAATCTGATCGTGATCCCCGAGACGCGGGACGTGTTCCTGATCGCCGTGCCGATCGCGGCAGTCGAGGTCGCGTTCGTCGCCGGCATATCGCTCGCGATCGCTTGCGCGAACGTCCTCTTCCGCGACGTCGAGCACCTGATCTCGGCGGCGCTGCTGCCGTGGTTCTTCCTCACGCCAATTCTCTACCGGCTCGAGGATCTCCCGGGCGGGGTGAAGCAGTACGACTGGGTGGTGACGATCTTGCGCTGGGTGAACCCGATCACGCCTGCGATCTACGCCCTGCGCGACCCGCTCTTCTACGGGCAGCTGCCGGACGTCTGGGACGTCGTCTACGTCTGCGTGGCGGCGGCGGTCGCGCTCGGGCTCGGCGCGTGGGTATTCACCCGGGTCGACGACCAGATCGCAGTCGAGCTCTGACAACGTGGGGGAACCCATGGTTCCCCCACGGGCCCCCTCCTTCGCCGCGCGTGGCGGGACGTCTCGTGCGCTCCGGCGAGACGCGGTCTCGCCTGCTCTACCTCCGCAAGCGCGCTTTGATCCGCGCGTCGTAGATCCACGGCTCGTTGCCTTCCGGCCTCCACGCAGGAAGCCCAGCGACCGTGCAGTTCGGTGCGAGGGGGAGGAGGAGGGAGGGACAGACGAGCGGCTCTTGGAACGACGGGTTGCGGCCGCCTCCGGGCGCGTAGGCCCGGAGCTCGCGGCGGCGGCCGGCCTCGAGCGCGCCGCCGACTGCGGCGTAGCCTTCCTCGTGGGCGGCGCGCACCCGCTCGTGCCAGTCGGGGGCCGGCTCGACCTCCAGCGGCAGGTAGGCGACCCGGCTCGATGCGTCGCGCGCTCCAACCTCCACGTCGACCTCGAGCAGCTCGTTGCCGATCTCGGAGAGCCAGTAGCGCTGCTCGAGGACGAGGTCGAAGGCGAGACGGTATCGGCCGGGCGGGATCAGGCCGAGCACAGGGAGATCGGTCCGGGTGCGATCGCCCGGCGCGAGCGGCGGGAGCGGCGTCCGCAGGCCGTCCCAGTCGATCGCGTTGCCGAGGTCGTCGAGCCAGTGGTAGGCGACGAGCAGGTCGTGCCAGATCGCGCTGCCGGCGTTCTCGAGCTGGACGCAGGCGCGGCCCTCGACTCCGGCCTGCAACTCGTCGAGCTCGTAGGCGAGCCAGCGGACGGCGAGCGGCCCGGCGGGGATGGCGTGGGCCGGAACTGCGTGCATTTCCAGGGCTAGAATCGCATGTCGCGCGTCACCGGGCTCCGCTCGGTGACACTGCGGGCTAACCTCAGCGCGGTGTCAGAGCCGCTCATCGTCCGTGCCCTGAGGCGCGAGCCGGTCGAGCGAACGCCCGTCTGGTTCATGCGCCAGGCCGGCCGCTCGCTGCGCGAGTACCGCGAGCTACGCGAGCGCTACTCGTTCGTCGAGCTCGCCGGGACGCCCGAGCTCTGCGCTGAGGTGACGCTGCAGCCCGTGCGACGGCTCGGAGTCGACGCCGCCGTGCTCTTCGCCGACATCATGACCCCCGTCCTCGCGATGGGGGTGGGCGTCGAGCTCGTCGAGGGCGTCGGCCCCCTGATCGCGGAGCCCGTGGCGGGCAGCGAAGAGGTGTCGCGGCTGAGGATTCCGGACGAGGGGGACTTCGCGCCCGTGCTCGAGGCCGTCCGGCTCGTTCGCGCCGAACTCGATTCCGACCGCGCGGTGATCGGCTTCTGCGGCGGCCCGTTCACGGTCGCCGGGTACCTGGTGGAAGGGAAGCCGAGCCGCGACTTCGTCCGGCTCAAGGAGCTGATGTACCGCGAGCCCCGCGTCTGGCACGCGCTGATGGAGAAGCTCGCCGCCGCGTTTGCCGGCTACGTTCGAGCGAAGGTCGCGGCCGGCGCCGATGCAATCCAGCTCTTCGACTCGTGGGTGGGCGTCCTCTCGGTCGCCGACTACGAGGAGTTCGTCGCCCCCTACTCGGCTCGCGTGCTCGCGGCGGTCGATGTGCCGACGATCCACTTCGGCACGGGCACGTCGCACCTGCTTGCCGCGATGGCGGCGGCCGGCGGGGACGCGCTCGGCCTCGACTGGCGCGTCCCCCTCGACCAGGGCTGGCTGGCGGTCGGCCCGGAGCGTGCGGTCCAGGGCAACCTCGACCCCGCCGTCCTGCTCGGCCCGCGGGAGCGCACGCAAGCCGCCGCCCTCGACGTCCTCGGGCGAGCCGCCGGCCGCCCCGGCCACGTCTTCAACCTCGGCCACGGCGTACTCCCAGCGACGAACCCCGACGACCTCGCCCGGCTCGTCGAGCTCGTCCACGAGCGAACGGCGAAGGCGACCGCGTGAGCGTCGCTCGACTTCGGCTCGCTCCTGGGTTTGGGCCCCCGCCCCAAGCTCATAGGGGAGAGGCTGCCCTGTGAGCGCGGCAGTCGTCCTGATGGCCTATGGGTCGCCGGAGCGGATCGCCGACGTGCCCGCGTACTACGCCGACATCCGCGGCGGGCGGCCGGTCCGACCGGAGCTGGTGGAGGAACTGACCGCCCGCTACCGACGGCTGGGGATCGAGGATCGGAACCCGCTGAACGAGATCACGGAACGCACGCGGGCCGCGCTCGAGCGGGAGCTGGGTCTGCCTGTCCTCACAGGGATGAAGCACTGGACGCCGCGGATCGCCGACGCCGTGAACACCGCCCTCGCAGGCGGAGCGACCACGATCGTCGGGCTCGTGCTCGCGCCGCACTACTCGCGCATGTCGATCGGCGGCTACCGCGTCCAGCTCGAGGACGCGCTCGTCGACCGTGCGGAGCTGCTCTTCGTCGACAGCTGGCACGACGACCCCGCGCTCGTCGAGCTCTGGGCCGACCGGCTGCGCGACACCGACGCACATGTCGTCTTCACCGCCCACTCGCTCCCGGCCCGGATTCTGGACGAGGACGATCCCTACCAGGCACAGCTCCTGGACAGCGCGACGGCCATCGCCCAGGCAGCAGGCCTGGGCGAGTGGTCGTTCAGCTTCCAGTCGGAGTCGCCGACCGGCGAGCCCTGGCTCGGGCCGGACATCCTCGACCACCTCGAGGAACTGCAGGCGCAGGGGGTCGACCGCGTCCTACTCGCGCCGATCGGCTTCGTCGCCGATCACCTCGAGATCCGCTGGGACCTGGACACCGAGGCCCGAGAGCGGGCAGCAGAGCTCGGCCTGAGCCTCGCCCGCGCGGAGATGCCGAACGACGACCCCGCGTTCGTCGGCGCGCTCGCAGGGATCGTCCGGCGAGTGCTCGCGGTACGCTCGACGGTGTGAGACCCGGCGAGATCGTCGTCGAGCGGGTGAGCCGGCGCTTCCTCGTCCGGCCCCAGCCGGTCCGCACGCTGAAGGAGGCACTGCTCTCGCGCAACGGCGCCAAGCCGACCGAGGTCTGGGCGCTCCGCGACGTCTCGCTGCAAGTCGAGCCCGGCGAGGCGGTCGGGCTGATCGGCCGCAACGGCTCCGGCAAGACCACGCTGCTCAGGCTCGTCGCGGGGATCGTCAAGCCGACCTCCGGGCGGGTCGACGCCGGCGGACGCGTCGCCTCGCTGCTCGAGCTCGGCGCCGGGTTCCACCCCGACTTCAGCGGCCGGGACAACGTGTACCTGAACGGCTCGATCTACGGGCTCAAACGCGCCCAGATCCGCGCCTTGATGGAAGAGATCGTCGCCTTCGCCGAGCTCGAGCGATTCATCGACGTCCCGGTTCGCACCTACTCGTCGGGGATGTACATGCGGCTCGGCTTTGCGGTCGCGGCCCACATCGACGCCGACGTACTGCTGCTCGACGAGGTCTTCGCGGTCGGCGACGAGGAATTCCAGCGCAAGTGCTTCGGGAAGATCTTCGAGTTCAAGCAGCGCGGCGGGACGATCGTGTACGTCTCGCACGACGCCGCCTCGGTCGAGCGCCTGTGCGAGCGCGCCGTCCTGCTCCGCGAGGGGCGGGTCGAGATCGACGGCTCCACGCAGGAGGCGCTCGCCCGCTACCACAAGCTCCTCGCCGACGAGCGCGACCCGGAGGAGAGCGCCGCCGGGCTCTCCGAGTACGGCAGCGGTGAGGCGAGAATCGTCCAGGCGCGGCTGCTCGGGCCGGGCGGCGACGACCGCGTCCAGCTCCTCGCCGGCGAGCCGGCGACCGTCGAGCTGCGCGTCTCCGCCCGAGAGCCGCTCCCTCCGCCGCGGGTGTCGCTGGAGCTCCGCGACGAGGCCGGCATGCTGCTCGCCGCGGCGACGCAGGACACGCGGGAGCTCGGCTGGCGCGAGGAGCCGGGCGAGCGCATACTCCGCTTCGATGTCGAGCGGCCGCCGCTCGCCGACGGCCGCTTCCGGCTGCGGTTCGAGCTCAGCGACGAGTCCGGGCGCCGTCTCTACCATTGGCTCGATGACGGCGTTCGCTTCGTCGTCTATCCGGGGGAGCCGGTCCGCGGACCGGTCCTCCTGACCGGGAACTGGTCGCTGCGACAGACTGGAGAGGAATGAGCTACCAAACCTGCCCGGACTGGCCCGAGCTGATGGAGATCGCCCCCGACCTCCAGTTCAAACACCTGACCGTCCGGGAGGCGCAGCTTCCCGCCGACGCCCTGATGCAGATTCCCGACCACCACCTCGACGAGGCGGAGATCTGCTGCGACATCGACAGGCACGTCTACTTCGCGCGGCACACGGATCCTCGCGTGGTCGAGGCGCTGCACAGCTCGCACTGGTTCGACCTGACCGAGTGGACCGTGTCCGGACCCGGCCGCCGCCGCGTCCGCTAGCGCCGCCAGCCGACCACCGCGACGCCGTCCCACCACTGGGGATTGCCCCTGTCGCCGCCCGGGATGTCGAAGATGAGCCCCGCCCGGGTCTCGGTGTCGAGATAGTCCCGGGTGGCGCGGCTGACGTCCTCCCAGTCGAGATCGTCGACGACGATCAGCGCCTCGTCCGCGAGCCACGGCTCCACCGCGCGCAGGCCTCGGACCTGCGAGCCGTAGTCGTGCGCCCCGTCGTAGTAGTAGACGCCGACGCGGCGGTCGCCGAGCGCGCCCCCCTCGAGCAGCTCGAAGGCGTCGCCCTCCAGGATCGTCGGGTTGCGGGCCCCGAAGGTGCGCAGGGTCGCCTCCAGGCCGGCGCGGCTCGCCGCAGGGAGCTGGACCCCCCTGACCTGGAGAGGGCCGAACTCAAAGCGGTCGATCGCGACGAAGTCGCCCTCGTTGCCGCGCATCGCGCCGATCAGGCTGGCGCCGTAGTAGGTCCCGACCTCGACGTAGCTCTCGCCGGGGGCGAGCAGCGACGCGGCGAGGTTGAGGAGCGCCAGCACGTTCTCCTCGGCGAGGTTCGGCACGGCCGCGATCACGTCGTCGAAGCGGGTGCCGCGCGGGTGCGGCGAGCGAGGGAAGTCCTCGAACAGCGCGGGGAGCTCGGCGGCGAAGCGCTCGACGTCCACGGCTCGATTTCTACACTCGCACGGTGGAAACCGAGCATCCGATGCTGCGAGCGCTCAGCTTCGTCGCCAGGCGAGTACCTCGTCCAGCGGCTGGGTGTTGACCACGTCCGGCGCGGTCGCCCACCCGCGCCGCGCCGTCGCGACGGAGAGCTCCATGTTCGAGAGCCCCCGGATCGAGTGCGCGTCGGTCGAGCAGACGATCTTCACGCCGGCGTCGAGCGCCCGGCGGACGTAGACGTCGCGCAGGTCGAGCCGGTCCGGCAGGCCGTTCACCTCGAGCGCGACGCCCTCCTCGAGCGCGAGCTCGACCAGTCGGTCGAGGTCGAGCTCGTTCTCCGGCCGGCGGTTCACGTAGCGGCCCTTCGGGTGGGAGAGGCACGAGACGTGGGGGTTTCGCAGCGCACGCTCGACCCGCTCGGTCTGCTGCCGCTTCGGCAGCCGCTGGCCGCCGTGCACGCTCGCCTGCACCCAGTCGAGGTCGGCGAGGATCGAGTCGGGCAGGTCGAGCTGCCCGTCGGTGAGGATGTCGCACTCGGTCCCGCGTAGGACCCGGAACGGCGCCAACGCCTCGTTCACGTCGGCGATCTCCAGTGCCTGCCGCCGCACGTCGTCCGCGGTCAGGCCGCGCACCGCGCCGACGGCCGGCGTGTGGTCGCAGATGGCGAGGTACTCGTAGCCGCGCGCGATCGCCGCGAGTGCCATCGACTCGACGCTGTCGCTGCCGTCCGACCAGGTCGTGTGGCAGTGCAGGTCGCCGCGGATGTCGCCGAGCTCGAGGAGCGCGGGCGGCTCGCCGTGGAACGGCACCTCCCGGAGCTCCGGCGGCACGTACGGGATCCCGAGCGTGCGGTAGACCCCGGCCTCGTCGGGCGCGTCCGGCAGCGGCTCGAGCGCGGCCACGTAGTTCCTCGAGCCGGTTGCCCGCACGAGCTCCGTCCCGAACCGGGCAGGCGCGGGCACGACGAGCTCCACCGGCACCCCCTCGACGGTCACCCCGTTCGCATGCCTGTCGTGCCTGTCGATTACGGACACGATCGCGGGCAGCGCCATGAACGCCTCCAGCACCGGGGCCGCGTCCTCGGCGGGAACCACCACCGCGAAGTGCTCGCTCGAATCGCGATATCGCCGCGGATCGCCCGCCGGCGTGCCCCCGAGCGGCTCCGCGATCTCCTCCAGCAGACGCCTCGCGCGGTGGATCAG
Organism: Actinomycetota bacterium; assembly: GCA_046727515.1. GTDB lineage: Bacteria > Actinomycetota > Thermoleophilia > Gaiellales > Gaiellaceae > DATBLE01. Next base: position 12,809 of record JBKPCT010000068.1, on the reverse strand, counting down.
CAGGCCGCGCGGCGGACGCGGCTCGTCCACGCGGTCGAGCGCGGCGAGCAGCTTCGCCTCCTTCTGCGGCCCGATTCCCGGCACCTCGCGGAGCCGTCCTGCCGACGCGGCCTCCCGTAGCTCCGCCGCCGTCCGCACGCCGAGCGTCTGCGCGATCAGCACCGCCTGCCTCGCCCCGATCCCGAGGTAGCGTCCGAGCCCGACGAGATCCGGCTGTACCTCGCGCTCGAGCTCCTCGAGCTCGGCGATCTCGCCCGTCTCGACGAGCTCCTTCAGCCGCCCTTCGATCCCGCGGCCGATGCCGCGCAACTCGCGGACGCGCCCGGCCCGGATCAGGTCGGCGACCGGCGCCTTCGTCGTGCGGATCAGCTCGGCGGCGCGGCGGTACGCGCGCGCGGCGTAGGGCGACGCGCCGGCAAGCTCGAGGAGTGTCGCGAACGAGTCGAGACGCTCGGCGATCGCCTGGTTGTCGAGATGTTCCTGGAGCGCCACCCCGGTAGTGTCACCGCGGGATGGGGGAGATAGTCGTCCTCTCAGGCGGAGTCGGCGGCGCGCGGTTCGTCCGCGGCCTCGTCGACCTCGTCCGGCCGGCCGAGGTGACCGTGGTCGGCAACGTCGGCGACGACACCGAGGTGCTCGGCGTTCACGTCTCGCCCGACCTGGACAGCCTGCTCTACACGCTGACCGACCGGCACGACGAGGCACGCGGCTGGGGCCGGCGGGGCGAGACCTGGAACGCGCTCGACACCGCGAAGGAGCTCGGCGACGACGAGACCTGGTTCCAGCTCGGCGACCGCGACCTCGGCCTTCACCTCGTGCGCACCAAGGCGCTGGCGGGGGGCGAGCCGCTCTCGAGCGTGACCGCCCGCATCGCCGCGGCATTCGGGCTCGAAGCGCGCCTGCTTCCCGCCACCGACGACCGACTGCGCACCATCCTCGAGACGGCCGCGGGGCCGTTCCCGCTCCAGGAGTGGTTCGTGCGTCGCGGCCACAAGGACGAGGTCGACGGACTGCGCTTCGAGGGCGCCGCGACCGCGCGGCCCGCGCCCGGCGTGCTCGACAGGATCGAGCGGGCGTCGCTCGTCGTGATCGCGCCGAGCAACCCGTACATCTCGATCTGGCCGATCCTCGCCGTCGAGGCGATTCGTCACGCCGTGCAGCGCAAGCTGACGCCGGTCGTCGGCGTCAGCCCGGTGATCGGTGGCAAGGCCGTGAAGGGGCCGACGGACCAGATGCTCGAGCGGCTCGCCGGCGGGACCTCGCCCGCTCACGTCGCCGGCTGCTACCCCGGCCTGCTCGACGCGCTCGTCATCGACCAGGCGGACGCCGCGGGCGCCGAGGGCCTGGAGGCGGCCGGCGTCCGGCCGCACGTGACGAAGACGCTGATGACGGACAGAGGGGCGGCTCGTCGGCTCGCCGAGGCCGTCCTCGAAGCCGCCTGGGGCCGGGTGATGCGCGTGTGAGAGACGAAGCCCAGTACAACGACGACGGCGAAGCCGTCGATCTTGGTCCGAGACGAGGTCGTGACGCCGCAGGCGTCATCGAGATCCTGCCCGTCGAGGGCCTGCCCGAGATCCGCGAGGGCGACGACCTCGCCGCCCTCATCGTCGGCGCGTGCGAGCTCCGCGCCGGCGACGTCGTCTGTATCGCCCAGAAGATCATCTCCAAGTCCGAGGGGCGGGTCGTCCGGCTGGCGGACGTGGACCCCTCGAGTGAGGCGCACGAACTGGCCGGCCGGGACGGCGATCCACGCCGGCTCGAGGTCGTGCTCGAGGAGGCGACGCGGATCGTGCGCTCGAGGCCGCCGCTCGTGATCGCAGAGACGCGCCACGGCTTCGTTTGCGCGTCGGCCGGCGTCGACGCCTCGAACGCCCCGGAGCCGGACTCGGTCGTCCTTCTGCCGAAGGATCCGGACGCCTCTGCGGCACGCCTGCGCCAGGCGCTTCGGCTCCGCACAGGGCGTTCCGTCGGCGTGATCGTCACGGACACGTTCGGCCGCGCCTGGAGGGTCGGGATCGCGAACGTCGCGATCGGCTCAGCCGGCGTCGAGGTGCTCCGCGACCTGCGGGGACACTACGACCCGACTGGGTACGAACTGCACTCGACGGTGATCGCGATCGCGGACGAGATCGCGGCGGCGGCGGAGCTCGTGATGGGGAAGACGGATCGGATTCCGGTGGCGGTCGTGCGCGGGCTCGCGGTCCCGGGCGAGCGCAGCGCGAAGGACCTGATCATGCGCCCCGAGCACGATCTCTTTCGCTGACCGGGGTCGCACGGATCTCCCTCATTCGGGGGAGGCGCCTTACCCAGGAACGGCTTATCCATGCGAAGTGTGCAGCCGATAAGCCAGGAAGCCGTGGCTATGAACGCTCTGCTTGTGCCTGACCCTGCTCTCGGCGACCCGCGTGCACGAACTGTCCGCGCGGAGGCGCTGGTCGGGTCGTATCGCCGCCTGGCGGCGATCTTTCACGACGTCCTCTCAGAGCAGAGCCCCGAGGCGCTGCTCGACCGGATCGCCGACACGCTCGCGGAGCTCATCCCGTACCAAGATCTGCACATCTACGAGGCGGACGACAAGCGCCGCGAGCTCCTGCCCGTGTTTGCCCGCAGCGCGGCGTGGGCCGAGGAGATCCTCAGCAACCCGATCTCGTACGGCCGCGGGATCACCGGCTGGGCAGTGCAGCACCGTAGCCCCGTGCTCGCGAACGAGGCTCACCTCGACCCTCGCGTCGCGTTCGTCCCCGGCACGCCCCAGGACCCAGAGGCGCTGATCACCGTCCCCCTCATCGCCCGTGGGTCGCTGAAGGGGGCGCTGAACATCTACCGGGTCGGCGATGACGCCTCCTTCGACGAGGACGAGTTCGAGCTCGCCCGCTGGTTCGGCGACGCGGCGGCGCTCGCGCTCGACAACGCGCAGATCCGCGCGCGGCTGGAGCACCTCGCGCACACGGACTCGCTCACCGGCCTCTACAACCACCGCTACTTCCACGAGCGGCTGAGGTCCGAGCTCCACCGCACACGGGGCGCGCACGACCGGGTTGCGCTGCTGATGCTCGACATCGACGACTTCAAGCGCGTCAACGACGTCTTCGGCCACGGTGAGGGCGACCACGTCCTCCGCCTGCTGGCCGAGCTGCTGACGGGCATCGTCCGCCCATCGGACACCGTCTGCCGGATCGGCGGCGAGGAGTTCGCCGTGATCCTCCCCTCGTGCGGGTCGGCCGATGCGCTCGGCCTATCCGCGCGGGTGAAGCACGCGCTTCTGGACAGCCCGGCCGAGGAGGTCGGCCAGGTCACGCTCTCGATCGGCCTCGCCTTCTGCCCAGAGCACGCGATGAACGCACGCGAGCTGGTCGCGTGCGCGGAGGCGGCGATGATGACGGCGAAGGCCCAGGGGAAGGATCGGGTCGTCGTCTTCCGAGAGGAGCCTGGAGAGCGGCCGGACGACGGCTCCGAGGACCGGGGCGTCCGCTCGATCGCACACCTGAAGATGCTGCAGAGCCTGGCCCGGAAGCTGAACCGGCTGAACGACGTCCGCGAGATCGGGGAGGCGATCGTCGACGAGCTCAGGATGCTGATCGACTACCACAACTGTCGCGTCTACCTCCTCGACGGCGACCGACTCGAGCCGATCGCCGCGCGCGGCGACCACGAGAACGAGCTCCGGACGATGACCTTCCGGCTCGGCGAGGGCCTCACCGGAGTCGTCGCCGAGACCGGGAAACCGATACTCGTCGCCAACGCGCGGGAATCCGAGATCTCGATCCAGGTCTCGGGAGCCGAGGCCGACGAGTCGCTCGCCTCGGTTCCGCTCCGCTACGGGCAGCGCGTGATCGGCGTGATCACGCTCGCCAAGCTCGGCATCGGCCAGTTCGACGCGGACGACCTGCGGCTCCTCGAGGTCCTCGCCGGCCACGCGTCGGTCTCGCTCGAGAATGCCCGGCTCTACGAGTCCCTGCGCCAGGAGGCCGAGAACGCGAAGGCATGGCTCGAGTTCGCCGACGCGGTCTCGGAGGCACGGTCCGTCGAGGCGATCGGCGCTGAGACCGTCCGGACCGTCGCCCGGCTGATGGACGCGTCGCAGTGCGCGATGTGGCTCGAGGACGCGCACACCGCCGACTACCACTGCATCGCCGAGATCGGCTACGCCGGCGATCCAGTGACGGCGCCCTTCATCGGCCGGCGTTTCGGCCGGGCCGCTGCCGCCCGGCTGATCGAAGGGCGGAAGACACCCTTCCTGGCCGACGAGGAGGAGGTCCAGCGGATCTTCGCACTCGAGCGCGGACTGACGTTCCGGCCCTGCGCCGTCGCACCGCTGCACTCGGGCTTCGGCGTGCGCGGCTGGATCACCGTCCGCGCGCCGGACGGTGACCTCTCGCGCTTCACGGACGAGGGCCTGCGCCTGCTCGAAGGGCTCTCCTACCGCGCCTCGGTCGCTCTCCAGAAGTCGGTGCTGCTCGAGTCGGAGGAGGCGAGCGCCGAGGTGGCGAGCGCACTGCTCGAGTTCTCGCGGCGCCTCGCCGGCGTCAGCGGCACGAAGCTCCGCCTGCTCGCCGCTACCGCGAACCAGGCGAGCCTCGCGCTGCAAGGCTCGCAGACCTCGCCTCCTGCTCAGAAGGCGTAGCGCAGGAAGAGGTGCTCGCCGTGCAGGCGGGTCGAGCGCAGCGCGCCGCGGCGCTCCTGCTCCGGCATCAGCGCGACCCGTTCGACGATCCCGAGCCGCTCGTCGCCCGGCGCCCGGCCGGCGAGGAGCGGCGAGATGGTGAGGAAGAGCTGGTCGACGAGGTCGGCGGCAACGAGAGAGCCGAAGAGCCGAGGACCGGCCTCGCTGAGAATGCGCCGGTGGCCGCGCTCGCGTAAGAGGCCGACGGCCGCGGTGACGTCGACGACGTTCTCGCCCGCGACGACCGCGATCTCGGCAGCGTCGGGGAGACGTCCGGAGAGGCGGGCGGCGCCGAGTTGCGTGGTGATCACAAGCGCTCCGTCCCGCAGAACCGGGTGATCCGGATTCAGCGACCCGCGACCTGTGACGACGGCTACCCGTGCCGCCTCCCGGTCGAGGCCGAGCCGCTCGCGGAGCGCCCAAAACTCCTCCGCGGCGGGCGGAAAGACCGTCTCCGGCCGCCAAACCCCACTCGGCGAGGCGTGGAGGGTGCCGCAGCCGACGAGGACGGCGTCCGCCGCGGCGCGGAGCAGGCCCATCACGAACCGGTCGGCAGGGTCGCCGCTGCTGATCAGCGCGTTCGAGCGCTCGAGCGCCGGGATCGCGACGACCCCGTCGATCGTGGCGACGAAGTTGGCGTACAGGCACTCCGTCGGCAGGACGAGGTCGCCGCCGTACAGCCGGTGCAGCTCGGCGGGCAGCCCGACCCCGGCCGCCTCGTCGCGCTCGAGGAGGAGCGTGAGCGGGTCGAGCTCGGTCATCTTGGCGAGCGCGTACGTACCTCGTCGAGGAAGACGCCATACTGCCGGGCGTGAGCGACTGGACGGAGGCCGACGGCGCGCTCGAGCGGGAGTTCGTGTTCGACGGTTTCCGGGCTGCGATCGCGTTCGTGAACCGGCTCGCGGACGCCGCCGAGGCCGCCGACCACCATCCCGACATCGCGATCAGCTACAAGCGCGTCACCGTGCGCTGGACGACCCATTCCGCGGGCGGGATCAGCGATCGCGACCGGGAGATGGCCCGGCAGACGGACGACCTCGTCTGAGTTCATGTCCACGGCGAGGCGCCGACCAAGCCGGCGCCTCCGGCGTCGACGGCGTTCGGGCGTCCCGGGTCGTCTGCGAGGCGCGCGACTGACTGGCCGATCACGCCTCGTGCCGCGTGGTCGCGACGCTGAAGCGCTCGCGCAGCAGCGGGACGACGTCGTCGCAGAACTGATCGAGGAAACGCCGCTGGTCGTTCCCGGGGGCATGGAAGACGAGGTGGTCGAAGCCGAGCGCGACGTAGGGGGCGATTTTGTCGACGACGTCGTCGGGGTTATCGGAGACGATGAAGCGTCGCTGCGCGATGCTCGGATCGGCGTCGGCGAGTCGCGCGAGCTCGATCGGGTCCTCGATGTCGCGCTTCTGCTCCGGCGAGAGCGCGAGCGGCGCCCAGTACTCGGTCGCGACTCGAGCGAAGTCGAGGTCGTGGTCGTACGAGACCTTCAGCTCGATCATCCGGACGATCGAGGCGGGATCCCGCCCGGCTGCCCGCGCGCCCTCCTCCATCGCGGCGTTCAGCTCCTCGTAGAGCGCTGGATCCTTACCGCTCGTGACGATGAACCCGTCACCGACGCCGCCGGCCAGCTTCGCCGCCAGCGGCCCCGAGGCGGCGACGTAGACCGGCACCGGCTCCTCGGGCCGGTCGTAGATCGTCGCGTGGTGCGTCCGGTAGTACTCGCCCTCATACGTCACGCGCTCCTCGCTCCAGAGGCGCCGCATCAGGTCGATCGCCTCTGCCAGCCGCAGCCGGCGCTCCTTCGCACCCGGCCACGCGGCCCCGGTCGCCGGCGTCTCGTTCAGCGACTCGCCTGTGCCGACGCCGAGGAAGACGCGGCCCGGGTTGAGCAGCGCGAGCGTCCCGAAGGCCTGGGCGATGATCGACGGGTGGTAGCGCATCGTCGGCGTCAACACGCTCGTGCCCAGGAGTGCCCATTCGGTCCGCTCCCCGACCGCGCCGAGCCAGGGCAGCGCGGCCGGGCCGTGGCCGCCCGTATGCCGGAAGGGCTGGAAGTGGTCGGAAACCGCGATGATCTCGAGCCCCCGGCGCTCCGCCTCGACTGCGTATTCGAGCAGCTCGCGGGGCGGGAACTGCTCGGCCGAGGCCTTGTAGCCCAGTTTCAGAGACACGCGGCCTGCATGCGGGCGAGATCCTCGGGGGTGTCGACGTCGAACGCGAGACCCGGGACGTCCAGCACGACGTGGTCGACGCCGAGCGAGGCGTGGACCGCCGCGCTGCCGAGCTCGCCGAAGTGCGTGCGGACGAGCCCCGGCGGGCGCATCGAGACCGCGTTCGTGCCGCCGTCGAGCGCACGCGCGATCGCGATCCCGCGCTCGGGTGTCGCGGCGAGCAGCTCCTCGATCTCCTCGGCCCGGAACCAGGGCAGGTCAGCCGACACGATCGCGACGAGCGGCTCGGTCACTACCTGGCCGATCGCCGCCGCGAGTGCCTCGTTCCAGGCGAGGCCGCGGTCGTTCCAGACCGCGTAGCCCTCGAGCGGCTCGGCCGTGACCACGGTGACGCGCTCGATCCCGGCCTCGCGGACCTCGCCGACGACGTGCTCGAGCAACGTCTGCATGAGCTCGGCGCGCTCCTGCGGCTTCAGCACCTCCGCGAGCCGGCCCTTCGCTCCATCGAGTGCCTTCAGCGGAACCAGGACGTGGGCGTCCACGCCGTGACACTACATTTGGCGCATATGCTCAGCGGATGCTCGACCGGCCCCTCGAGAGCGCCCTGCCGCTCGGCCGGCCGCCGATGCTGGTGCGGCCCGGCGCGCAAGCCGCCTAAATTGAGACCGCCTTGTTGCGGCCCGAGGACGCGCTAGTCGCGCGGCTCGCGACGGTCGACCGCGACGGCCGTCCGCACGTCGTCCCGATCTGCTTCGTCGTCGACGGCGACACGCTGTACACGGCGGTCGACGAGAAGCCGAAGAGGACGCGGCGGCTGCGGAGGCTCGAGAACATCGAGGCGAACCCGCGGGTCGAGGTGCTGATCGACCACTACGAGGACGACTGGTCGAAGCTCTGGTGGGTGCGGCTGCGCGGGGAGGCGCGGGTCGTGGAGGATCCTCGTGCTGTGGATCTGCTCGCCGCCAAGTACCCGCAGTACCGCGAGCAGCCGCCCGCTGGCCCCGTGATCGCGATCGAGATCGAAAAGCGGACTGAGTGGACGAGCTCGCCTTCCTGAGCGCAACCGAACAGGCGGAGCTCGTCCGCCGGGGCGAGGTGACTTCGGTCGAGCTCGTGCAGGTCTACCTCGAGCGGATCGAGCGGCTCGACCCGGAGCTGAACGCGTTCGTGACGGTCTGCGGGGAAGAGGCACTCGCCGCGGCCGCGGGCGAGCTCCCGGGCGGCCCGTTCCGCGGCGTCCCGCTCCCGATCAAAGACCTGCAGGAGACCGCTGGAATCCGCACGACCTTCTCGTCCCGCGCCTACGCCGACTACGTGCCGGACTTCGACGTCGCCGTCGTCCGCCGCCTGAAGGAGGCGGGGCTCGTGGTGATCGGCAAGACCAACACGCCGGAGCTGGGCATCACCGCCGTGACCGAGTCGCAGCTGAACGGCCTGTGCCGGAATCCCTGGGACACCACGCGCACGCCTGGTGGTTCGAGCGGCGGCGCCGCGGTGGCGGTCGCCGCCGGGCTCGCGCCCGCCGCCCAGGGCACTGACGGCGGCGGCTCGATTCGCATCCCCGCCTCCTGCTGCGGCGTCTTCGGGATCAAGCCGGCGCGCGGCCGCGTGTCGCTCGCTCCCTACGGCGGCCACGAGGGCTTCTCGACGAGCGGCCCGCTTGCACGCACCGTGCACGACGCGGCCGCGCTGCTCGACGTCATGTCGGGCTACGAGCCGGGCGACCCGTGGTGGGCTCCGCCTCCCGTTCGGCCGTTCACCGAAGAGGTCGGCGTCGAGCCGGGCCGGCTGCGGATCGCGCTGACGACGTCCCCGCCGATCGACGCGCCGGTCGCACCGGCGTGCGTGGCCGCCGCAGAGGATGCGGCGGCGCTGCTGACCGAGCTCGGCCACTCGGTCGAGGCTGCAACCCCGCCGTGGGCGGACGGAAAGCTGATCGACCTCTTCATGACCGTCTGGAAGGTCATTCCCGGGCTGCGCGGCAAGCCGAGGGAGCTCTTCGAGTCGATGAACCAGGTCCTGCTCGACGCCGGCGACGAGATGAAGGCGGTCGACTACGTGACCGCCACGCAGGACCTTCGCGCGTGGGCCCGGCCGATCGTCGCCTTCTGGGAGGGGTACGACCTCGTGCTGACGCCGACGCTGGCCCAGCGGCCTCCGCCGGTCGGCGCGCTGATGGACGAGGCCGACCCCTGGGGGAGCTTCGACAAGGCGTGGCAGTTCACCCCGTTCACGCAGGTTGCGAACGTCACGGGCCTGCCCGCAGTCTCGGTTCCGCTCTACTGGAATGACGACGGCCTGCCGATCGGCGTCCAGCTCATCGGCCGCCCGGTCGACGAGGCGACGCTGATTCGGGTCTCCGCGCAGCTCGAGCAGGCGCGCCCGTGGCGCCACCGCCGTCCGCCACTGTCCTGAGAGGCCTTCAGGGCACGGCGTTCACAGGCGTGCGATCCTCGAGCAGCACCGCCCGCAGTGCGTCGACGCAGAGCATCCCCATCGCTTCGCGCGTCTCCTCGGTGGCCGACCCGAGGTGGGGGACCAGGACGACGTTCTCGAGGCCGAGCAGGCCGGGGTGCACCTTCGGCTCGTGCTCGAAGACGTCGAGCGCGGCGCCGGCGATCCGGCCCTCCGCGACCGCCTCCACGAGCGCCGCCTCGTCGACGATCGGACCGCGGCTCGTGTTCACGAGCACCGCGGACGGCTTCATCAGCGCGAACGCGGCGGCACCGATCAGGTGGTGGGTCGCGTCGGTGAGCGGCAGGTGGAGCGAGACGACGTCGCTGTCCGGAAGGAGCGCGTCCAGGGACTGTCCCCGGTCACGGCCCGACCAGACGACGCCCATCGCGTGGGCGAGCGCCAGGCGCTCCACCGCCTGCCCGATTCGGCCGTGGCCGACCAGGCCGAGCGTCAGACCGGCGAGGCTCCGCCCCAGCATCAGGTTCGGTGCCCAGATCCAGTCCTCGCCCCGGCGGATCAGCCGGTCGCCCTCCGCGACGCGGCGGAGCAGCGCCAGCATCAGCGCGATCGTCAGCTCGGCAGTCGCCTGGGTGAGCACGTCCGGGGTATTCGCCACGACGACGCCGCGGCGCCGGCACGCGTCGAGGTCGACGTTGTTCACGCCGACGGCGTAGTTCGCGACGATCCGCAGCTGCGGCCCGGCGGCGTCGAGCAGCTCGTCGTCGACGCGGTCGGTGAGCATCAGCATCAGGCCGTCGCGGCCGGCCACGCGGCGCAGAAGCTGGTCGCGCTCCAGCGGCCACTCCGAGTCGTGCAGGTCGAGCTCGAACGACCGCTCGAGCTCAGCGCGCACACGCAGCGGGAAGCGTCGTGACGCGAACACGCGCGGCTTCACGGCGTGCACGCCTGCCCTGTCGGCGAAGTCTCGATGCCGGAGACCACAAGCCCGACGTCACGCTCCGGCTCGGGTTTGGGACCGTAGGGCGGCCCGGCGATCCTGGCGGTGCGGTCGGAGCGGAGCGAGAGGTCGGCGTGTCCTCCGGCCGGAACGCACACGCTCGCCTGTGCGACGGCACGTGCACGCGGCTTGACCGATCCCGACGTTCCCCCGAGGCTGTAGCCGGCGGGACCGGCTGCCTCCCAGGGCGAATCGAGGGTGACCGATACCTTGACCATCTCCGTCGGGTGATCCGCTCCGGCGAAGACGCGGATCAGCACCGGCCGACCGGGACGCGTCCACCCGTCGGGATCGAGCCCGCGGCTCGCCCAGCGGGCGCGGTAGGGTCGCTCCGCGAGGAGTAGGGTCAGTCCGACGTTGGTCGCGACCTGATCGCCGGAGACGCCGAAGCGGGAGTCGTTCGGCGCCACGACCAGGTAGCGCGGACCGTCGCTCCCGAGGTCGATCCGACCGTCGGCCGGATCGACCTCGATCTTGCTTGCGGGGAACGGCGTGTAGGTGAACCTTCCGTTGCCGGCGACGTAGGCGCGGGCGACCGTCTGGTCCCAAAACTCGACGTCCCACCAAGCGATCGCGCTGTGGCCCCAGTCGCGCGCAATCGGATACGCGATGACCCCGACCGTGCCTCCGTGTTCGACCCGGTCGACCCAGTCGCGGACGCGGCTCTGGCCGGTCACGGGCACCCCGGCTGCCGTCCGGCTGGAAAGCAGCCGCTCGAACGCGTACCCGGTCAGGCTCGCGCAGAACGCGAAGACCACGACGCTCGCGCCGATTGCGACGGCTGGGCGTGGCAGCCACGCGAATGCGACGCAGATGGCGCCGAGCAGGACGCCGCAGACGGCGACGAAGATCCCGGCGGGCAGGCCGGCGGACTCGTCGTGGATCACCCCGTTCAGCACCGCCTCGGCGGAATCGATCGACAGCCCCGCGACCGGGTTGAAGTCGGCGAATGCGACGGTGACCGAGAAGAACGCTGTCGCGCCGACGATGCCCCAGATCGGGAGGCGGCCGAGCAGCGCAGCCGCCGAGGCGACGAGGAGCAGCGGGGCGAGGTAGAAGAGGTAGCGGTCCCTGATCACGCCGGGGCCGCCGAAGCGGAGGTCGTAGGAAGCGGTCTCGAGCGCGAGCAGCGGCAGCGCGAAGGCCGTGAGCGCGGCGAAGGCACGTGCCGGCGCAGACGCGCTGCGCAGGTTCGAGTACGTCCACCCGGCACCGAGCAGGAACGGCAGGACCCCGAGCCCAACCGCGAGGCTGTCGAGATGGATCGCCGCCGACTTCCAGACGCCTCGTGGGAGCAGCGAGCCTTGCGTCGCCGTCACGCCGTAGTCGCCGAGCAGCCGGTGAGCCTCCCCGAGCGCGGCAAGCGGTACGACGACGAGCACCGCCAACACGCAAGCACCGGCCAGGACGCGGTGCCGGTCGAGCGCCCGCCGCGGACCGTCGACGACGAGGGCCGCGAGCGGCAGCACGGCCGCGAGCACGAGGAACTGCGGCCGGGTGAAGAACGCGAGCACGAGGGCCCCGATCGCGAGAGCATCCCGACGGGGGGAGGGCTCGGCGAGCGCCCCGTGGCAGGCGAGGACGGCCAGGACGAACGCCGGGTACGCCGCGGCCTCCGACATCGCGGTCGCCGTGTTCACCGCCCACGGGATCGCGATCGAGAGCGCGGCGACGACGAGACCCCACTCGGGCGGCACCACCCGTCGAGCGAGCAGGTAGACCGGGATCGCCGCGCTCGCGAACAGCACCGCGTTGAGGGCGTGCGTCGCGTCGAACGCGGCGACGCTGTCGAGCGAGCCGTAGACCGGCGCGAGCAGGATCGGGTAGACGACGCCGAGAAAGCCGACGTGGTCGCCGTGGAGGACAGGAAGCGGCGAGCCGGTGTCGGCAATATGCCGGGCGAGCTTCGTGTAGAGGAGCTCGTCCGTCATTACCGTCCACTCCTTGACGCGGATGGTGCCGAGCGCGAGCAGAGCCGCCGAGCCGGCGACGATGCCCGCGAGCGCGACCCGGTGCGCCTTCAGCGCCCGACGACCTCGAACTGGTCCTGCAGGCGGCGGCTGCCGTCGTTGTAGGGCACGCCTACTCGGTCGAGTGCTCGTCCGCGAGCGTGAGCACGTCGTCGAGGATCTCCAGACCCTCGTCGAGCTCCTCGCGCGTGATCGTCAGCGGGGGCGTGATCGCGAAGACGTTCCAGTGCACGAAGGGGTAGAGACCGCGCTCGAGACACGCCTTCGTCAGCTCGAACATCGGCTTGGCGTCCTGGCCGCCCGCGTTGAACGGGACGAGCGGCTCGCGCGTCTCGCGGTTGCGGACGAGCTCGAGGCCCCAGAAGAGGCCGAGCCCGCGCAGCTCGCCTATCGACACGTGGCGCTCGGCGAGCTCGGCGAGGGCGCCGCGCAGGTACTCGCCCAGCGCCGCCGCGTTCTCGACGACGCCTTCCTCCTTGAACGCCTCGACGGAGGCGACGCCGACCGCGCACGCGAGCGGGTGGCCGCTGTACGTGAGCCCGCCGGCGAAGAACTTGTCCTTGATCCCGTCGTAGACGTGGTCGCGAACG
>JBKPCT010000067.1:0-4370 GCA_046727515.1 Actinomycetota bacterium | reverse complement strand
TTCTCGGAGCCGAATCCGTTGCAGTGGGGGATCTGGTAGAAGCGGTTCTTCATCGTCTTCGGACCGATCTCGATCGGCTCGAAGAGAGGGTCATACTTCGGGTCGCGCGCCATTGCGATGAGCCTCCTTTGCAGACGAGGTAACTCGATTCTCCCAACGGCGCCCTGCCGGCGCAAACGAAGGGGGCGGTGTGCCCGCCCCCTCTCGTGCACTCGAGTCTAGGTCGCCGGAACCGCCGGTATCTCCAGAGCGGGCGCCTCTTCCGGCATCGTCGGCGTCTCCTCGCGCCAGTGCGGCTTCTCCTTGTCCTGAACGACTCGGCGGAAGAGGAACAGGACCAGGGAGGCGGCGAGGACGCAGAAGCCGATGATCTTCTCCTTGGTGCCGCCGTAGACGGCCCCGCCGCCGGCGATCTGGAACCAGCCGATGCCGACGACGCTGAAGAGCGCGAAGGCAGCGAAGAGCGCCACGCCGATCGGCACCCAGTAGGAAGGAAGCTTGATCGGCCGCGGCCAGTTCGGGCGGTCCCTGCGCAGCAGGACGAACGCTCCAATGGCGAACATGTTCGCGAGCACGTAGCCGATGTTGCTCGCGACGAGGATGCCGAAGAGGTTGCCGACGAAGAGGACGAACAGGATGTTGATGGTCATGTCGAGCGTCATCGCGTTCCCGGGCACCCGGAAGCGGTTCAGCCGCCCGAGCTCCTTGACGGTCAAGCCGTCCTTCGAGATGCCGTAGAGGGCGCGGCTTCCGTCGGCGGTGGCCGTGTTCATCGAGAGGATGAAGCTGGCGCAGAGCACGACGACGAAGAAGTCGGTCGCCCCCTTGCCCACGAGCATGTTGAGGGCGCCGACGTAGTCGAACGCCTCTACCGTCTTGGGTCCTACTCCGCCGGTGAGCGCGACCGGCACCATCGTGTTGATGAAGAAGATGAATGCCGCCGACGTCAGCAGGGCCCTCCTCGTGTCGCGGACGGTGTCTTTGTATTCGGGCGCGAAGGTAGCGGCGGCTTCAGGAGCCGTCGACCAGATCATGATCCAGATCCAGACCAACGCGAGCTGCCAGCCTCCCCAGGCGAGGCCGGGGTCGTTGAGCTTGTAGGTGAGGTTCGCGGAGTCGAAGTCGCCGTTCAGGAACGGCAGGAACGTGAAGCAGAAGAGCGGGATCAGGAGCAGGATGCCGGCGAGGTAGTTGAACGACACGGCGATCCGCGTCCCGAAGATGTTGAATGCCCAGACGGCAACGATGAGCCCGATGGTGATGAGGTGCTGGAGCCCGATGTGGACGGGGCCCGTGCTGAAGTAGCCGTTGTCGATCTTCGCCCCGCCAAACGCGTACGTCCCGTAAGGCTCGTGTGGGAACCACGCAGACTGGGCGATGTAGCCGGTGAACAGCCCAATGAACGAGAGCACGACCGACCAGCCGATCCAGTAGCCGAAGGTCGCCACGGGCCCGACGAGCGTCGTGTACTTCCGCCAGCCCTCGTTCGCGTAGATCGACAGGCCGCCCGACTTGTGCGGGAACATCGCGGCGAGCTCTGAGTAGATGAACTGGACGGGGAGGACGATCGCCGCCGTGACTCCCCAGATCAACATCGCGCCCCAGCCGCCCATGTCCAACACCGACCAACCGAGCGATCCCAGCATGAAGCCGGGATTTGCGAGGCAAATCACGAAACCGTCGTACCAGCGGAGGGTCTTCAGGAGCTGGCGTTCCTCGACGACTGCCTCAGCCACGGTCTACCTCCATGTCTCGTGGGTTCGGGGCGGGTCTCCTATGGCCGCGCGGGCGAACGTAGCACTTGCTCCGCCGAGTTTCAATCGCGAGTTTCTCATCGATCACATTCGCGGCGCGCCTACAATCGGTCCGAGATGAGCAAGCCGCCGATCACGATCAGGTGCGAGTGCGGCGAGACGAGAGACGTGGCGTACGGAGAGCGGTGGCGCTGCGAGCGCTGCGGGCGCTCGTGGAACACGCAGCAGATCCCGGCGGAGGAGTACGAGGGTCTCCTGCGCCGCATGAGGCGCCACCAGCTCGAGGCGCTCGCGATGGTGGCGATCGCAGCGGCGGTCATGATCCCGCTGATCGTCGCGGTCAGCTCGCGCTTCATCCTCGTCGTGCCGATGGTGATGGCAGCCTGGCTGTTCCTGGTTCTGCCCTTCTGGCGGCGCAGGTACCGTCGCACGGCGCGAGGCGCGCCGCGCTGGGAGCTCCATCCCGAATAGCATGTTGACGCTCAGAAGCAGCAGGCCGCGCGAGGACATATCGTTCCGCTCCGCGGCGGGCCGCCCCGTGTTCCTCGCCACCCTCGACGTTCCCTTCTCGATCGAGGCGACCGCCTTCGCGGTCGACTCGGCGGTCGAGAGCGGGCGGCCGCTGGTCGTCGTGAACGCCGCCGAGGTCCTACCTACGACCTGGACGCTGCTCGGGTACGGCTACATCGAGCGGGAGGAGCTCCAGGACGAGCTGCGGAAGCCCGCGGAGCTCGCCCAGTCGTTGGCCGTGCGGGTCGAGCGCCTGCGCGTGTGCAGCCCGCACCCGATCGACGCGCTCCTGGAGCTCGTGGTCGAGCGCAATCCGGGCCTGCTCGTTTTCGGGCCCGAGCCCTCGCGGCTCAGGCCGCGAACGTACCGCCGGGCGGCGAAGAAGATCCGCGAGCGCGCCGCTTGTCTCGTCTGGATCGCCTAGGCGGTAGGCGCGCCGCCGAGAGCCGCCGAGATCGCCACCGCGTGCTCGCGGAGCTTCGGTAGCGCCCCGCGCATCGCCTCCGCGTCGAAGCGCGAGGCCGGGCCCTGCAGGCCGACGATCGCCGCCAGCTCGCCCCGGCCGCCGAACACGGGGGCGGCGATTGCGTTCAGGTCGGGCTCGCGTTCGCCGGACGCCTCGGCGAAGCCCCGCGCGCGGACGTGCTCGACCTCGGCGCCGAGCGCCTCGGGATCGATGATCGTCCGTGGCGTGAATGCGGCCAGCGGCGGAGGGGGAAGGTCCCGGCCGCCGAAGGCGAGCAAGATCTTGCCGACCGCCGTCGCGTGCCCGATGCTCGGACGGCCGAGGCGGGCCACACTCTGGACTGACGACGGGCTCTGGACGAAGTCGACAGTGAACGCCTCCTGCTCGCCGGGCGCCGAGAGCGTCGCAGTCTCGCCCGTCTCGGCGGCTAGCGCGACGAGGTGCGGCCGTGCCGTCCCGCGCAGATCGAGCCGCGCGAGCACCGCGTTGCCGAGGCGGAGGACGCCGGCGCCGAGCCGGTAGCGGCCGCTGTCCGGCAGCTGCTCGACGAGCTGCCCTCCGGCGAGCGTCGCGAGCAGCCGCGACGCCGTGCTTGCGTTGATCCCGAGCCGGCGCGCGAGCTCGTTCGTCCCGAGCTCGCCGCTCTCGGCGAGAGCATAGAGGAGCGCGACCGCCCGCTCGACGGCTGCGGTCCGTCGCGAAGCTGGCGTCCGCGTGCGCGCCATGATAGGATGATTTTGACACGCCATTGCCCAGGAGGCAACACGATCGGCCTTCCAGCTCGCTCTCCCTACGTCGTCGTCGGGGCCGGCATTCACGGCCTCTCGACGGCGTACCACCTCGCGCAGGAGCTGCGCACCCGCGGCTTCGGCTCCGGCGCGGACGTCGTCGTGCTCGACAAGCGCTCGCCCGGCTCGGGCGCCTCCGGCATCGCCTGCGGCGTCGTCCGCAACAACTACTTCCAGCCGGCGATGAGCGAGCTGATGCAGGCCTGCGTCGAGGTCTGGGAGTCGGACCCCGACGCGTACCACTACAACCCGGTCGGCTACGTCGCGCTCGGCGCCGCCGTCCAGGAGCAGGATCTGATCGCGACGTACGAGCGCCAGGAGCGGATCGGTTACCGCTCGGAGCTGATCGTCGGCGCGGCAGAGGCCGAGGCGCACATGAAGTCGCTCTTCCCCGACTGGCGCGCCAGGGGGGTGACGATCTGCCTGCACGAGCGCCAGGGCGGCTTCGCGTTCAACATGGCCTCGGTGATCGGATTGGTCGGGAAGTGCGAGTCGGAGGGCGTCTCGATCCTCTCGGGCGTCGAGGTGCAGGAGCTCGAGCTCGCCGCCGACGACTCGGTCAGCGCGGTCTCGACGAGCAAGGGCCGGATCGAGGTGGGCGAGCAGGTGGTGATCGCCCCCGGCCCCTGGGCGAAGCAGTTCTGGGCGATGCTCGGCCTGCCCATGACGATCGACGTCCACACCCCGTCGGGCGAGGTCGTCCGCGACCGTCCGATGTGGACGTACTGGAACCTCCAGGAGGGCGAGATCACGATCGACCCGCTCGTGTTCGCGACCGCGGAGGGCGGCGCGCCGCCCGTCATCCACCTCGACACGGACGCGCCGCTCTACACCGACGAGGGCGAGCTCGTG
>JBKPCT010000066.1:0-11320 GCA_046727515.1 Actinomycetota bacterium | reverse complement strand
GAACACGATCCGCTTCGAGGGGACCGTCGGCTACGAGGACCTCTACGACCTCGCCGACAAGGCCGGCGTGATGCTGATGGCGGGCTTCGTCTGCTGCAGCGCCTGGGAGAACGACAAGTGGACGGCCGAGCAGGAGCAGGTCGCCCACGCCTCCCTCGAGAGCCAGATGAGGAATCTTCGCGCTCATCCGAGCACCCTGGTCTGGGCCTTCGGCAGCGACTGCCCGGTCAGCGCGGCGCACCTGCAGCAGTACAAGGACATCGCGAGCAGCCTGCACTGGCAGGATCCGACCCTCGACAGTGTCGCGACCTGGTGCAACTCGAACGCCGGGATGAAGATGGACGGCCCATACTCGTGGGAGCCCCCGACGCTGTGGTGGGACACGAGCCAGGCTGGAAGCGCGTTCGGCACGACCGCGGAGGAGGGGACGGAGTCGCCTCCACCGCTCGAGAGCCTGCAGAAGTTCATCGGCCCTGCCGACCTCTGGCCGATCGGCAGCGTCTGGAACTACCACGCCGGCAAGGCGAAGAGCGTCTTCGACAACATCTCGCGCTTCACGGACGGCGTCGACAACCGCTACGGCAAAACGGGGAGCGCGGCCGAGTACGCGAAGAAGTCGGAGGTGATGAACTACGAGAACACGCGATCGTTCTTCGAGGCGTGGAACGCGGGAGAGAACGCGACGACGTTCGGCACGATCTTCTGGATGCTGAACGGCGTGTGGCCGTCGGTGCACTGGAACCTCTACGACTGGTACTACGCACCCGGCGGAGGGTTCTTCGGTGCCAAGAAGGCGAACGAGCCGGTCCACATCGCCTACGACTACTTCAGCGGCAAGGTCGTCGCGTACAACTCCACGTTGACCGCGCAAACCGGAATGACGGCCACCGCGGCGCTCTACAACATCCAGGACCACTTGGCACAGAAGTACTGGACGGCACGACCGGTCTCGAACCTCACGGTGCCCGCGGACGCCGCCACGAACGTCCTGACGATCCCGCCCGTCTCGGGCCTCTCGCCAACGTACTTCATCCGCCTCCAGCTCAAGGACGCGACGGGCGCGGTGGTCAGCAACAACCTCTACTGGTACTCGACGAGCCCCGATCGGCTCGGCAACAGCCACACCTGGTGGAAGACGGCGATCCACCGCTACGCAGACCTCACCGGGCTGAACAGCCTCGCCGAGAATCCCAACGTCACCGCTGCAGTAACGAGAACCGTCGCCGGAGGACAGGAGACGGCGACGATCACGCTCACCAACACCAACGCGAGCAACATCGCGTTCTTCCTGCGACCCGAGATCGCCGCGGGAGACGGCGGCACCGAGGTTCTGCCGATCGACTACTCCGACAATTACGTCTCGCTCTTCCCCGGCGAATCGACCACGATCACCGCGCGCTATGCGACCGCGGATCTCGGAGGCAAGGCCCCCTACCTCCGGCTGAGGGGCTACAACGTCGCGATCTCGTCGACGGCCGTTCCGTAGCGGCGGTGCTGGTCCACCGCCGTTGATTCCGCGCCTCTTTCACCAGATCTGGTTGGGCCGGGAACCGTTCCCTGCAGAGTACGCTCGCAGGCAGGCCAGCTGGCTCGCGCACCACCCCGGGTGGGAATTGCGCTTCTGGACCGAAGCAGACCTTCCCGCGCCGGAGGAGCTACGCCGGATCGAGGCGCTCGAGCGGCTGCGGACACCTCTGGAGCGCACCGATATCTTGAGGCTGGAGGTCCTGTGGCGGTTCGGTGGCGTCTATGTCGACGTTGATCTCGAATGCGTGCGTTCGATCGAGCCGCTGATCGCAGACGCAACGTTCGTCATCGCTAGGACGCGCCGCGGGCGCGTCGACACTGCGATGCTTGCCGCTGTCGCCGCCCATCCCATCCTCGCCCGCGCACTGGATGAGATCCAGCCACGTGAGTTCCCCGGCTACGACAAGTCAGCCACCGGATCCAGGTTCCTGGATCGCTTGCTCGCGGACGAATCAGGTGTGACGTACGTGGATCAGGAGCTGATCACCCTTCCTAGGTCCAGAGAGGCCGAGAACGCATACGCAGTTCGCCAAACCGGCTACGGAGACACGCTCGACCGCGTTTGGCATGCGGTGCTGAAAGCGGAGAGGCGCGCCGCGGCCGCACAAAAAGAGGCCGCCGCGTGGCAAGCCAAGTACGAGCAGGTCGCGAGTACGAAGCCCGCCGAGACGTCTTCGCAGGCCGTGCGCACCCGGCGTTGCGCGACGGCAGCGGGCAATCAGCCCAATAGGGTACGGATGCCGCGAATCTTCCATCAGATCTGGCTCGGGCCGAATCCGCTCCCGAAGGCGTTTGCCGCCTACCAGCAGAGCTGGCTTCGCCACCACCCTGACTGGGAGCTTCGCCTCTGGACGGAAGGCAATCTGCCGAAGCCGCTCCGCCGGCCCGAGGCGGCCGAGCGGCTGCGAATCCCCGCAGAACGAGCGAACATCCTACGGCTCGAGGTCGTGTGGCGCTTCGGCGGGGTCTACGTCGACACAGATCTCGAGTGCCTTCGCTCGATCGAGCCGCTGATCGAGGACACTGACTTCTTCACCGTCTTACGAGGCTCGGGCGTCGCGGACAACTACTTCTTCGGCGCCGTTCCAGGACATCCGATCCTCGATCGCGGGCTCGACGAAATCAAGCCGCGAAAAAGCTACGGCCATAGCAAGGAGCGGACCGGCCCTCGGTTCCTCAATGCGCTAATCGCCGACCATCGAGACGAGATCCAGCTTCTGGACACCACAACGTGCAAGCGCTACGCCACGCACCACCGCCACCAGGCTCGCTCGGACCCAGAATCAGTCCGACTCGACATCCTAAAAGCAAGACTCGAAATCCTCGAGGCGACGCACGCGGGGAAAGCGTGAACGATCCCTAGACGGCCGCCCGAAGGTCGGGGTCGAAGCTCCGGATGACCGGGTGGTCGGGGACGGTTGCCGTCGGAACGAGCAAAGATCCCGACCGAGCCGGAACGAACACGTGCTCCGGAAGGGCGTGGATTCGCGCACCGGCGCCGCGTCGGTTGGCGACGATCAGGTGCAGCTCTACGAAGCATGCTGCATCGAAGCCGTGGTGGTCGCAGATCTCGAGGATCCGCCGGGCGCGGTGCTCCGGGCGCAGCTTGCCCGCCTGCACGATCACCTGTCGGCGGGTCGCTCGGAGCACACGCTCGAACTCCGCCTCGCCGACCGTCCGGGCGCCCGTGCCCTTGCCCCACACGCGCATAAACAGGGTGACGTCCCAGGAGCGAGGCTCGAATACGTAGTCCTGGATCGCGGTCGCCTCGAAGCTGGCGTTTCGAATGCCACGCTCGGCTGCATGCTCGGCTGCCCGCCGCACGCGGGTCGGGGAGACATCCAGGCCGTGGAGACGCTCCACGAACCCTGCGACCTCGAGCGCGACCGAACCCTCGGCGCAGCCGACGTCCAGCACGTGATCCGTCGGCCGAAGATCGGCGACTCGAGTGACGGCCAGCGCGCGTCGAGGCGCCCTGACCCCACTCGCACGCCGGTCGATTCTGCCGTGCTTTTCCGACATGGGGAAGCAAGGTAGCAGTGGCAACCTCGACACCTAGGTGGATGAGGTGTGCAACCGCCACTCCGATTGTTCCGCGCCGACACTGACAGCGTCTGGGACACTTGATCGGTCGAAGCGCGGTTCGTGCGGCAGCCGCCGTCGGGCCTCTTCCTCGGCAGACGCGGAGGCTTTCCATGAGGGGACAAACGATCCAGTCGCAGCTCGAGCGTCGCGGCGCTCGCGACCAAAACGCAGAGCCGGAAGGGCCGCCGCCGCGGGTGAGCTTTGCCCTGTCGTGGAGCGGTGGCAAGGACTCGGCGCTCGCCCTGTGGACGGTCCGCAGACTCCAGCTCGAGCCGAAAGTGCTGCTCACGACCGTCACCGAGGGCTACGACCGGATCAGCATGCACGGTGTCCGCCGCGAGCTCCTCGCGCGGCAGGCGAAGGCGCTCGGGATCCCGCTCGTCGAGGTCCGGATCCCGCCGGCTTGCGGCAACAACGTCTACGAGACGCGAATGGCCCAGGCGTTCGCGGCCGCGCCCCTTTCCGGCGTCGAAGCCGTCGCCTTCGGCGACCTCTTCCTTACGGACGTCCGCTCCTACCGCGAAGAGCGCCTCGCCGCGGCCGGCAAGCGCGGGCTCTTTCCGCTCTGGGGCAGAGAGACGACCGCGCTGGCGCAGGAGTTTCTCGACGCCGGCTTCGACGCGACCCTCGTCTGCATCGATTCACGCGCGCTCGATCCCGCCTTCGCCGGCCGCCGCTTTGACGAGCGCCTGCTCGCCGAGTTGCCGCCGGGCGTCGACCCCTGTGGCGAGAACGGCGAGTTCCATACCTTCGTCCACGCGGGCCCGATCTTCGCCGAGCCGATCGCGGTCGACGCAGGAGAGAGGGTCGAGCGCGACGGATTCGTGTTCTGCGACCTGACTCCGGCCTGAGGAGGTGAATCATGCGGATCTGCTCGCTGCTGCCGAGCGCGACCGAGATCGTCGGCTCGCTCGGCCTCGTGGACTCGCTCGTCGCCGTCTCCGAGGAGTGTGACTGGCCGCCCCAAGTCCGTGGGCTCCCGGTCGTGACCGCGTCGCGCGTCGACACGGCGCGTATGTCGAGCCTGGAGATCGACCGGGCCGTGCGCGAGGCGGTCGGCGACGGACGCCCGCTGTACGCGATCGACCGTGAGCTGCTCGAGGCGCTCGCGCCCGACCTGATCCTGACCCAGAATCTCTGCGCAGTCTGCGCCGTCTCCGCCGACAGCGTCGACGAGCTCTGCACGATCGACGCCGAACTCGTCGCCCTCGATGCGCACACGCTCGCCGAGATCGAAGAACGCATCCTCTCGCTCGCCGACCTCCTCGGCGTGTCCACCCGAGGCCGCGCGGTCGTCGCCGAGATGCAGGCGAAGATCGCCGCCGTCAGCGAGCGCGTCGTCGAGGCAGCGCCGCGGCGCGTGTTCGTCGCCGAGTGGCTCGACCCACCCTTCGCGGCCGGCCACTGGATCCCAGAGATGGTCGCACTCGCCGGCGGCCGCGATGTGCTCGGAAGAGCGGGCGCGCCTTCGTATCCGACCTCGTGGGACGCGGTCCGCGAGCAGCGGCCCGAGCTCGTCGCCATCGCACCCTGCGGCTACGACCATCGACGCGCGGCCCGGGAGGCGAGGCTCCCGAAGCTCACATGCCGCGCCGTCGCGGTCGACTCGAACGCCTACTACGCCCGGCCTGCGCCGCGGGTCGCCGACGGTGTCGCGCAACTCGGCTTCCTCATCCACCCCGAACTCGTCCCCGATCCAGGGCTTCCATATCTCGAGCTCGTTGCCCAACCGGGCGAATCTGCGTCGCTGGTATGAGAGACGGTCGTGGACGGATGACCCAGCACTACGTCAGGACTCGTCCGGCTATGGCGCCACTTCGACGGCTTTTCCTGCGACCTTCGTCCGCCTGGCGAACGCCGGGACGAGGCGGACCAAGACGTGGAATCCGCCTTGCCTTTCCACCTGGACTCGTTCCACAAGGGCTTCGTGAGGCTCCCGCTCCCGAACCAACGCATCGGCCTCCTTCGTCGAACGGGCCAGATCCGGGACGCCTCCGTAATACGAAACTCTGCTGAGATACACCTTGTCCTCCTGACTCGCCCGGAATTACCTGCTCTTGGCTCACTAGACACCGGACCAGGGTCGATTCTTCCCGTTGCTCAAGAGTCGACCTCCGGGGCAGGCGCGATGCCGACAGGTGTCGTCGCAGTTTCGGCGGCACCACGCCGGGCCGGCAACCCGAAGCCCGCCAGTGCGCCGACGAGCGAGAGTCCCGCGCAGGCGCCGATCGCGGCGGCGAACCCGTCGCTGAACTCCTCAGGCGACGCGTAGCTGCCGACTGCCGCGAACACGGCGACGAGGACCGCGAGTCCGAACGCGCCGCCGAGCTGGCGTAGCGTGTTGACGGTCCCCGAAGCCTTGCCGATGAACTGCGGGGCGATAGAGCTCATCACCGAACTTACGGCCGCAGGACTCGCCATCGCGATCCCGGCGCCGGAGATGACCAACGGTGCGACGAGCTGCCAGTAGGCGAGGTCGGGAGCCGCGATCAGCGCGATCCAGGCCATCGCCGCCGCGTTCAGCGAGAGCCCGGCAACGATCGGCGGGCGCTCGCCGACGCGGTTGATCAGCCCCCCGACGAGCGGTGGCACGAAGACCGTCGTCGCCCCCCATGGCATCAGCCCGATCCCCGCGGCCAGCGGGCCGCGGCCGAGCCCTGTCTGGAGGAACTGGGCGATGAAGAAGAGCGAGCCCACAATCGACCCCCCGACAAGAAAGATCGCGGCGTTGCCGGTCGAGAAGCGGGCCGAGCGGAAGAGCTGCATCGGCAACATCGGCTCGGACGCCCGCAGCTCCCAGAGGACGAATGCCACCATCAGGATCGCGCCGCCGACCACCGCCGCGACCACTTCGCTACTCGACCAGCCCACCGAGTTGCCGCGGACGAGTCCCCACACGATTGCGAACGCCGCGCCGGTCACGAGCGCGAGCCCCCTGAGGTCGAGGGCCGCCTTGGGGCCAAAGCTCTCGCGCATACGGGTGAGGGCGAAGGCGGCGACGGTCAGCGCGATCGGCAGGTTGAGCCAGAAGATCCAGCGCCACGAGACGCCCTCGACGATGGCGCCCGCGAGAAGCGGGCCCAGGGGTACGCTGAGCCCGAGGGCCCCGGTAAAGATCCCGATCGCCTTAGGCCGCGCAGAGGGTGGGAACGCATCGCTCAACAACGCCAGCGCCAGCGGCATCATCAGCGCCGCGCCGGCTCCCTGCACCGCTCGGGCCGCGATCAGCGAGCCGGCGTCTGGCGCCACGGCACACGCCGTAGAGGCCGTGGCGAACAGGCCGAGGCCCGCCGCGAACAGACGCCGGCGCCCGAAGCGATCGCCGAGCGCTGCCGCAGTCATCATCAACACCGCGAACGTGAGCACGTAGGCGTTGACGGTCCACTCGAGCTGTTCCAGTGAGGCGCCGAGATCGGTGCGGATCGTGCTCAGTGCCGTTGCCACCACCAGCTGGTCGAGCCCGACGAGCAGGGCGGCCACCGCCGTGAGCGCCAGGGTCCAACGCTGTGTCGGATCGCTGATCAGCCTGTCGTTGGTCCTCGATTCTGAGGTTCGAGGCGCCCTTGGGTGCATGTCAATTCAGACACCGGCGGCGGCGAGAACGGACCGGCCGGATGCAGTCAGAGGGAAGCTGGTCGGTGACGCCGAGCGCCGCCGCCCCCGCCGTCAACACGACGCTCGAGCCGGCGCAATTTCCCTCTCGTGGTACCGAGCCGCTACTTCCAGCCGAGGTGAGCGCGGAGCAAGAGCACGAGGATCGCAGAGAAAACGATCATCCCGATCAGCGCGCCGGTGCTCGCGCCGAGGAGGACGATCAGCAAGGCAAAGATGCCGACCCAGAACAGCGCTGCAAGCAGATCACTCATTACCTGCCCTTTACATCGGCAGGCTTCCCGAGAAACTGAACAGAAGTAACTACGAAGAGGCAGGGGCCAGTCTAGGCCAACCCGATGAGGTCAGACCTCGTTCGCAGACCTTCGTTTATACGGCGCGCCGGTAGCGATGGACGGCGATCGGCACGAAGACGAGCAGGATGCCGGCCACCCAGGCGAGGCTCTGGAGGATGTAGGACGCCGCGGGCGTCCCGAGTGTGAGCGCACGTGCCGCCGAGGCGGTCACCGAAACGGGCTGGTGCTCCGCGAACGGCTGGAGCCAGTCGGGCATCGTTGCAACCGGCACGAACGCCGACGAGGCGAAGACCAGCGGCGCCATCACTGGGAACGAGGCCGCCTGCGCCGCCTCGGGATTGCCAATCGCCAGCCCAACGGTCGCGAAGACCCAGGACATCGAGTAACCGAAGAGCAGGACGAGCAACATCGCCAGAACGAACTTTGCGGCGTTCGTGTGCACGGTGAAGCCGACCGCGAAGCCGACGCCGGCCATCAGGATGACGACGAATACGTTCCGGAAGAGATCGGCGATCGTGCGGCCGGTCAGGACGGCCGAGCGCGCCATCGGTAACGAGCGGAACCGCTCTAGCAGCCCGCTCTGCACGTCGGTCGCGAGCCCGATCGCGGTGGCGATCGCGCCGAATACCACCGTTTGGACGAAGATGCCGGGGATCAGATAGTCGACGTAGTCGACGCCGGGAACGTGGATCGCGCCGCCGAAGACGTACGTGAACAACAGCACGAACACGACCGGCTGAATGGTCGAGAAGACGAGCAGCTGCGGCACGCGACGATACGTGACGACGCCCCGCCACGCGATTGCCAGCGTGTCGGAGACGACCGTCGGCGTCAGCTGCCGGCGCGCGGGCGGTGCGGTGGTCGCGAGCTCGCCCGTGCTCATTCCGCGACCTTCTCCGCGTGATGCCCCGTTAACGCGAGGAAGACGTCGTCGAGGCTCGGCTCGCGAACGGTCAGCGTGGCAGGGACGATGCCCTTGCCGTCGAGTGCGCGCAGCGCATCGACGAGCAGACGCGCGCCTTCGTGCGTCGTCAGGCGGACGGTCGAGTCCTCGAGCTCGGGCGCCGACGCGGCTGCGCGGGCGAGCACGTCGTGCGCTCGGTTCGCCGTCGACGCGTCGGCGAGGCCGATCTCGATCACGGTGCTGCCCAGCCGCGCCTTGAGCTGGGCGGGCGTGTCGTTCGCGATCACGTGACCCTCGTCGACGACCGCCACGCGCGACGCGAGGCGATCTGCCTCCTCGAGGTACTGGGTCGTCAGCACGACGGTCGTGCCGTCGCCGACGAGCTCGCCGATCATTGCCCAGACCTCGTTCCGGCTGTACGGATCGAGGCCGGTGGTCGGCTCGTCGAGGAACAGAACCGGGGGTCGGTTGACGAGCGCCGCGGCGAGATCGACGCGGCGGCGCATCCCGCCTGAATAGGTCCGCACCGGCCGGTCGGCCGCCGCCGTGAGCTCGAACCGCTCGAGCAGGGCGTCGGCACGGCGGGTGATCTCGCGCCGCGGCAGATGGACGAGCCGTCCGATCAGGCGAAGGTTCTCGCGCCCGGTCAGGTTGGGGTCGACGGTCGCGTACTGGCCGGCGAGGCCGATCAGCCGGCGAACCTCGTCCGCCTCGCGGACGACGTCGCGGCCGAGCACCTCGGCCCGGCCCGCGTCCGGCTCCAGGATCGTCGACAGGACACGGATCGCTGTCGTCTTCCCGGCGCCGTTCGGCCCGAGTAGCCCGAAGACGGTGCGCGCAGGAACCTCGAGGTCGATTCCGTCGAGCGCGGTCACGGTGTCGAACCGTTTCGTCAGTCCTTCAACTCGGATTGCAACGTCAGTCATCTACCGGTGTCCAATGGAATTCTTCGGCCTGTAATCATTCATATCAGAATCGTTCTAGTGGTGTAGCATATTGCCCGTGGCCTCCGGCACGACCCACCCCGCCGCCGCCAGCGTCGGCTTCATGCTGTCGACGCTCGGCCACGCGATCTCACGGCGGTTTCATCGCGCGCTCGAGCCGCTGGAGCTCCATCCGCGCGAATTCGCCGTGCTCCGTGCCGTCATGGCCAACGACGGGCAGTCGCAGCAGACGCTCGCGGAACGGCTGCACATCCCGCCGAGCCGAATCGTCGCCATCGTCGACGAGCTCGAGTCGCGTGGGCTGGTCGAACGCCGGCCGGATCCCAACGACCGGCGCCTTTGGACGCTCTACGTCACCGGGCGCGGCCAGACGCTGCTCGACGACGCGTTCAGCCTCGTCGTCCAACACGAACGGGCGATCAGCGACGCGCTCACCGCAGAGGAACGCTCGCAGCTGCTCGAGCTCCTCAACCGGATTGGTGCGAGCCTCGATCTCCCCGCCGACGTCCATTCCGCCTTGGGCGACGGCGACCGGCGCGGCCGGTCGTAGCGCGCCGGCGCCGGCGACGATTGAGTCCTCGCCGATCACCCGCAGGCAGGCCATGACCATGGAGTCCAGCGGGCGGCGCCGGAGAGGCGCGTGAACTGACCGGACTGGGCGCACCACTTGCCGCCGGCTTCGCGCCGGTGGATCAGCATTACCTGTTCGAGGCGCGGCAGATGCAGGCTCTCTCGCTGGCGGTGCACATTCCGCTTGTCTGCTTCGGCATCGCGTTTCCGGCGCTGGTCCTGTTCTGCGAGTGGCGGTACCTCCGCACAGGGGACGAGCTGTATCGAACGCTCGCGCGACGCTGGTCGAAAGTGATGATGGCGCTGTTCGCCGTCGGCGTCGTCACCGGCACGATCCTCAGCTTCGAGCTCGGATTGCTGTGGCCCCAGTTCATGGCCAGCTTCGGCAACGTCTTCGGGTTGGCCTTCACGCTCGAGGGCTTCTCCTTCTTCGTCGAGGCGATCTTCATTGCCATCTACGTCTACGGCTGGGACCGGCTCTCGCCCCGGCTGCACCTTCTCTCCGGCATCCCCGTGGCGATCGCCGGCGTCGCCGGATCGCTGTTCGTCATCTCCGCGAACGGGTGGATGAACAATCCCGGTGGCTTCCGGCTGGAGGACGGCAAGGCCGTGGACGTGCACCCTTGGTCGGCGCTGTTCGGCAACTCCTCCTTCTGGCACGAGTTCGTCCACATGTATTTCGCCGGATACATCGTCGCCGGGTTCCTCGTTGCCGCGGTCTACGCGTGGGGCTTCCTGCGCGGCCGGCGCGGACGCTACGAGCGCACCGCCCTCACGATCGCGCTGTCGTCGGCCGCAATCGCTGCGCCGCTCCAGATCGTGATCGGCGACTGGGCCGCCCGCGACGTCGGCGAGCAGCAGCCGGTGAAGCTGGCGGCGATGGAGGGCCTCGCCCAGACGACGAAGGGCGCGCCCGTGCACCTGCTCGGCTGGTACAACGGCCACGAGGTCGTCGGCGGGATCGAGATCCCCAACCTCCTCTCGCTGCTCGCCTACCACCATCCGAACGCGACCGTCACCGGGCTCGACAGCGTCCCCGCCTCCGACGAGCCGCCGGTGAACGTCGTCCGCTTTGCCTTCCAGACGATGGTCGGCATCGGGATCCTGCTCGCGCTGCTCGGCCTGGTCTACCTCTACGTCCGGTTCCGCCACAGGCGACTGCCGACATCGCGCTGGTTCTACCGCGCACTCGTCCTCGCAGGGCCGCTCTCCGTCGTCGCGCTGATCGCCGGTTGGATCACCACCGAGGTGGGCAGGCAGCCGTGGGTCGTGTACGACGTGATGCGCACCTCGGAGGCTGTGACGGGCGCAAACGCCATCCCGGTCGGCTACGTCACCCTGGTCCTGGTCTACCTCGGCCTCGCGGGAATCGTTGCCTGGCT
>JBKPCT010000065.1:0-5451 GCA_046727515.1 Actinomycetota bacterium | reverse complement strand
CGAAGTCTCTCGGCCCCGGCGAGCTCGATGGAGCCCGCCGGGGCCGAAGATCGTTCTAGGGCGAGCCCGCGGCTCCGAGCTCGTGCGCTCGCATGAGCAGCGTCCTGCCCTGCCAGGCCAGGTCGTCGACCTCGCTCTGACTGGGCTGCTGGCCCCCGAACGCCGCCTCGTTCAGAACGTCTCGCATCTCTCCCGCGAGAGCGTTCCGGTCCGAGGTCAGCGCAGCGATCCGATCCGAGATCGCGTTGTACGCGTTGTCGTCGGTCGAGCTCCCGCTTGCAAGCGCCCGCGTCGAAGCCGCGAGCACGTCGAACGAGAGCTGGCCGAACGGCGCATTGATCTGCTTGTAAATCGAGCCCAGCTCGTTCAGATCCGTGCCGTTCGGGTTCCCGCGGTTCTCGAGGAACTCGTTCAGCACCCGACCGTCCGTCTGGTAGCTGTCCTTCAGGTCGAGCAGCGACAGGATCGTCGGCTGGATGTCCGTGTGATCCGACCAGACCTGACTCGTGATCCCGAGGTGCTTGACGCCGGGGCCGGCCATGCCGAGCCACGTCCGCCCGATGTCCTCGGTCGCGTCGCCGTGGCTCCACGCGAAGTGGTAGTCGACGCAGACGAACGCCTGGTGCGCCGAGTCCGGGCAGTTGAACTTCGTCGGCTGCCCGCCGCCGGTCCTCCCTGCCGTCAGGAAGTAGTCCGGGTTCGCGAACAGCGTGAACGACGGCGTCCGCTGCGGATCCGCAGTCACCATGTGCAGCGTCTTCTCGCCGACCTTGTCCGCCAGATAGAGCGCGACGGGAGTCGCCGAGCTGCTCTGGTACGGGTCGATCGCCTTCGCTGCGGCGACGTCACGCTCGAGCTTCCTGAGCGTCGCATCGGTCCGCGCCGGGTCGCCGTTCACGTAGACCGTCGGCGCGGAATCGTTGTGCACGGCGAAGTTCGGCGCGCCGCTCGGGATCAGCGAGAGCAGGTTCGCGTTCACCTCTCCGATCTGGTTCGCGGGACACTGCTGGCCCGCGTCGATGTTGCAGAACGTGTGGCTCCACGTGCCGTCGCTCGAGTTGCCGCCGGCGAAGTGGTCGTTCTCGTCCGCGGTGAGCACGAACAGCGTGTTCTGCTTCGTGATCCCGTCACGCTGCAGGCGCGCGAAGAAGGTCGCGAACGCCTGGTCGTACTCGTGCAGTGTCTGCACGTAGTCCGACTCGCCCGGGCCGGATGCGCGCGGGAAGACGCCGTTCGGGTCCGGCGGGGCCGGGAACGCGTTCTTGTGGTTGTCGTGCGCGTCCGAGATGTAGCCGAAGGTGACGGGCACGCCGGCCTCCTGCATCTGCGCGATGTAGCCGAGCGTGACCTTCGCCGGCATGCCGTCGAAGCCCGGGAAGCCCGGCTGGCCAAACGGATCCGTGATCGGGTCGCCGTTCGTGTCGTCGACCGACACGCTGCCGTCGTTGATCGCCGGGTCGACGTACTTTGCGCCGAACAGGCCCTCGAAGCCGGAGTAGCCGCCCGGCTCGTCCGGGAGCTGGTCCGGCTTCGCGTTGGCGCTGTCGTTGCAGATCCCGCCGTCGTCGCCGCAGTGGACCGTGATCCCGACGAAGTCGGTCAGCGCCTTGGCCCGCGCCGCGGTGGCGAACGGAGCGATCTGCGAGTCGCGCCCCTCCTGCCACTCCGGCGAGCCCTCGCCGAAGACCTTGGTCATGTCGCCGGTGGGGTCGGTCGCGGTCGGCCCGTAGAACGGAACGCCGTTCGCGTGCGCGTTTGCGAGCGCCGTGGTCAGCGTGATCCCGGTGCCGCCCGCGCCCGGAGTGCCGACGGTCTGAATGACCTTCGACTCTGCGTTCGCGCCGGTGTCGATCGTGACGTGCATCCCGACCGTGAAGCCGGACACGCTGGCGACCTTGACGTTCGTCGCCCCCGCGCTCGCGGCGGCCGCGGTCACCGTCGGGCCGGCGCCGAAGACGATCGAGTTGTTGTTCTCGAGGACCGCGTTCGCGGTCGAGACGTTCCCGACGTCACAGCCCGCGCGCGTGTACGGAACCCACGGGGCGGGGGTGTTCTTCGGCGAGCCGGAGTCGCCGTTGACCATGTTGAAGTTCGTGTCCGCCGGTGGTGTGGGCGGATCGGTCGCAGCGTTCCCGCCGTCGGTGATGTCCGTCCAGTACTTGAACGACGACGAGAAGCCGACGCTGCCGTTCGGGCGGAAGAACCCGTACGAGTTCGTGACGCCCTGGCCCATCCGGTCCGGATAGAGCCCGGTCAGCGCGCTCAGG
Organism: Actinomycetota bacterium; assembly: GCA_046727515.1. Lineage (GTDB taxonomy): Bacteria > Actinomycetota > Thermoleophilia > Gaiellales > Gaiellaceae > DATBLE01. The sequence continues at coordinate 3,184 of JBKPCT010000065.1, read as the reverse complement.
ATCCCGCCCGCGGTGTGCGAGATGAGGATCGTGTGCTCGTTGTCGCTGAGCGTGCCGTTGTCGCTGAGGAAGTTCTTCAGGTGCGGCATCAGCTCGAGGTCCGACGCGAAGCTCGAGCGGTCACGCAGCAGGTGCGTGTTGTCGAACTGGAGATAGATCAGGTGCTTGATGCGGCTGTGGCCGCCGTTGCCAAGGTCGCAGCCCTGACGGCCCGGGTTTCGTCCCGAAGACCGTCGCGAGGCCGCCCCGGATGCTGCGGCGGTGACGGCGAGCGCAACCACGAGCGCGATCGCACCGCCGACTTTCAGGCGTGTTCTCATGCTCCCCCTCCTACTTGCGAGTGAATGGTCTCGACCTTAGGTCAAGGGCCGTCTCGGGAGAGCGTCAATCTGGCGCAGAAACGGTAGGGATTTGGTGAGTTTCAGGACTCACACCGCGAGAACGCATAGACGAAAGCCCCACACAGTGACGGGGCTTTCGCGTCTCCAACGCCGCAGGTGGGGGAGCGGTTATGCCGCGGCGCAGACGACCTCGACCGAGAAGTTCTGCGTCGCGCCGGTCGTGTTCTGCACTGTGACGCGCCACGTGATCGGCGTGGGCACCTCTGCCGCGTTGCTCGACAGCAGGATCAGCCCGGGATCGAGGCCGACGGCTGCGGCCAGGCCGCGATGAGTCGGCGCGCGGCGCCCGGTCTATACGGGCAACACCATGACCAAGAACGGCCACCTGTACGAGCTGACAGCTGCGGTCCGCAGCGTGCTCGGGAGGCGTTGCGACTGGCGCGAGACCGCCGGGCTCGTGGCCGACGAGCTCGAGCGCACCCTTCCGTCACCGGGCATCCTCACCGAGAAGCAGCAGATCGGCGATCCGGAGGGATACCGGAGCTACGTGCTCCATACCGAGCCGGACGGTGCGTTCTCGATCGTCGCGCTCGTGTGGCGTCCGGGGCAGATGACCCCGATCCACGATCACGTGACCTGGTGCGTGTTCGGAGTCGTCCAGGGCGTCGAGCACGAGGAGCTCTTCCGGCTCGACGAAGCGAGTGGGTGCCTGGTAGGCGCGGGGAGCCGGACCAACGAGGCCGGCGACGTCAGCGGGTTCGCGCCGCCCGGCGACATCCACCGCGTTCGCAACGTCGGAGAATCGACGGCGATCTCGATCCACGTCTACGGAACCGACGTGTCGCGCGTCGGCTCGAGCGTGCGGCGGTACTACGACCTCCCTGTCCGGGGCGGCTAGGCCAGCTCGGCGGGCAGGCCGAAGCGGGGGAAGGTCTGCGGAGTCACGAAGGCGGTGATCTCCTTGATCCGCGGGCCCTCGAGGGTGATCACGTCGAGCGCTGCGGCCTTGAACCGCCCCGTTTCGGTCTCGCGCTGGTAGTACGCCAGCGCCACCTGGCCGTTCGCACGAACCGAGGTCGAGCGCGACTCGGGGCAGTACTCGACTGCCGTCTTCGCGAAGCCGGCGATGGTCTCACGGCCGCGCCACCAGGCGGCCCACGGCGGCATCGAGAAGACGGCGTCTTCAGCGAGGAGCGCTCGCAGTGCCTCGACATCGCCTCGGCGCCATGCGTTGACGTAACCCTCGACCACCTCGCGGATCCGCTCGTCGCCGACCGCGCGCAGCGTCTGCTGCTGGCTCCGCTCGGGAAGCCGCGCTTCGACGTTCTTGCGAGCCCGCTGCAACGCGCTGTTCACCGAGGCAACGCTCGTCTCGAGCGAGTCCGCGACCTCGCGGGCCGAGAAGCCGAGTACCTCCCGTAGGAGCAGCACCGCGCGCTGCGTCGCCGGGAGATGCTGGAGTGCCGCGATGAAGGCGAGCTCCACTGCCTCGTGTTGCTCGTAGCGTGCCTCGGGGGCGGCATAGCCGTGCGGGAGCACCAGGGTTTCGTCGGGGAAAGGCTCGAGCCAGACCGACTCCGTGAGCGGGGGGCCTGGATCTTCAGTCGGCTCGCTCGGCGGGCCGTGATCGATCGGCAAGGTTCTCTTCGGTCGGCGGGCAATCGCGTCGAGACAGACGTTGGTCGCGATCCGGTAGAGCCACGTGCTGAGCGAGCTTCGACCTGCGAACCGAGGCAGCCCGCGCCAAGCGCGGAGCATGGTCTCCTGGAGCATGTCCTCGGCGTCGTCCATCGAGCCGAGCATCCGGTAGCAGTGGGCGAGGAGCTGAGCGTGGTGTTCCTCCGCGATGCGGCTGAACGCATCTTCGTCGCCGCTTCGAGCGGCCTCGAGCAGCTCTTGCTCCCGCGTCGAACTGGAAGAGGTGACCGACATCTTCAGCAGCTTTAGACCGGCGATTCGTCCAGAACTCATCGCCCGAGGTCTCACTCGATCACGGGCCTCGCAATCACGGAAGGCTCACGCCCGGCGAGGAGCCACCCGGCTGCGGCGGCGGCCAGCGGCACCCCAAGGATCGCTAAGGCGAGGTAGAGGACCGGCACGTCACTCAGATAGCCGAGGTCGTCGTGGTACAGCGCCATCATGACCACGTAGGCGCCCGCCACGGCGAGGAGCGCGCCGAGGAGAGCGAGCGCCCCCGCGGTGGTGGCCGTCAGCGTGCGCCGGATCCTGGAGGTCGCTCCTGCCGCGGTCAGAGTGCGCAGGTCACCAGCGCTCTCGCCGCGGATCAGCCCGACGGTCATCGCGAGGATGGCCAGCGCCAGGACGGCGCCCGCGGCCGTCGCGATCGACATGACCTCCGTCGGCGGGTTGCTCTTGCGCTGAGTCTCGATCGTGAAGCCGGCTTCCGCGGCGGTGTCGCGGGCGTCCGCGATCTGGTCGCTCGTCAGGGGCCGGCTCGACTGGACGAGCCAGCCGGCCGGAATCTGCTTCCAGCCATGGCGGCGGAGACCATTGAGCGTGATGAAGTACGGCGGGGTCCGGCCGCTTTCGGCGCCGAACAGATGCTGACCGGTGTTGATCTTCTGCACGTTCGTGACGGGGATCTCCCTGCGGCTCGTGAAGCTCGGGATGACCAGGTCCTTGGTCGTGACGGTGCGGTCGACGAGGTAGTCCGTGTCTGGATCGATCGTCGCGGGGTCGACTCCGAGGTACTCGAGCACCGCTGGGGTGGCGACATAGGCCTCGGATTGGGCGCGGTACTTCTTGCCGCCCTCGGGGCTCCTGGATGTCTTCGTGAGCTCGACCGTGGGAAGGAATCGGGTATTGCCGACCATGATGGGAGG
>JBKPCT010000064.1:0-3984 GCA_046727515.1 Actinomycetota bacterium | reverse complement strand
CGTCGCAGCCGGCGATGACGACCTTGTTCGTCTCGGCGTGCCGGCGCGCGAAGTACAAGTCGACCCGAACAGAAAAGCCCGCGTGCGGGGCTTTTGCAGAGCCCTCTGACGGACTCGAACCGTCGACCCCCTCCTTACCATTTTGCCCTGCAAATCGGCGCCAAGTGAGGCGTCGAGGATGCGTCGCGAGACGTCGCGCGTGTCGTTTCTGATGTGTCCGTTTTGTGTCCGCGAGTCGTCGTCTACTTCGGCAACACGGCGGCCTGCGCTGAATGGGCAGGGGCAGGACCCCCTTCGCGCTTCAACCCGCGGACGGAGTTCACGTCCGCCGCTACACAAAAGCGCCGTCGGGCGAAAGCTCAATGATTAGGACGTCATTGAGCTGACAACCAAGGCGGTCCGCAGCATTGGCATCAAGGCATTCGAGCTCGACTGGCGGATCTGGGCGGCGTCCCGAGGTGGCGCGCTTCCCCACCCAGACCGGCCAAGCTGACACCGTGGCTCGGCAAGCCGAAGGGGCTTGCCCGATCGCGTAACCGCCGCTCTCCAGTCGGCCGACCGCCCAATGCCGTACCATCGAACGTGTGTTCGAGAGCGAGGACAGAGCGCTTGACTGGCTGGGCGGGCTGAATGAGCAGCAGCGGGCGGCGGCCGCAGCTCCCTCCGAGCGGCCGCTGCTGATCCTGGCAGGTGCGGGAAGCGGGAAGACGGCGACGCTGTCGGCACGCGTAGCGTGGCTGATCGCCCAGGGGCGTGCGCCGGAGCGGATCCTGCTGCTGACGTTCACGCGTCGCGCCGCCCGCGAGCTGCTGACACGGACGCGTGCGCTGCTCGAGCGTGCCGGAATCGCCGCTCGCGGCCAGGTCGTCGGTGGCACCTTCCACGCGGTCGCCTGGCGGCTGGTGCGCTTGTACGCCGAGCCGCTGGGGCTGCCGCCGCGCCTGAGCGTGCTCGACGCCTCAGACAGTGCCGACCTGCTCGACCTCGTCCGCGAGGAGTTCGGCTATGCGGAGTCGGGCAGGCGCTTCCCGCGCAAGGCGACCTTGGCCGACATCTACTCGCGCACCGTCAACGCGCAGCGCCCGCTCGCGGCGGTGCTGGCCGAGCAGTTTCCGTGGTGCGAACCTTATGAGGACGAGATCGGGCGCATCTTCAGCCGCTACGGCCGCCGCAAACGCGAGGCGCAGGCGCTCGACCTCGACGATCTCTTGCTCTACTGGCGCGCACTCGCCACCCACGAGGTGGCCGGCGGGCACCTGGCGGCGATGTTCGATCATCTGCTCGTCGACGAGTACCAGGACGTGAACGCCCTGCAGGTCGAGATCGTCCAGGCGCTTCGTCGCGACAACCGCGGGCTCACCGTCGTCGGCGATGACCTGCAGGCCATCTACGGCTTTCGCGCCGCGAGCGCCGAGCACATCCTCGGCTTCCCGACACTGTTTCCGGACACCTCGACGGCGACCCTGGAGCGGAACTATCGCTCGACCCAACCGGTCCTCGACGTTGCCAACGCCGTCGCGGCGCAGGCCGAGCGCAGCCATCCGAAGCGCCTTCAGAGCGCGCGCGGAGCCGGCGGGCGACCGCAGCTCGTCTTCTGCCGCGACGAGGCCGAGGAGGCAACGGCGGTCGCCGAACGCGTGCTCGCCGAGCACGAGCGCGGCCTTGACCTCCGCGAGCAGGCTGTGCTGATGCGTACTGCCCACCACTCCGACCTGCTCGAGCTCGAGCTCGGGCGCCGGCGCATTCCCTACGTCAAGTACGGCGGCATCCGCTACCTCGAAGCCGCCCACGTCAAGGACTTCCTCTCCCTCCTGCGCCTGGTCGGCAACCCGGCCGATCAGGTCAGCTGGTTCCGCATCCTGCAACTGCTCGAGGGCGTCGGCCCGCGAATCGCGCGCCGCATCCTCGACGCGCTCGAGCTCGAGCTCGCGACGCTACCCGAGCAGTGGGCGAGCGCCCGCACCGTGCCCGATGCGGTCCGAACCGATGGTGCCCCACTCCTCGACGCGCTCGCTGCCGCCGCCGCGAGCGGAGCGCCGGGCACCCAGGCCGAGCTGCTCCAGCAGGCGCTCGCTCCCTTCATCCGCCGGCGCTATCCGGACGCCGAGCCGCGCCTACACGACCTCGCGCTCCTGGTCGACGCCGCGGCCAGGGCCGCCAGCCTCGAGCAGTTCGCCGCCGAGCTCGCGCTCGACCAGCCGCACTCGAGCGCCGACTTCGCCGGCCCGCCGAAACTGGACGAGGACTACCTCGTCTTGAGCACGATCCACTCCGCAAAGGGACTCGAGTGGGACGTCGTTCACCTGATCCACGCCACCGACGGCAACCTCCCCTCCGACATGGCCCTCACGAACCGCGAGGGCCTTGACGAGGAGCGGCGACTCTTCTATGTCGCGCTCACCCGGGCGCGGCGCGGACTGCATGTCTACGTTCCGGTCCGCTACTTCCACCGCCCGCGCGGCATCGACGACGCGAGCGGCTTCGGCAAGACTTCGCGCTTCCTGACCGGCCAGGTTCAAGCGCTTTGCGATGCCGTGCACCCCTCGGAGTCCCACCCGGCGTTCGTCGGCCCCAAGATCCATGAGCAGGTGACGGTCGCGGTCGACGCGCTCTGGCACTAACAGTCGCCGAAGCCGCGTCCAAGCTTGGCTACCGCTCCTCCCGGCCTCATCCAGACGCTGCTCGAGCATGACCTGATCGACGAGTTCCGCGTCTGGACATTCCCCCTGGTGCTCGGCACCGGCAAGTGCCTTCGGGGGATCGTGCGCGTCGGCGAGGTTGGCGATCGCGGCCGCGGCCTTGGCGGGGTCCGCCGCGCTGCGCGTGTTCGAAGAGCGCGGGGACGCCCCGCGTTGCACCGGCGCAATTGGGCCCTGCGACTCGAGTCAGAGCTCCTGCTCTCCAGTCTACGATGTCTGCCGCCGAGCGCCCGCGGCCTCGGGGCTCACACCGTCCCTCCGTTTACCCGCACGTTCTGCGCGGTGATCCAGTGTCCACGGTCACTGGCGAGGAACGCAACCACAGCAGCGATCTCCTCCGGCCGGCCAAGCCGACCGAAGGCCGACATCGCCTCAAGGCTCGCCAGGAATTCCCTGCTCTTGCCGGTCCGGTAGCTCTCGGTCTCGGTCGCGCCGGGCGAGACCGCGTTGACGGTGATGCCTCGCCGCCCGAACTCCTTCGCGATTACGTGTGTCATCGCCTCGATCGCGCCCTTGGTCGCGTCGTAGACGCCGTAGCCGGGGAGCATCAGGCCGGTCGTTGAGCTCGAGATGTTCACGATTGTCCCGCCTTCGGCCATCCGTTCGAGCGCGAGCTGGCATCCGTGGAACGTCCCCTTCACGTTGACCTCGAAGCTCGTGTCGAACTCGTCCTCGGTGACCTCGCCGAACGGCTTGACGAGCGCGATCCCAGCGTTGTTGACGAGAACGTCCCAGCGGCCGAAACGAGCGATCGCGGCGGCCACCAGCGCCTCGAACTGCGCACGGCTGCTGATGTCGGCTGCGACGGCGAGCGCTTCGCCGCCGTCGCGCAAGATCTGCGCAACGACGGCCTCGGCCAGCTCCGGCGTGTCGAGATGGTTGACGGCAACGTTGGCGCCGGCGGCACCGAAGGCGTGCGCGATCGCCTTGCCGATGCCGGTGGCGGCGCCGGTGACGATCGCGACCTTGCCCTCGAGCTCACGACTCATTCGAACCAGTAGTCGAGCGTGATCTCCGCTCCCTGCCCAAGCTCCGCCTGGAAGCCGCCCTCGCCGCGCAGTCCTTGCAGCTCACCGGTGCCGGACCCGGGGACGACGGACCAGGTGCCGGACACGGTCGTGCCCTTCAGCGTCCCCTGGTCTTGGAGGACGAACGTTCCCGATTTGCCGCCGAGTCTTCCCGTCACTCGCTCGACGCCGACGAAGCTCGCCTCGTCCTCACCGCGGGTGGTTTGCAGGAACTCGGCCGCGCCCTCGCCCTCGATGTCGCCGGAGAAGTCCTCGAC
>JBKPCT010000063.1:0-5373 GCA_046727515.1 Actinomycetota bacterium | reverse complement strand
TCGGGCTGTGCGTCGCAGATCCGGATCTCGACCGTCGGGAATGCGAGGTGTGGCCGCACGCTCCACCAGAGCTGCGTGTGTTCGTCGATCGAGCCCGTCTCGTAGAGCAGCCGCACGTAGGCGTCGAACTCAGCCCAGCTCTGGTAGGCGTCGGGGATCCCGCAGCGGGGGAACATGCGCGTGAAGATCTCCGTACGCGCCGAGTGGAGCCCGCTGTTCACGTTCTCGACGAGCGGCGAGCTCGCGGAGAGGGCGAGAAGGTGCGGCAGGAACGGCCGTAGCGCGTCGTGGACGGCGATCGCCCGGTCGGCGCCGCGGATGCCGACGTGGACGTGGAGCCCGAAGGTGTTGTTCCGCCAGACGACGTAGCGGAGCAGCTCGTCGTTCCGGCGGTAGTGCGGCGTATCGATGAGCCGCTGGTCCTGCCAGCGGCTCCAGGGGTGGGTTCCCGTCGCGCCGAGAGCAAGACCGAGGCCGTCGGTCAGCTCCGCGAGCTGGGCACGGCGCGTGCCCAGCAGCTCCGCGGCCTCGGCGAATCTCGTGCAGGGACCCGTGCGGACCTCGACCTCGGAGGCGATCAGCTCGCCAACCAAGTGCTCGTCCACCGACGAGCCGTCCGCCGCCGCCTTCACTTCCTCGAACCGGTTGACGAGCGAGAGCGTGTCGGGATCGAGAATCGCGAACTCCTCCTCGACGGCAACGGTCAGGTCCGTGCCGCCGTCGAAGGCCGCCCGAGCCTGCTCGAGCAACTCCTGGTACGGAACCTTCTGCGCTTCACCCATTGAGGCGTCAAGCCTATTTGACGGGCTGGAGCAGGCGGTCGGCGACACCGGCCCACGACCAGCGCTCCACCGCGACACCGCGGGCGGCCGTTCCGAGTGTCTCGCGGCGGGTCGGCGAGAGCCCGAGCAGGTCGTGAAGCTTGCCGGCGAGGTCGACGGAGTCTCCGGTCTCGAAGCTCGCGAGGTGGCGCAGGTCGGGGGGATATGCCTCCTCGAGCCCCTCTGCGATCTCCTCCAGGCCGGAGTGCCTGGCGACGAGCGGCGGACAGCCCGCGGCCGCGGCCTCGGCGGCGACCATCCCGAACGCCTCGGGGAAGATCGAAGGAACGACGACGGCGTCGGCGAGCGGGATCAGGTGGACGAGGTGGCGATGTCCGAGCGGGCCCGTGAAGAGCGTCCGCGGCGGCGCGATGCGCTCGAGCTCCCGGCGGTAGTCTCCGAAGCCGACGATGATCGCTCGGGCGTCGACGCGGTGCAGCGCCTCGAGGAGCACGTGGACACCCTTGTTGTACAGGAGCTTTCCGAAGTAGAGGACGACCGGGCCGTTGCCGACGAGGAACTCCGCCAGCCGGCGCGCGTTCCCCTCGTCCGGTAGCCGCTCCTGACGGTTGGCCGGGTTCGGCGGGTCGACGCGGGCTTCCGCGAGCAGTGACGCCAGCGCGTCCGCGCGAGGCTGCGGACGGAACGCGTCGACATCGACGCCCGGCGGAACCTCGTAGACACGCTCGACCTCGCCGACCACCTCTTCGAGCACCCGGCGGATGTGCGCAGAGCCGACGAACACAGCCTCTGCACCCTCGAGCACGCGCGCTCCCCACGCCTCGAGCTCCGCGTTGCCGCGCATCGAGTACTCGAGCTCGGAGCCGTGTGCCTTGACCGCGTAGCGGGCGCCGGTCGCGGCAGCGACGGCCGCGCCCATCAGCACGTGGTTCGCGAACACGAGGTCTGCGGGGAGGTGCACGGCCAGCGCGGCGGCGTTGTGCGCGACGTAGCTCTCCCGGTCGGCGCCGGACATGTCCTGGAGCAGGACCGGCTCGAGCCCCTCGTACCGGTCGAGCACGAACACGGGCAGGAGCCTGCCGATCTCGGGGCGCACGACCTCGGCGCCGCCGAGGTCGAACCGCTCCGGCGCAGGGTCCTGACAGAACACGACGACCTCGTGCCCGGTCCGGCTCCACTCGCGCGCGACCGCCTGCGCGTACTCGTTCGACCCTGTGCCGGAGAGCAGGTAGCCGTGCCAGAGCAGGATGCGCATGGCCGGAGCTTATGGCGGCCGGGGCCATGTCTGGGGAGTGGCCCCAGACATGGCCCTGTGGCCGGTGCGATCAGCCGCCGACCGCGCTGAGCGCGTTCACCTGGCCTGCCCCGTACCACGAGTTGTGGGCGGGGCCGCCCTGGCAGGTCTGCACTTGCTCGTCGTTCACGCCGACGTAGTCCCGGTAGCCCGCCGGCAGGGTGTCCGGGCACGGCTGCGGGTCGGCCGTCGACTGGACCCTCGCCGACACCTGCCCCGCGTTCATCGTCGCGTTGTCGGGCGCGACGACCTTTCCGAACCGGCTGATGATCAGCGCCGCGACGCCTGCCACGTGCGGCGAGGCCATCGATGTCCCCTGGATCCAGCCGTAGCGCGAGCACCCGCTCGGCAGTTCGGGATGCGTGCAGTCGAGGATCACCCGGCTCGGGGGAAGCAGCGCACCTCCGACGTACAGGCGATCGGTCTGCGGGAGCGTCGAGAGAATCCGCGCCTGGACGCCCGGCGTCTCGGCCGTGATGTCGAAGATCGAGTCGCCGCCCGGTGCCACGACGTCTGCAGTGCTGATCCCGAAGCTCGAGTAGAACGACTTCAGGTATCCACCGTTCGACTGCTGGGTGTGACCATCTGCTGTGACGGGATCGTTCTTGCAGTTGAAGAGGTACGGATCAGCAAAGTAGCTGTTGTTCGTGACGTCGAACCCGTGCGTACCGGCCCACATGAACGCACAGACGACCGCCTCCGGGAAGAAGTAGCCGTCATCGTTGCCGGCCTTGATAGCGGCGATCCTCACGTTCGGCGCGACGCCGACGATGCCGAAGCCGTTCGAGGCGGCGGCGATCGTGCCGGCCGTGTGTGTACCGTGCCCGTTGACGTCCTGCGCATCGAGACCGGGCACGGGAGCGCCGGTCAGGCAGTTGACGCTGTTCGCGACGTCGATGTTCGGCGCCAGGTCCGGGTGGTTGAAGTCAATGCCCGTGTCGATGTCGCCGACGAGCACGCCCGGGCTGCCGCCAGTGATTTGATGCGCCTCGGGCGCGTGGATCTGCCGCATGTCCCACTGCAGCGGAGACAACGTGTCGGTGTCGGTGGCCGGGCTGTTCGGCGCCTCCCCGGGCGGCGGGCCCGTGGCGTCCGTCGCCGTGTCGGCCTGGTTGGGCAGCTGCGTCGCGAACCCGTCGGTCGACGACACGTTCTCGATCTTCGAGCCTTTCAGCAGGTTGTCCCGGAAGGACGGGCTCTCCGACCGCGCGATCACGACGCCGATCTGCGGATAGCTGTACACCAGCGTCCCGCCTGCCCTGGCGATCGTCGAGGCGGCGTCGGCCCCGACTGCCTGCTGCTTGTAGAGCACGACGTAGTTGGAGCCGAACGCAGCCGGAGCCGCGACGGCGGTTGCGAGCAGCACGAGGCCGCACGCGAAGAACTTCCTCACTGTGTTTCCCCCTTCTCTGAGAACAGAGCCCGGGGACTCTCAGCACAAAAACGTCAGGCCAGGTGGAAGTACAACGCGTGGAGCAGCTCGACGGCCGGGTTCGAGGTGTGCACCTGGACGTCGCTCGGCACGTCCAGGAGTCCTTCGCTGTAGTTGAAGATGATCTTCACGCCTGCGTCGACGAGGTCGTCGGCGACGCCCTGCGCCGCGGTCGCCGGCACGGCGAGCACACCGACGATGATGTTCTTGTCCCGCACTTCACCCTTCAGGTCCGCATACGGCTGCACCTCGACCCCGCCCGCGCGGCGCCCGACGACGCTCGGGTCGCGGTCGAACACGGCGGCGATGTTGATCCCGTGCTCGGCGAAGATCGACGAGCTCGCAATCGCCTGGCCGAGGCGGCCGGCGCCGACGAGCGCGATGTTGTGCTGGCCCTGCGTGCGGAGGATCTTGCGGATCTCGCCGAGCAGGCTGTCGATGTTGTAACCGACGCCGCGCTTGCCGAACTTGCCGAACGCGGACAGGTCGCGCCGGATCTGCGTCGCGTTGATGTTCGTGTAGTCGGACATCTCCTGGGAGGAGATGCGCTCCTTGCCCATCTTCTTGGCCTGCGTGAGAACCTGGAGGTACCGGCTCAAGCGCGCAGCGACCCCGACCGTCAACCGATCCGCCACAGTCGCTCCTTGTGTCGCTGTTTGTAACACCTCTCCATTCTGCCAGCGGGCTTCGTTGCGTGCGTCAAGCACCTCAGGAGCCCGGACTTTGTGCGTGCAATTTACGGACAAACGCCTCCTCGTCCACGTGGTAGACGAAGGCCCGCGCACCGTCGATCTCGACCACCGGCAGCCACTCTCGGTAGCGCTCCTCGAGCTCCGGCACGCCCCCGATGTCGACCTCTTCGAGCTCGAACTGGTTCGTCCGGCGGACCTCTGCGAGCGTACTGCGCGCCCGCTCGCAGAGGTGGCAGTTGTCTGCGTAGTAAACGGTGACCCTACGGATACAGACCCCGGGTCATCGTCGCTTCCGCGACTCGCTCGACCGCGAGTCCGTAGGAGGCGAGCCGCATGCTGATGTCGCGCCGCTCGTGCGCCTCCCACGTCTCCTCGAACGCCTTGTCGACGATCTCCTTGAGCTTGGCGTTGACCTCGTCCTCCTTCCAGAAGTACTCCTGGAGGCCCTGCACCCACTCGAAGTAGGAGACTACGACGCCGCCCGCGTTCGCGAGCACGTCGGGCAGGACGAGGATGCCCTTGTCCTCGAGGATCTCGTCCGCGGCCGGCGTTGTCGGCCCGTTCGCGCCCTCGCAGACCACCTTGGCTTTGACCCTCGCGGCGTTCTCATCGGTGATCACCTGCTCGAGCGCGCAGGGCGCGAGCACGTCGCAGTCGAGGACCAGGAGCTCCTCGTTCGAGATCTGCTCGACCCCGCCGAGGCCCGTCAGTGTGCCGCGCTCCTGCTTGTGCGCGATCGCCGACCTGATGTCTATTCCCCTCGGGTTGTAGAACCCGCCGGACGAGTCCGAGATCGCGATCACCTTCGCGCCCTCCCGCTGCATGAACAGGGCGTAGTAGCTGCCGACGTTGCCGAAGCCCTGGACAGCGACCGTGAGCCCATCCATCCCGAGGCCGAGCTTGTCGACCGCTTTGAGGGTGCAGTAAAGCCCACCTCGGGCGGTCGCCTCGAGCCGGCCGAGCGAGCCGCCGACAGTCAGCGGCTTGCCGGTGACGATGCCGAGCACGGAATGACCCTTGTTCATCGAGTAGGTGTCGAAGATCCAGGCCATCTCGCGCGGGCTCGTGCCGACGTCAGGCGCGGGAATGTCCTTCTCGGGCCCGATCTCGTTGATGATCTCGGTCGTGTAGCGGCGGGTCATCCCCTCGAGCTCGCGCAGCGAGAGCTGCTTC
>JBKPCT010000062.1:0-11459 GCA_046727515.1 Actinomycetota bacterium | reverse complement strand
CCGCTGGCGGAGCTCAGGCGGGAGCCGTTTTTTCGCTCCGCCGTTGCCCAGCTCGAAGAACTCCGACTGGCGGCGATCGAGGAGCACATCGATGCCGACCTTGCGCTCGGCCACGATGCCGACCTCGTTCCCGAGCTGGAGGCGCTCACCGCCGCAAATCCCTATCGCGAGCGCCTCCGTGGTCAGCTGATGCTCGCCCTCTACCGGTCGGGACGGCAGGCCGAGGCACTCAACGCGTACAGGAACGCACGCCGTACGCTCGGCGAGGAGTTGGGCCTGAAACCCGGGAGGGAACTGCGCGATCTCGAGAAGGCGATCCTGCGCCAAGACGAAGCGCTCGGCGGCGGCCACGAAATCCACGTTGCCTCCCGCGATGCAACCGGCGCGGCGGGCACCACGCGGCCGGTCACGGTCCTCTACCCGAACGCCGACGCGACGGCGGCCGAACCCGGGCCGACGCCACGTCCGCTCGGGCTCCCTCGCCGCCTTCGGCTGCGCACGACTCTCCTCCTCGGCGGAGTCGTCGCGGCCGTGGTCGTAGCAGCTACGGCTGTGCTCTACCTTCGCAGCGGGCCGACGGCGATCACGGCACTCCCGAACTCGGTCGCCGTCATCGACCCGGTCGCGAACCGCGTGACCGAAACCTTCGACGTTGGTATCCGGCCCGGCCCGATCACCGTCGGCGCGGGATCGGTCTGGGTCGGCAACCTCGATGACAAGACGCTGACGCGGATCGATCCGGACACGAGGCGCTTGGTGAAGACGATCCCGTTGGAAGCCACGCCCACTGCGATCGCGTTCGGCGCCGGTGCGATCTGGGCTGCGCACGGGCTGACAGGACAGCTCTCGCGCGTCGATCCGCAATTCGGGCAGGTGACAACGGTTCCGGCGGCCGGCAAGTCGCTCTACTACCCAAGCGCGGGAATCGACGTCGGCGGCGGCTGGGTCTGGGCCGTGTACGGCAACTCGACGCTCGCGCGCCTTTCGCCGGCCAGCCTGGAGAGGTCAGGGTCGACCCTCGCGGGGGAGGGGCCGGCGCAAGTCCTCTTTGCCGACGGGTCTATCTGGGTGTGCAACGCAGGCACCGCGACCGTGCAGCGTTTCGGCCCGGCGACGTTCGAGGAGGGCCCGCTCGAGACCATCAGCGTCGGCCGAAGCCCAAGCGGGATGGCAGCGGGCGAAGGCGCGCTCTGGGTCGTCAGTACCGGCGACGACGTCGTCACTCGCATCAACATCGGCTCGAGATCGACGTTCACGATTCCGGTGGGCGACGGGCCCAGCGCAGTCGCCGTCGGGGCAGGCGCAGTGTGGGTTGCAAACACGGCGGCGGGAACGATCTCGCGGATCGATCCGGCGACGAACGAGGTGGTGCGGACGATCGAGGTCGGGGAGGCGCCTTCGGGCATCGCCGTCGTAAACGGCACCGTCTGGGCGACCGTCCAGGCGCCCTAGCTCATTTCAGGCAAACGGCGGTCAGGTCGAGCGCCGGCCTCAGTACGATGCACCCGACCCGTGGAGAGACGAGCGTCGCCTCGTTGACGGCGTTGAGCGCTGCGAGCGGCGCTGCGTCGCGCGCCAGTCGGATGTCGAGCTCTCCGTAGGCGCGGTCGCGCACGCTGGCCTGTGGGATGCGCGCCACTCGGCTCATGGCGCGGTCGTATGCGCCCGATGCAAAGCCGGCAAGGTTCGTCCCGCCGACGAATCGACCCTCGAGAAGCATGTTGATGTACGCGTACGGGTCCGGGATGTTCGGAGTCCAGAGCACAAGCGCGAGGTCCCAGGGTTCGCCGCGAACCGCCAACTTCTGCAGGTATGCGGCCGACGCGATGTGCACCGGCAGTGGCTTCACCTCGACGTCGAGCCCGATCGCGGCCAGTTGCTGCTTCGCAAGCTGGGCAGCCACGACCGCCAAGGGGAAATCGGTCGTGTAGAGCACCGCCTTGCCATCGCGCAGGTTCCCGCGGGCGAGCTCCCTCGCGCGCTCGAGGTCAGCCCGTTCGAGCGGGTAGATATTCGCATCCCTGAAGCCCGGCACGCTCGGAGGCAGGTACTGATCCGTCAGCGCGCCCGCGAACGGGCCGCCTCCCGACGCCTGCAGAGCCTTCCTATCGAGGGCGAAGTTCACAGCCTGGCGGAGCTCGGGGTTATCTCGGAAGAGCGGGCGCGAAGAGTTGAACGCGAAGATCCTCAGCGTCAGACCGGGTTTGACGAAGAACTGGGATTTGTTGATCCCGTACTTGTCGACGAGCGCAAGCGTCGGATCGAAGTAGACGCCGGCAATCGTCTGCCCCCAGTCCGCCTCGCCTCGATCGACGCGCTGGAGCATGTCGATGGGTGACGCAGCTCGAAGATCGACGTCGAAAGCGTCCACGTGATGAGGCCGTGCGCCCCCGTAGAAGCGATTCCGCCGGATGACCACTCGCTCTCCAGGGCGGTATTCGGCGACGAAGTACGGACCCGCCCCGGGGAACGCCCCGACTCCTTCCACATCGGCCGGCAGCTTCGGCGGAACCGCACAGAAGAACGGCAACGTAGTGCGCACCGGAAAGTCGGGAGACGGTCGCGTGAGGTGGACGACGAGCGTGTTTCCACGGGCGACGACGCCGCTCGCGTTCGACCGCCGGCCGGCGAGGACGTCGGCGGCGCCGACGATATCGCGCACATGAACGACGCCGGGCGATCCAATTTCTGGGGCGAGAACACGGTTGATGGCGCGGGCAAAGGCGCTGGCCCGGACCGGTGTCCCGTCACTGAAGCGGAACCCGCTGCGCAATGTGAACGTGTAGGTCTTGAGGTCGCGGGACACTCTGGGAAAGCCGGCTGCCACCTCCGGCTGGAGCCGGAACCCGGCCGGCGGCGGCTTGTCCGGGTAGGACATGAGCCTCGCACACGTCGTGTCGAGCAGTGCCCAACCAGCTGCGGTGAACGAAAGGGCAGGGTCGATGTAGTCGAGACCCGACTGCGGAGCGAGGGCTATGCGGAAGATGCCGCCCGATTGCCGGAAGGAGCCGTGGGCGGCCGGTTGGAAGAGAACCGCGGTGAGTCCGCTCGCGCTCGCAAGGGCGAGAAAAAACACGTGGAACTTGCGGCTTCTCACGCGTAGCCCCTCGTTCGGGATCCCGGTCAATCCAAGGTTAGAGCGTCCTATGCGCGTCTACCAGGTCGGATGCAGGGCACCACGATCGGGCACGCGCGGACGAAGCCCAGGTTCGGCAACAAAGGCGCCGTCCGGCGAGCCGAGCTTCACCGCAGCAGCCTCGAGAGCCGCCGGTCCTTCAGCACGCGGCCGCTGGTCTGACACTGCGGGCAGTAGTAGATCGTGTGCTCCTCGTAGTCGACCCGGGCGATCGGCGTGCCACAGTCGGGGCACGGCTCTCCGAGACGACCGTGGATCCGATAGACGGTCCTGTCCTTCGCCCCGCGCTCGCGCAGCTCGAGCCCGCGCGCGAGCTCCGCGTCGATCGCCGCGGCCAGCCGTCCGACCTCCTGGGGCGAGAGCTCGGTCGAGAGCGCGAACGGGGAGAGCCGCGCCCGCTGGAGGATCTCGTTCGCCCAGGCACGCCCGATCCCGGCGAGCGCCCGCTGATCGCGGAGCAGCGAGTGCAGCCGCCGCGAATCTGAGCCCAGGATCTGCGCGAGCCGCTCGGCACCGACCCCGAGCGCCTCCGGGCCCAGGTGGGCGAGCTCCTCGTGGGCGTCGTCGGGGGTCAATAGCCAGACTCCGGCGCGCTTCTTCGCCCCGGCCTCGGTGAGCACGAGCTCGCCGCCGCCTTCGAACCGCAACCGGAACGCCGGGGTCTTCGGTCCGGCCTCGCCCGCTCGCAGGTACCGCAGCCGGCCGGCCGACATCAGGTGGACGAGCAGCACGAGCTCTCCGTCCTCGGTCGGGAACAGGAGTCTCTTCCCGCGCCGCTCTGCGCCTACCAGCCGACGCCCCTCGAGCGCCGACAAAGGCGGCTCGAACGTCTTCAGGGTCGCGATGTGCGCCGGGCCCGCGCGCTCGATCGGAAACGCGCGCACCGGGTCGTCGACGGCCCGCCGCAGCGCCTCAACCTCGGGTAGCTCAGGCACGTACGCTCCTTCGCATGGACGCGTTCAGGGTAACCGTGCGTCGGGGGTCGGTGATCGAGGCAGTGCACCGTGTGCACGCAGTCGCCGTCGAGGGCGGCCGCGTGGTTCAAAGCGCTGGAAACACAGAGCTCGTCACTTTTTTCCGCTCGTCCTCCAAGCCGATCCAGGCCCTGCCGCTCGCGCGCGAGCGCGACGACATCACCGACGTCGAGCTGGCGATCGCGTGCGCGTCGCACCGCGCCGGCGAAGCCCAGCTCGCCGCCGCCGCGAGCCTGCTCGCGAAGGCGCCGGCGACCGAGGACGACCTCCAGTGCGGACCTCAGGAGGGGCGTGGCCCGAGTCGGCTCGCGCACAACTGCTCGGGAAAGCACGGCGGATTCCTCGCCGTCTGCCGCACTCGCGGCTGGCCGACCGCCGGTTACCGCCTGGCGGAACACCCGATGCAGCAGCTCCTCCACGAGGAGATCGCGGCCGCCGCCGAGCTCCCGCGCGAGCAGGTCCCGGCCGCGATCGACGGCTGCGGCGTGCTCACCTTCGCCCTCACGCTCGAGCGCATGGCGCACTCCTTCTCGCGCCTGGCCCAGCTCGACGGAGGCGCGCCGATCGCGGCGGCGATGACGGCACACCCCGAGCTGGTCGGCTACGAGCGGGAAGCGAACGACACCGAGTTGATGCGCCTGCGCCCGGGTTGGATCGCGAAGGGCGGGGCCGAGGGTCTGATCTGCGCCGCCTCCCCCGACGGCTTCGGCATCGCACTGAAGGTCGAGGACGGCGCGACGCGCGCGCTGCGCCCGGCGCTCGCGGCCTTCATCGGTCTCGGCGATGAATGGCGCACAGTGCTCATCGAGAACACCCTCGGCGAGACGGTCGGGGAGATCGCGGTCGCATGACGTCCATCCTCCTGGCCGCCGCATTCGCCTGGGTCGCCGTCACTCCGATGCCCGAGCCTCGGACGGAGGTGGCAGCCGCGGTGGTCCGCGGCGAGATCGCAGTCGTCGGGGGCCTGACGCAGAGCGGCGCACCGTCGGCGCGGGTGGATCTCTATTCCCCGGCTGCGGACCGTTGGCGTCGCCTGCCGGATCTTCCGGCCTCCGTCCACCATGCGCTCGTCGCCTCCGACGGTCGGCGCCTGTATGTCGTCGGCGGCTACGGCAACCCGATCGGCGGGGGCGGCGCGACGCGTTCCGCATTCGTCTTCGACCGGGGCGCATGGCACACCTTGCCTCGGCTGCCCGAGCCGCGCGCGGCCGGCGGCGCAGCGGTGCTCGGCGGAAAGCTCTACGTCGTCGGCGGCCGCGCGGCCTCGGGACTTGCGCGGCTCGCGTTCGCGCTCGATCTCGTCACGCGCCGGTGGCACGCGATTGCCGCACCGACGCCGCGCGAGCATCTCGCCGTCACGGCCGCAGGTGGGAAGATCTACGCCGTGGGCGGGCGCAAGGCCGGCTACGACACGAACCTCTCGACCTTCGAGGTCTGGAGCCCGGGCGCGAAGCGGTGGAGCCGTCTCGCCTCGCTTCCGAGCGCTCGCGGCGGAACGGGTGCCGCCGCAGCGGCAGGGTCGATCGTCTCCGTCGGTGGCGAAGCTCCCACCGGGACGATCAGCTCGGTCTACGCCTACAGCCTCGCCACGAGACGCTGGCGGCGCCTGCCTGACCTGCCGACGCCTCGCCACGGACTCGGCGTGGTCGCGGTCGGGACGCGCGTGTACGCGATCGCGGGAGGTCCAAGCCCCGGCCTCACGGTCAGCGACGCCAACGAGAGCATCGACCTCGCATGAAGGTCCACATCATCAGCGACATCGAGGGCGTCGCCGGCATCGTCAAGTGGGAGCAGACGTCCGGCGACAGCCCGCTCTACCAGGAGGGACGCAAGCTCTACACGGAGGAGATCAACGCCGCCGTCCGCGGGGCGAAGCAGGCGGGTGCGACCGAGATCGTCGTCATGGACTGCCACGGCGCGGCCGGCCCGTACAAGTTCAACTCGCTCGTGGCGGAGGACCTCGACCCCGACTGCGAGTACGTGATCCAGGAGCACTGGACCGGCTACACCGCGTTCCTCGAGCAGGGGTGCGACGCCGCGCTCTTCGTCGGGATGCACGCCCGTGCCGGCAGCCCGTTCGGCGTCCTCAACCACACCGTCTCGGGCAGCGAGTGGCGGACGCTGACCCTCAACGGCGTCGAGGTGGGGGAGATCGGCATCAACGCCGCGCTCTGCGGGACGTGGGGCTGCCCCGTCCTGCTCGTCACCGGCGACCGGGCGACGTGCGACGAGGGGCGCGAGCTGCTCGGCGACGGCCTCACCACCGTCGCCGTCAAGGAGGGCACTGGCCGCTTCGGGGCGCGCAACGTTGCGCCAAGACGAGCCCGCGAGGCGGTCGAGGAGGGGGCGCGGAAGGCACTGGGCGACCTGAGTGCGGTGCCGCCATACGATCCCGGGCGGCCGTGCGAGATCCGGGTCGTCTTCCACCACACCGACGGCGTCGACAACGTCCGCTGGAAGCCTGCGGTCGAGGTCGTCGGGCCGCGCGAGATCGTCTGCCGGGGCGACGACTGGTGGTCGGCCTGGCGGCAGTTCTTCTTCTAGCCGGCTGCGGGAGCTCGAGACCGGTGGCCGAGACGAGTCTCGTCGCTGCCCTCGGCGACTCGATCACCGCCGGCTCGCCAGGGTACGACCCGGACCCGCGGCAGCGGGACAATCTCGGCTTCGGAGCGGACGAGAAGAGCCAGTGGGAGTACTGGGCCCAGCGGAAGCATCGCGAGCTGCGGTTCCGGAACTGCGGCGTCTACGGCGAACGCACGGACGAGATCGCCGCGCGCCTCGAGGCGTGCACGAAGGGCGCGCAGATCCTGATTGTCCAGGGCGGCATCAACGACATCGCGCAGGGCCGGCCCGTTCAGGCCGCCGCGGACAACCTCCGTGCGATGGTGGAGCAGGGAAAGAGGCTCGGCCTCCAGGTCGCGATCGCCGAGCTCCTCCCCTGGAACAACGGCTGGCCGCGGGCCGACCCGAACATCCGCCACCTGAACAGGCTGATCCGCGCGCTCGCCCGCGACGAGGGGGTGCCCGTGCTGCCGTTCTACGAGACGCTCCAGGACGCGGCGAACCCGGGGCGGATGAAGGAGGAGTGGACGTCCGACGGCGACCATCCGTCCGTCGAGGGCTATCGCCTGCTGGGCGAAGACGCTTTTCCTCGGCGCCTGATCCGGTAGGATCCCGCCTGTTCCCTGCGACGAAGGAGGTGGCACAGATGACGAAGACCCTTGCTCACCGCCTCCGGCGCAGGGCGCTCCGCTAGCCCGCGCGGGTTGCCGTCGAGCACCGGGGCGCGTATCTCCTCTACACGGCGCGGGGAGAGCAGCCGGCGGAGCTCGCCGGCCGGCTCCGCCATGCCGCAGCCGCCCGCGGCGAGCTGCCCGCGCACGAGCGCTACGACAGCTGGAAGAAGCTCCAGGCCGAGCTGCGGCACCTCGCCGTCAAGCAGGACGCCCGGCTCCGGTCGGAAGCGCGAAGGGAGATCCGCCGGCGCGCTCGCGGTCGGCGAAAAGTCTCCTGGTAGATCAGCCGTGCCGGAACCAGCGCCGGCGGGGCTGAGTCTTCCGCCACTCGTCCCGCGAAGGCAACCGGCCCGACTCGCGGGCATGCCGCACGCACTCGGTGTGCGCGTGCCGTCGTGCCGAGTGGTCGCCCTCGGGGAAGAGCAGGATGTGATCGCTCATCGAGGCGAGGCGCCGGGCGCAGAGCGGACAGGTGTACGTCGCGGGCTTGAGGTTCTGCGCGCGCCGGAGCTCCCACCAGCGCGGCTCGGCATTCACTTCGTCACGGTCGTGATCGTCCCGGTGGTCCTGGTGGTGGTCGTCCTGTCGGTGGTCGAGGTGACGGTCGTCGTCGTCGGCCCGATTGTCTCGACCGGGCAGTCCACTCCGGTCCTCGACCTCAGCACCCGGCAACTGCGAATGACTGTCGATCCGGTCCGGCTCCAGGCCGCGCTGACGATGTCACTGGACACGCGCGCCAGGTAGCTCTTGCCGTTACCGGCGACGTCCAGGTCGACGGTCAGCGGGATCGTCAACTCAGAAGCGAGCACCCGGTCGCGCGCGACGAGCTCGGCGAGGTCGCTCGTGTACCTGCCGGTCGATGTGAGCGCCCGCTGCTGCGCGCGATCGATGCGCTCGATCGCGTCCAGGGTTAGCCGGCCGCGGTCCTTCGACGAGAGCGTCTTCGACCCGCCGCCCTTGAAGAGCTGCGGCAGGATGAAGAGGGCCGCGAAGGCGATCAGCAGGATCGGCAGGAAGCGTCGCAGGTCCACGGCCAGGGAACCCTACCCTCGTGTGCAGCGGCGGGCTCCGGCCGTCGCTGGGAGACGTTCTGCGCGCCGAGCCTACTCGCGGCCTGCGCCCTGAGCCTTCAGCTCGTCGAGGCGGCGCATTCGCTCCTCCTGGTAGGCGATGTTGCCGCGCAGGAAGCCGATCAGGAACTCGAGCTGCTCGTCGGAGTAGCCCGCCAGTGCTTGGGCGCCCTCTTCGGGCGTCCCGTAGAGCTGCTCGCCGCCCCGGCGAACTTCCGGAGTCACCTCGACGAGAACTCGCCGCCGGTCCTTCGTGTCCCGGAGCCGACGTGCGAGCCCTTTCTTCTCGAGGCGGTCGAGCAGCGCCGTGATCGCGCCGGGGCTGAGTCGCGCCCGCTCCGCGAGCCGTCCGGCGGTCATCGGTCCCTCCTGGTCGAGGATGTCGAGGCAGCGCAACGCGGAGGGGTCGATGCCGAGGTACTCGGCCACCGAGTGGTCGAGCGTCTGGTTTGCGGTCTGCCCTGCCCGGATCGCCGCGATGAACTCCTGGATCAGTTCGTCCCTCGAAAGTTTTGACAAGAGAATAGTTTCTGTGCTAAAAAGTTTTGCCATCGAAATTGTAGCGATGTTGGAGGACGATGTGAAGGCGATCGAAGCAGTGGAGCTGAGGAAGACATATCCGGGCGGCGTCCGTGCCCTGGACGGGTGCACCTTCGCTGTCGAGGCGGGCACCATCTTCGGCTTGCTCGGCCCGAACGGTGCCGGGAAGTCGACCGCCGTCAAGATCCTGACGACCCTGTCGAGGGCGGACAGCGGGGATGCGCGCGTTGCGGGCTTGGACGTCGTCCGCGACGCCGAGCGCGTGCGACGCTCGATCGGCGTCGTCGGGCAGAAACCCGGCCTCGACCCCGAGGCGACCGGCCGCGAGAACCTCGAGATGCAGGCGGAGCTCTACGGGGTCACGCGTGCAGCCCGACGCGAGCGCGTGGCGGAGCTGCTCGAGCGGCTCGGCTTGGCCGAGGCGGCCGGGCGGCTCGCCAAGACCTACTCCGGCGGCATGCAGAGGCGGCTCGACGTCGCGCTCGGCCTCGTTCACCGGCCCAAGGTGCTGTTCCTCGATGAGCCCACCACGGGTCTCGACCCCGAGGCGCGCGCCGAGCTGTGGCGAGAGATCGAACGTCTCGCCGAAGACGAGGCGATGACGATCCTGCTCACGACCCACTACCTCGAGGAGGCGGACCGGCTCGCATCGGAGCTCGTGATCGTCGACCGGGGCCGCGTCGTCGCCCAGGGAAGTCCGGACCACCTGAAGAGCGAGCTGCACGGGGACACCGTGCAGGTGGAGCTCGCGGAATCCGCAAGCGCCGGTGCCGCCGCGGGGGTGCTGGCGATATCGGGGCTCACCGAGCTCGCCGTCGAGGGGCGCCTGGTCCGCGCGAGGGCGGTCAACGGGGCAGCAGCGATCCCGTCCCTGATCACAGCCCTCGAGCAGAGCGGCCTGCCGGTGGCCTCGGCGACGATCGCTCGGCCCTCGCTGGACGAGGTGTACCTCCGACACGCCGGCCGGTCGTTCCGGCAGGCAGACACGGGAACGAACCAGGAAGCGAGAGAGAGGGTGGCGGCATGACCCCCTTGCGGCACAGCCGGCAGGTCGCGCTTCGCTACATCCGGGCCCTCCTGCGCCAGCCGGCCTGGATCGGGATCTCCATCGTGCAGCCCGTCATCTGGCTGCTCCTGTTCGGGGCGTTGTTCAAGCGGGCGGCCGACATCCCCGGCTTCAGCGGCGGCTCGTACCTCGAGTTCCTCACGCCGGGGGTCGTCGTAATGCTTGCGATCTCCACGGCCGGCTGGGTCGGGATGGCCTTCATCGATGACATCAACCGAGGCACGATGGACCGGCTGCTCGTCTCGCCCATCTGGCGCGGGGCGCTCAACCTCGGCAGCGTCGCCCAGTCGGTGCTCAGCATCGTCGTCCAGAGCGTGATCGTGATCTCGCTCTCGCTCGCGGTCGGCGCCAGGTTCGACAACGGCGTTGCGGGGGAGGCCGTGCTGGTCGCGGTCGCCGGGCTCCTGGGTGCGGTGTTCGCCTCGCTCTCGAACGGCGTCGCGGTGCTGAGCCGGCAGCGCGAGACGCTGATCGGGATTGTCACGATGGTGACGCTCCCGCTCACGTTTCTCTCGTCGGCGCTGATGCAGCAGAGCCTGCTGCCCAGCTGGCTGGGCTGGATTGCCAAGTTCAACCCCGTCAACTGGGCCGTCGAGGCAGGCCGGTCGGCGGTCGGATCGACACCCGACTGGGGCCTGATCGCGACCCGCACCGGTCTCCTCGCCCTGCTCCTACTCGCCAGCGCCGCCTTTGCGACCCGTGCCTTCACCACTTACCAGCGATCGATCTAGCCGACAGAGAGAAGGGAGAACCACAATGACAATCGCCGCCCTCAACTGGCCCGAAGCTGCGGTCTAGGGAGCAAGCAACCGGCGCAGCGCCTCAGTGGAGGGAACGAAGTAGTAGGCGCCGGTCAGCGGCTTGGTGTAGTGCGTGAGCGCGTCGCGGGATCCGCTCGAGCCGAGTCCGGCCATGCTCTCGAGCATCGCCGACAGCGGCCTCTGCTCGGCACAGAAGCCGACGAACATGGTGCCGTGGTCGGTCACGGTGCCGTAGGGCATGTTGCGTCTGAAGACCTTCCCGAACGTTTCCTGGTCGGTGCTCGCGACGTGTGAGCTCGCCGGCTTGTCTTCCAGCTCGACGCTGTCGGGCTTCGTCCGGCCGATCACGCGCTCCTGCTCGGCCTCGGAGAGCGACTCCCAGGCCGTCGCGTCATGGACCCACTTCTGCAGGAGGAGGATCGTGCCGCCGGCTCCAGCGCTCCCGTCCGGGATCAGGGCGACGTCGGGGGCGTCGATCAGCGTCGGATTCTCGCTCCCGTCGATGAACCCGGTGAGGTCGCGATCGTGCCGGTACGGCCAGCTGGACGTCTCCTCGGCGACTGACGCCAGCTCGCGCAGCTCGCCGATAGTGTCGCGTGCAACGTCGAAGACCACGTCGTAGGCACTCCCCGACAGCCACAGGACGGCGTCGTGCTGCGTCGCCGGCATCACGAAG
>JBKPCT010000061.1:0-9046 GCA_046727515.1 Actinomycetota bacterium | reverse complement strand
GCACCCAGTTCGTGGGCGGGAAGATCGGCATCGACGCGACCCACAAGCTCCGCGAGGAGGGCGCCCGCGAGTGGCCGCCCGAGATCGTGATGACCGACGAGATCAAGGCCCTGGTCGACGGCCGCTGGAAGGAATACGGCTTTGTTCGCCCCGCCGCACGAGATGCGTCATAGTGCGGCGCGTTGCGCCAAGTGTTACGTCGTTGACACCAGGCACAGGCGACCGTTTGAATCTCTGGATAAGCAAGAAGGAGGCGTTACGAAGTGGAGCCCCGGTCGGGGCACGATAAGCCTCATCAGCCGTCTCCGACCCTGTGGCCGGTTGGGTTCGCCATCGGCGTGGCGTGTGTCCTCGTCGGCCTGATCGTCAGCTGGCCGGCGGTCGCCGTCGGCGGCGTGATCGCGCTCGTCTTTGGTTTCCTCTGGGTGCGCGACCTCTCGAAGGGCGAGGGGCGCGTGGAGCTGCCCCCGCCGCCTCCGCCCGCGCCCGCCCCTGCCGTCGACGGGTACGCGCCGCCGGCCACGGCCGGGCCGGCAGGCGCTCCGCCGCCCGCCCCCGGCGAGCGCTTCCCCCGCAACAAGTTCCTCGAGTTCTCGACGCTCGGCCTCGGTGCGCTGATCGGCGGGATCGTCACGATCCCGCCGCTCGGCATGATGGTCGCCTCCTCGGTCGAGGGGGACAAGTTCAACCCGATCGACCTCGGCCCGCTCTCGGACTTCCCGGAGGGGCAGTTCCTGATCACGACCTTCGTCGAGGACCCGAACGCGGGCGAGGTCTCCCGGCGGACGGCCTACACCCGCTACAACGGGCTGCTCGTCAACCAGCCGAGCTTCACGATCCTCTCCAACCGGTGCGCACACCTCGGCTGCCCGGTGCAGCCGAACGGACCGGTGGCGGAGAACCAGGCGAAGACCGAGACGGACAAGCGGGGGAACGAGATCCTGAAGAAGACTCCGGTCAAGCCCGCCGGCTTCGGCTGCCCCTGCCACGGGGGCCAGTACGACACCGAGGGCAACCGCACCGCCGGCCCGCCCGTCCGCGCGCTCGATCGTTACGAATACTCGATCAAGGACGGCCGTCTGATCCTCGGTAGCGCCTACAGCGTCGACTACGTCAAGGGCGCGGGGAAGACGGCCAGAATCAAGAAGTACCCCCTGCACAACCCGGGGCAGCACGTCGCCGGCCCCGAGTTCTGGCTCTTTCCGATCCCGGAGATTCGCGCCTGATGGCCAAGTCGGAACGCCGGAGGCAAATGGAGGCGATGGTCCTCTACCCGGTCGACTGGCTCGAGGAGCGGTCCGGGCTGATCGGGGGGCTCCGCTACTTCCTGTTTCGCAAGGTTCCGAGCGACAGCGGCTGGGCGCACACCCTCGGCTCCGCGACGCTGACCGCCTTCCTCGTCCAGGCAGTCACGGGCGTGATCCTGGCGATGTACTACAAGCCGAGCCCGGACGAGGCCTACGCGTCGGTCCAGCACATCACGAACGACGTCGACTTCGGCTGGCTCGTCCGCGGCATGCACCGGTGGGGCGCGAGCGTCTTCATCATCCTGCTCTTCTTCCACATGGCGAGGGTCTTCCTGTACGGCGCCTACAAGTACCCGCGCGAGCTGAACTGGATCGTCGGCGTCTTCCTGCTGATCCTCGGAATGTTCGAGGGCTTCACCGGCTACCTGCTCCCCTACGACCAGACGGCGTACTGGGCGACGGTGGTGGGGATGAACATCACCGCGAACGGGCCGTTCGTCGGGACGATCCTCGCCCAGGTCCTCCAGGACGGGCCCGCGATCGGGGGAGACTCGCTCGCGCGCTTCTACTCGCTGCACATGCTGATCGCGCCGGGCGCGATCTTCGCGCTGATCGGGCTGCACATCTACCTCGTGGTCAGGCTCGGGGTCAGCTCGCCGCCGTGGTCGAAGGAGGCCGCGGGCAGCGAGTACATCGAGCCGGAGCCGTCCCCTCCGGCACGCGCGGGGCTCGTCACGCCGACCATGCGAGGGCGGCCGACGCCGTGACGGTCAAGAACCCGAGCCCGAGCCTCCAGGCACGGCGAACCGACTACGCGCGCTACAAGCAGGACGTCCAGAAGCGGGGGAAGCCGTTCTACCCTTACGCGGTCTTCCACGACACGGTGATGAGCCTCGTCGTCGTGCTCGTGATCGTCGCACTCGCGGTGGTGTGGAAGTGGACGACGCCGGGCGACCACACCGGCACCGGCGCCGGGTGGCTCGGCCCGCTGTACACCGACGAGGCCGACCCGGGGACGACGAGCTTCGTGCCGCGGCCGGACTGGTACTTCTACTTCCTCTTCTACCTGCTGCGGATCTTCAAGTGGCCGGACTCGGTGATCCTCGGAACGGTCGGGATTCCGACGATCATCATCATCCTGATGCTCGCGCTCCCGTTCGTGGACACGCGGCGCGAGCGGCGGCTGTCGCGACGGCCCGTCGCGGTCGTGATCACGATCCTGACCGTGATCGCGCTGGGGACGCTGACCTACAAGGGCGCCGTCGCGAAGGAGTCGCTCGCCAGCGAGACGAAGGCGGCGGTGCCGCAGTGGGTCAAGAAGAACGACCTGCCGCCGGCCGCGGTTCCGGGGGCGAACCTCTTCGCGGAATCGGGCTGCCTGACGTGTCACACCTATCTCGGTACCGGCTCCTCCAACCTCGGTGCGCCCGACCTGAGCAAGGAGGGTTCGAAGGGCCGCGGGATCCAGTTCCAGATCCAGCATCTGAAGTGCCCGTCGTGCGTTACGCCCGGCTCGCCGATGCCGTCGTTCGCCTCGCTCGGCGACGAGGACCTCCGCAAGCTCGCGATCTTCCTCGAGGCCTCCAAGGGCTCGAAGTGAGCAGAATGGCGCGATGCGCGTCTTTCTCGGCATAACCGGCGCCTCCGGCGCTCCGTACGCAGCTCGACTCCTCGAAGCGTTGACCGCAGCCGACTGTGAGGTCGGCGTCTGCGCGTCGGCCGCCGGGCTCGAGGTGATCGCGACCGAGCTCTACGGCGATGCCCGGCTCTCGCGCGACGAGACGCTCGCGCGGTTCACCGAGCACGCCCGCGGCGAGGTCGCCGTCTACGACCCGCAGGACTGGCGGGCGCCGTACGCGAGCGGCTCGGCGAAGGTCGACGGCTACGTGATCTGCCCGTGCTCGATGGGGACGCTGGGCACGATCGCATCCGGGGCGATGTCGAACCTGATCCACCGGGCTGCCTCGGTCGCGCTGAAGGAGGGCCGGAAGCTCGTCCTGATGCCGCGGGAGACGCCGCTCTCGACGATCCATCTCGAGAACATGCTCACCGTGCGCCGCGCCGGGGCGACGGTGCTCTTCCTCGCGCCGGGCTTCTACCACGGCGCCGAGACCGTCGACGACCTGGTCGACTTCATCGCCGCGCGTGCGCTCGACCAGCTCGGGCTCGAGAACGCACTCGTCAAGCGGTGGGGCGAGCCGTGACGCGAACAGCCGTGTCTGGGGATAGTCCCCGGACAATGTCCGCATCGGGCACGTTGCCGGCGAGCGAGGTGCGGACGATGTTCGACCGCATCGCGCCTGTCTACGACCTGATGAATCGTGTGATGACGGCCGGCCTCGACCTGCGCTGGCGGCGGCTCACAGCCGAGACGGTCGTCCGCCCGGGCGACCGGGTGCTCGACGCGTGCTGTGGCACGGGCGACCTCGCTGTTGCGTGCACGCGCGCGGGTGGGAAGGTGACCGGGCTGGACTTCTCCCCGCGGATGCTCGAGCGCGCACGCCGCAAGTCGAGCGCGGTCACTTGGATCGAAGGCGACCTGCTCGCGCTGCCCTTCGCAGACGGCTCGTTCGACGCGGCGACGGTCGGGTTCGGCGTCCGGAACGTGGCCGACCTCGGGCTCGGCCTCGCAGAGCTGGCGCGCGTGCTCGTGCCGGGCGGGCGCCTCGGCATCCTCGAGATCACGACGCCGGCGGGGCCGCTGGCGCCGTTCTACCGCATCTGGTTCGACCGGGTCGTTCCGCTGCTCGGCAAGCTGCTCGAGGGCGGCGGGGCCTACTCCTACCTCCCGGCGAGCGTCCGCCGCTTCCCCGGCCCACAGGAGCTCGTCGACCGTCTGACGGGCGCGGGGTTCGCCGCGGTCGAGTACCGGACGTTCGCGGGCGGGATCGTGGCGCTGCACACGGGAGCGCTGAAGACGAGGACGAGTGCGTGACCGCCCTCGCCGCGATCCAGGAGACACCGGGTCTCCACGACTATCTCGCCGAGCTCGAGGAGCGGCTCGAGCAGACCGTCCGGACGCACCCGGGGCTCGTCGCCGCCGTTTCCGCCGATGCGCTGAACGCCGGCGGCAAGCGGCTGCGGCCGCTGCTCGTCTTCTTCGCCACGCCCAGGGGCGACGCCCCTTCCGTCGCCGCCGGCGCGGCGGTCGAGCTCGTCCACATGGCGACGCTCGTCCATGACGACCTGATCGACGGCGCGGAGTTCCGGCGTGGGCGCGCCTCGGCCTGGTCGGCGTACGGGCCCGAGGCGGCGCGTGCGACAGGCGACTACCTGTTCGCGCGCGCGTTTGCCGAGCTGTCGGCGACCGGCGACGCGCACGCAGTGGCGCTGCTCGCGAACTCAGCGCTCTGCCTTGCCCGCGGCGAGGCGATGCAGCGCCGACAGTCCCACGACCCGGAAACGACGGTCGACGCATACCTGGAACGCTGCGCGCTGAAGACGGGGAAGCTCTTCGAGGCGGCCTGTCTGCTCGGCGGTGGACCCACCCGGCCTCAGCTCGGTCTCTTCGGGCTCGCGCTCGGGATCGCCTTCCAGATCACCGACGACGTCCTCGACTGCTCGGGCGACACGATCGAGACGGGAAAGGTCGCGGGCGTCGACCTCCGGGAGGGGACGCCGACGCTCCCGCTGATCCTCGCGGCGCGCAAGGACGCGGTCGTGCGCCGCGCGCTCGCGGGTGGACCGCTCGAGGGTGCGCTCGTGCGGGTCGCCGCGACCGGAGCGATCGACGCCGCCCGCGACGTCGCGCTCGAGCACGCGCGACACGCACGCGAGTGCCTCGACGGGCACCTGTACCGCGAAGAGCTCGAGACCCTCACCCACCTCGTCGTCCACCGGGAGTCGTGATGCTGCACACATCTGAGCCGACCGGTCGCCTGAGGCTCGGCCGCATCTCCTACGTGAACATGGCACCGGTCTTCTACCGGCTCGACGCTGACGTCGAGGAGGTGAGCGGCGTTCCGACCGACCTGAACACGCGTCTCGTCGGCGGCGAGCTCGATCTGGCGCCGATCTCGTCCATCGAGTGGGCGCGGAACGCCGAGCGACTCCGGCTGCTGCCACGGCTCTGCGTCGGCTCGGAGGGCGCGGTCGACTCGATCCAGCTCGTCTCCAGGCGGCCCCTCGAGCAGGTGCGCCGCGTCGCGGTCACGCCCGAGAGCGCCACCTCCGTCGTCCTGACCAAGGTCCTGATGCCGGAAGCCGAGCACCTCCTGCTCGGCGAGGAAGCGGACGCCGAGCTCCTGATCGGCGACGCTGCGCTGAGAAGCGCGTTCGAGGATCCGACGCCGCACTACGACCTCGGCCGTCTGTGGCAGGAGCGGACCGGGCTGCCGATGGTCTTCGCGGTCTGGGCGGCGCCGGATCCTCCGCCGGCGGGCCTCGTCGAGCTGGAGGAAGCGCTCGTCGCCTCCGTCCGGCACGCGCGCGCCGAGCCCGAGCAGCTCGCGCGCGAAGCGAGCGAGCGCTACGGCTATCCGGCCGGCTTCCTGGCCCGGTACTTCGAGAAGCTGCGCTACCGGTTCGGGCCACGCGAGCGCGCGGGCCTGTTCACCTTCCTGGAGATGGCGCGCGACGTCGGCGAGCTCGACGAGGTGCCGGAGCTTCGCTTCGTGCACGAGGCGGTGATCGCATGACCGTCGCGCGCCTTCGGCTCGCTCCTCCTCATCCGCCGGAAATCCGCCGATGAGTCGCACGGCCCTCGTCGAGTCGCTGGTCGAGCGCTACCCGGGCGTTCCTCCCGAGGCGGTGCTGAAGGAGGACCTGCTCCGCACTGGAATCGCGTTCGCGCCGTCGGCCCTCTCCGACAACCTCGACGGAGCAGTCAAGCCGAAGTCGTACTTCATCTTCTCGTTCGACCAGCAGCCGCTGGCGGAGCTCGGCGAGGCGGCGGTGCGGCGGCCGCCCGAGGAGATCGCGCTCACCGGGGGCCCGTATGCGCTCCGCCGGACGATCGTCTCGGTGCGCGTGAACCCCTCGTCGCCCTACCGGGTCGAGGGGCGGCGGCTGACGCTCGAGGGGCACGCGGTCGCCGACGTCGATCTCCCGCCGATGCCGGCCTACTACCGGCACACGCTCGCGAACGGCAAGACGGTGATGGAGACCGCCCCGACGATCCAGTGGGGATACCTGATCTACCTCACCGTGCTGCGGCTCTGCCAGTACTTCGGTGCCAAGGAGGAGTGCGGGTTCTGCGACATCAACCACAACTGGCGGCAGCACCGGAGGGCGGGGCGTCCCTACACCGGGATCAAGCCCGTCGAGGACGTGCTCGAGGCGCTTGCGATCATCGCCGAGCACGACGACGGCGCCTCGCATGCCTACACCCTGACGGGCGGGTCCGTGACCTCGAAGGTCGACGGGCTCGAGGAGGCAGACTTCTACGGACGCTACGCGCGGGCGATCGAGGAGCGCTTCCCCGGCCGCTGGATCGGCAAGGTGGTCGCGCAGGCGCTACCGCGCGCGGACGTGCAGCGGTACAAGGACTACGGAATCGCGATCTACCACCCGAACTACGAGGTCTGGGACGCGCGGCTCTTCTCGATCATCTGTCCCGGGAAGGAGCGCTATGTCGGTCGGGAGGAGTGGCACCGGCGGATCCTCGACGCGGCAGAGGTGTTCGGGCCGCGGGGGGTGATCCCGAACTTCGTCGCCGGGATCGAGCTGGCGAGGCCGTTCGGCTTCCCGACGGTGGACGAGGCGATCGCGAGCACGGTCGAGGGACTGGACTTCTTCATGTCGCGCGGGATCACGCCGCGGTTCACGACATGGTGCCCCGAGCCGACGACGCCGCTGGGTCGTGACAACCCGGAGGGGGCGCCGCTCGAGTACCACGTGCGGCTGCTCGAGGCGTATCGCGACGCGATCGAGCGGCACGGCCTGCAGCCGCCGCCCGGGTACGGCAAGGCCGGGGCCGGAAACGCCGTCTTCTCCGTCAGCTCGTTCATGGATGTGCTGCCCGCCGAGGAGGCGGTTCCGGCGTGAGCCGCGTCTCTGTCGACGAGGCACGCGAGCTCTGGCTCCGGGGCGACGACGACGAGCTCCGGCGCCGCGCGCAGGAGGTGCGGGCGCGCTGGCACAGGCCTGGTCACGCGACGTACATGGTGATGCGCATCATCAACTACACGAACGTCTGTGTTGCCCAGTGTGACTACTGCGCATTCTATGTCCTGCCGAACCAGAGCGGCGGCTATGTGCTCTCGCGGGAGGACGTCTTCGCGAAGATCGACGAGCTCGTCGAGCTCGGCGGCGACCTCGTCGGGTTCAACGGCGGCTTCAACCCGAAGCTGCCGCTCGACTATTACTGCGATCTCTTCAACGCCGTGCGCGAGCGCTACGGCGAGCAGGTCGAGTTCTACGCGCTGACGGTCGCCGAGTTCGTGTTCCTCGCCGACCGCGCCGGACTCTCCTACGCGGAGGCGGCGGCGCGGCTGCGCGACGCCGGCGTGCACTGGGTGACGGGCGGCGGCAGCGAGATCCTGACCGAGGACTTCCGCCGCCGGCACGCCAAGTGGAAGTACACGGTCGCGGACTACTTCGAGGCCCAGCGTGCGATCGTCGAGAGCGGGATGCGGACGACGGCGACGATGGTGATCGGCTTCGACGAGACGCTGGAAGAGCGGCTCGAGCATCTCCAACGTACGAGGGACTTTCAGGACGCTCTGTTGGCCGACACCGGTGACGGCCTCTTCTCGTTCCTCTGCTGGACGTACAAGCCCTACGGCACGGCGCTCGGCGGCACGGAGATCTCGGCCGAGGAGTACCGGCGCTGGATCGGCCTCAGCCGCATCTTTCTCGACAACGTCAAGCATGTCCGCACCTCTGTGCTGACCCAGAACGAGGACGCCTTCCGCGCGCTCGACTACGGCGCCGACGACTTCGACCTCCCGATCGAGGACGAGGTGACCCAGAAGGCGGGCGCCCGCATCGATCTCGACCTCGAGCGTTTGCTCGAGATCCCGCGCCGGTTGGGCTACGAGGTGGAGTACCGCCGCGCAGAGCGGCCGGCGGCGCTGGTCTAGGAGGACTGGCTCCAGGCTGCCCCTTGCTCGGCGCGCGGGGCGCGGACGAAGAAGTAATCTCGGCTGCCGGTGTCGCTCGCCTCGATCACGAACAGCATCACATCGTTCGTCGGCAACCACGGGCTCTATGCGGTGTTCGTGCTGATGCTCGTCGATGCCGTGTTCCCTGCGGCGAGCGAGCTGGTGATGATCTACGGCGGCGCGCTCGCGGCCGGGGCGGTGGGAAGCGGGCACGTCGTTCTCTTCGGCAATGAGATCGATACGCCGGTCTGGGGATTCGTCGCTGTCGCGGTGGCCGGCACGATCGGCTATCTCGTCGGCTCCTTGATCGGCTGGGGCGTCGGTGCCTACGGTGGGCGGCCGCTCCTCGAGCAACACGGCCGTTGGTTCCATCTGTCGCCCGAGCGTCTCGACCGGGCCGAGGCGTGGTTCGACCGTCGCGGCGACTGGGCGGTCTTTCTCGGTCGCGTGACCCCGGTCGTTCGTTCCTTCATCTCCATCCCGGCCGGCGTCTTCCGCGCGCCGCTCCGTCGCTACACGGTGCTGACACTCGTCGGGTCGGCGATCTGGTGCTTCGCGTGGGCGGGCGCGGGATGGGGTGTCGGAACCGGCTACCGCCGCGTACACGAGGATTTCCGTTGGGTCGATTACGCTGTGATCGCCGTGGTCGCGCTCGCCGCGGCGTGGCTGCTGTTCCACCTACTCTGGGGGAGATCCGCCCGCGGTGCCGATGATCCCGCTCGTTGACGTCAAGGCGCAGTACGCGCCGCTGATCCC